>NZ_JAUNHR010000035.1 GCF_030523875.1 Micrococcus sp. | reverse complement strand
TGCGGGATACTGGTCCCATGTCCGCGCCCTCCGCCGCCTCCGCAGCCCAGTCCGATCCCGCCCGCCGCCAGCGCCTGGCCACGGACGGCGGACCCACCTCCGCCGAGAACCTCGCCACGCATCTCCAGGAGTCCTGGAACCGCTGGCACCGCTCCCGGGCCCTGAAGAAGGGCTACGTGCCCACGCTCATGGCGTTCACGGGCTACGGCAGCACCTCGTGGGTGCGGATCCTCTCCCGCGTGGTGATCGCGAACGATGAGGACTTCCTCAACGGCCGCCGCCTCTCGAAGGTCGTGGCGGACGGCGTGCACGGCTGGCGCAACTTCGTGGCCCCGCCCATGGCCTACGCGCAGGTGCAGGTGCAGGTCGGCGACCTGACCACCACGGTGCGCGCGGATCGGATGGGCGTCGTCGACGTCGTCCTCGACGTGGAGCTCGAGCCCGGCTGGCGCACCGCCACCCTCAGCGTGGGCGACGACGAGGAGGTCACCATGGACCTCTACATCACGTCGCCCGAGGCGAAGGTCGGCCTGGTCTCCGACATCGACGACACCGTGGTGGTGACCTCCCTGCCGCGCCCGCTGCTGGCGGCGTGGAACTCGTTCGTGATCGACGAGCACGCCCGCACCCCCACCCCCGGCATGGCGGTGCTGCTGCGCCGGATCGCGGAGGCCGAGCCCATGGCGCCGGTCGTGTACCTGTCCACCGGGGCGTGGAACGTGGCGCAGACCCTGACCCGCTTCCTGGGCCGCAACCTGTACCCGCTGGGCGCGCTGCTGCTCACCAGCTGGGGGCCCACGAAGGACCGCTGGTTCCGCTCCGGCCAGGAGCACAAGGTGACCCAGCTCGAGCGCCTCGCTGAGCAGTTCCCGGACATGCAGTGGATCCTGGTGGGCGACGACGGCCAGCACGACCCCGAGATCTACGCCGAGTTCGCCACGAGGCACCCGGAGAAGGTCAAGGCGATCGTCATCCGCCAGCTGACCCCGTCCGAGGCCCTGCTCGCCGGCGGCCGCGCGGAGGACACCCGCCACTCCACCCCGGGCATCCCGTGGTGCTACGGCCCGGACGGCGCCGCGCTGTCCAACCAGCTCGAGGACCTGGGCATCCTGCCCGTGGACTTCGTGGACGTCCACCCCGAGGGCTGGCTCGAGGACATCCTCGGCGAGGACGAGGCCGCCCAGGCCGCCCACGCGGGGAGGCGGGGCGGCGAGGGCCACCCCCTCCCCGCCACGGGCGCCGACCAGGACCAGGCCCGGGACGTCGACGTCTCGGCCCAGTCCTGACCCCGGACGGGGCGCGGGCGTGAGCGGCACGACGACGCGCGGCGCCTCCGGCGGGGACGCCCCCGGCCGGTGGGTGGAGGTCCGCGTCCCCCTGCGCTGGGCGGACATGGACGCCTACGGGCACATCAACAACATCGCCGTGGTGCAGCTGCTGGAGGAGGCCCGCGTGGCCGCCTTCGGGGTGCCCGCGAACACGGGTGCCGGCGGCGGGGGGACCGCCCCGATCGACCTGCTCGAGGGCGTCGCTCCGGGCGTGCGGACGTTCGTCTCCGAGCACACCGTGAAGTACCGCGCGCAGATGCCGTACCGGCCCGTGCCGCTGCGGGTGCGCGTCGGCGTCGCCGCGGTGAAGGCGGTGTCCGTGGAGGTGCGCTACGAGCTCTACGACGGCGTGGACGACACCCTCTGCGCCACCGCCGCCTCCGTGATGGTGTTCGTGGACGGGGACACCGGCCGCCCCGTGCGGCTCACCGCCGAGCAGAAGGCGGCGCTGGCGGGCTGACCGAGGCCCTGCGACATCCCCGCAGGGTTCTTCCGGCTGACCGAGGCCCTGCGACATCACCGCCGGTCAGGACGGCGGTGATGTCGCACAGGGTCGGTCGGAGGAGGTCCCGCGCCAGAGCGGCCCCTCACCGGGCGCGGGGGATCCCGTAGGCCGTGAGGATCCGCGCCAGCCACTCGGGCTGCCGCAGGTCGGCCCACGTCCAGTGGGCGACCCCGCGGGTCACGGACTGCAGGGCGACCTCACGCTCCTTCTCCCGGCGGACCGTGGCGCGACGGGCGGCCTCGTCCCCGCGGTGGAGCGGCAGGTCGTACTCGCCGAGGCCGTCGAACTCCCCAGCCACCCCGACGGACGCCCACCAGAAGTCGGTCCGGGCCACCTCCCGCCCCGTCGCGTCGACGTGCCGCTGCTGCAGGGAGGACGGCGGCGCGAAGTCGAGCTCGTGGATCAGCGCCCGGCTGTACGACTCACCGGCCGACTCCGATCGACCCTCCGCGAACCCCCACGCCCGCTCCCACCGCCGCACCGCGGCGCGGGAGCCGAGCGTCTCCTCCGTCGCCGCCGTGGCCCAGGCCCCGACCATCCCGGGGTGCGCGCGGGCCAGGACGTCGAGCGGGGCCACCGCGTCCCGGAACGGGGCCCGGGCCCCGAGCACCAGCAGCGGCCCGTGGCCGGGCAGCAGTGAACGGGAGAGGGCGGCGGGGTACGTCATGCGGCCACTCTGGCGGGACACCGGGCGCGCGGTCGGCCGGGCGGGCCGGAGGGCTCAGCCCCGGGCTCGGATCAGACGACGCCCTGGGCGAGCATCGCGTCGGCGACCTTGATGAAGCCCGCGATGTTCGCGCCGGCCACGTAGTTGCCCGGCGTGCCGTACTCCTCGGCGGTCTCCACGCAGCGGTCGTGGATGTCCCGCATGATCTTCTCGAGACGCTCGTGGGTGTAGCCGAAGTCCCACGAGTCGCGGGAGGCGTTCTGCTGCATCTCGAGCGCGGAGGTGGCCACGCCGCCGGCGTTGGCGGCCTTGCCCGGGCCGAAGAGCACCCCGGCGTCCAGGAACAGCTCGGTGGCCTTCTCGGTGGTGGGCATGTTGGCGCCCTCGGCCACGGCCTTCACACCGCGCTCCACCAGGCCCTTGGCGGCGGTCTCGTCCAGCTCGTTCTGGGTGGCGCAGGGCAGGGCCACGGTGCCGTCCACGTCCCACACGGAGCCGCCGGCCACGTAGCGGGCGGCGCCGCCGCGGCGCTCGGCGTACTCGGAGATGCGGCCGCGCTCGACCTCCTTGATCTGCTTGAGCAGGTCCAGGTCCAGGCCCGCGGGGTCCACCACGTAGCCGGCGGAGTCCGAGGCGGTCAGCACGGTGGCGCCCAGGGAGGCGGCCTTCTCCGCGGCGTAGATGGCCACGTTGCCCGAGCCGGAGATCAGCACCTGCTGGTCGTCCATGGACTCGCCCTTGGTGCGGAGCATCGAGTCGGCGAACATCACGGCGCCGTAGCCGGTGGCCTCGGTGCGGACGAGCGAGCCGCCCCAGGTCAGGCCCTTGCCGGTGAGCACGCCGGCCTCGAAGCGGTTGGTCAGGCGCTTGTACTGGCCGAACATGTAGCCGATCTCGCGGCCGCCCACGCCGATGTCGCCGGCGGGCACGTCCGTGTGCTCGCCGATGTGGCGGTGCAGCTCGGTCATGAAGGACTGGCAGAAGCGCATGACCTCCCCGTCCGAGCGGCCGGCCGGGTTGAAGTCGGAGCCGCCCTTGCCGCCGCCGATCGGCATGCCGGTCAGGGCGTTCTTGAAGATCTGCTCGAAGCCCAGGAACTTGATGATGCCCAGGTACACGGACGGGTGGAACCGCAGTCCGCCCTTGTACGGGCCCAGCGCCGAGTTGAACTCCACGCGGAAGCCGCGGTTGACCTGCACCACGCCCTGGTCGTCCACCCACGGGACGCGGAAGATGATCTGGCGCTCCGGCTCGCACATGCGGTGCAGGATGCCGGCCTCCACGTACTGGGGGTGGCGCTCCACCACGGGGTCCAGGGCGGCGAAGACCTCGGACACGGCCTGATGGAACTCGGCCTCGCCGGGGTTGCGGGCGAAGACCTGGTCTCGCAGGGTCTCGAGGGCCTGATGCATGGGACTACCTCCACTGGTCTGACGCCCTGCGGGGCGTCGGTTGTCGATGCGGGGCCGGGCGCGTCCGGACGGACGGGGACCCGTGCCCGGCGACGCTGCCGTGGCCCCTCCGACGGGGGCATCGGAGCCAGTGTGGCAGGGACCGCAGATCAGCCCGCGAATGTGACCTGCACGACGTCGACGACCCGGGCCCGACGAGCGCGGAGGCCGCCTCCGCGACTCAGGAGGGGGAGGTCTCGGTCTCCACCGTGGCCTGCTGCGCATCGTTGTACCGCGGCCCCGCCACGGTGGCGTGGTTGACGATCGCGTCGAGGCGGGCGACGTCGTCGGCGGTCAGGCGGACGGCCTGGCCGTCCCGGTCCTCGGTCCAGTGCGCCCAGGACGTGGTCCCCGGGAGCGCGTGCACGTCCTCGCCCTGGGCGAGGACCCACGCGACGGCGAGGGACGCCGTTGCGGTGCCGAGGCGGCGGGCCTCGGCGGCGAGGCGGTCGCGCAGCGCGAGGTTCGTCCGCCACGCGGGCTCCTGGAAGCGCGGCATCCGGTGGCGCATGTCCTCCTCGGGCAGGGTCTCCATGGCGGGCGGGGCGTCGGTGAGCAGCCCGCGGCTCACGGGGGAGAAGGCCACGAGCGCGGTGCCGTGGCGTCGGCAGGCCTCGAGCAGGCCCCACTCGGGGTTGCGCGTGGCCAGCGAGTACTCGTTCTGCACGGCCGCGATCGGGTGCACCGCCGCGGCCCGCTCCAGCGTGGCGGCCGAGATCTCCGAGAGCCCCACGTGGCCGATCTTCCCGGCGGCCACCGCCTCGGCCAGGGCCCCCACCGACTCCTCCACCGGCACCTGCCGGTCCAGGCGGTGCAGGTAGTAGAGGTCGATCCGCTCCTGGCCGAGGCGCTCCAGCGACGCGTCCACCTGGGCGCGCAGCGTCTCCGGCCGGCCGTCGACGGGCCGGTCGGGGTCCCGGGTGAGCCCGCACTTGGAGGCCAGCAGCACGCGCTCGCGGGCGGCCGCGCCGAGGCGGCGCAATGCCTCGCCCACGAGGCGCTCGTTCGCGGTCCGCCCGTACAGGGTGGCGGTGTCCAGGTGGTCGGCACCGTCCTCCACGGCCCGCACGATCAGGTCCACGGCGTCGGCCGGGTCCGGGAACCGCGAGTACCCGTGGTCGAGGTTCATGCAGCCGAAGCCCACGGGGCGGACGGTGCGTCCGGCCAGCCGGCGCGGGGAGGACAGGTCGAGGACGTCGGTGGCGGTCATGCCCCCGACCTTAGGCGCGCCGGGCCGGGTCAGCCGAACCCGCGGCCCGCGCGGCCGGCCAGGGAGCCGGGCATGTCCAGGAAGCGCCGGGCGAGCTCGCCGCGGCGGCGGCGCTGCACGCGGACGGCGCGCTCGTAGTGGTCCACGAGCTGCTCGCACAGCACGGGCCACGTCCGCCCCTGCATCGAGGCCCACGCGGCCTGGGCGAAGGCGTCCCGCTTGGCGTCGTCGTGGACCAGGTCCGCCACGCGCTCGCGCATCTCGTCCAGACGGCCGGGCTCGTAGAGCCAGCCGGTGCGGGAGGAGTCCACGATGTCCAGGGGGCCGCCCCGGCCCACCGCCACCACGGGCACCCGGGAGGCCATGGCCTCCTGCAGGGTCTGGCCGAAGGTGTCCGACTCGCCGGGGTGCACGAACAGGTCCAGGCTGGCCACGTGGCGGGCCAGGTCCTCCCCGCCCTGGAACCCGGCGAAGTGCGCGCCAGGCAGCCGGCGCTCGAGCTGCTCGCGCAGCGGGCCGGAGCCGATCACCACGAGCCGGGTGCCGGGCAGGTCGGAGAGCACGGCCAGATCCTGCACCTGCTTCTCGTGGGCCAGCCGGCCCACGAAGCCGATGAGCCGCTCGCCGTGCGGGGCGAGCTCGGCGCGCAGGGCCCCGTCCCGCTTGGCCGGGTGGAAGCGCTGCGTGTCCACGCCGCGGCCCCAGAGGTGGACGCGGCGCACGTCCACGCGGTGCAGCTGGCGCAGCGTGAAGGAGGACGGGGCGAGCGTGAGGGTGGCGGTGTTGTGCAGGCGCACCACGTGGTTCCACAGCACGTCCTCGAGCCATGGGGCGCCGTACTTCGCGGCGTACCGCGGGACCTCGGTCTGGTACACGGCCACCGAGGGGATGCCGAGCTCCTCCGCGGCCTGCACCGCGCGCCAGCCCAGCACGAAGGGGGAGGCGATGTGCACCACGTCCGGGCGGAAGGCGGCCAGCAGCCCGCGCAGGCGGGCCACGGTCCCGTAGGCCACGCGCACCGAGGCGTACCCGGACATCGGCACGGACGGCAGGGCCACCACGGGGAAGCCCTCCACCTCGGAGGGCGCCTGGCCGGCGCCGCCGCGCTGGGTCCAGCCCGCGGTCCACGAGGCGGCCGGGGCGATCACGATCGCCTCGTCCCCCCGGGAGCGCAGGTGCCGCAGCACCTGCAGGACGGAGTGGGTGACCCCGTTCATGTGGGGCAGGAACGACTCGGCGATCACGGCGACGCGCATGGCCCCGACGCTAGGGGCACAAGGCCACGGCGCGGTCAGGCCCGGGCGACCCGCCGGTGGCACGGCGGTGAACACTCGGTGCCGCACGACGCCGGCCCGGTCCGGCGGGCGCGTCCCCCCGGGTGGCACCATAGACGGGTGAACCCCCGCGTCCCGAGCCTCCTGCGCCCCGTGCCCCTGCCCCTGTGGCTCCAGGGGGTGGTGGAGGCCCTCGTCACCGCCCTGACGAGCCTGGCCGCGGTGCTCGTTCCCACCCTGCTGGTGTGGATCACCGGCGGCTTCTCCGGCTCGCACATCGAGGACGTGGTCCAGACCGGCGGCGCCCTGTGGCTCGGCCTGCACGCGGTGCCCGTGACGGTCACCACCCCGCTGCCGGCCGCGGACGCGCAGGCGCTGACGAGCACCGTGTGGCTCGTCCCGTGGGGCCTGACCCTGCTGCCGCTCTGGCTGAGCTGGCGGGCGGGGCGGCGCCTGGCCCGCGCGTCGTACCGGGACCAGGCGTGGCAGGCGCTCGCGGGCGCGGTGGCCGCGTACGGGGCGGTGGCGCTGACCTGCGCGCTCCTGCCGGGGGCGGGCCGGCTGTCCGTGGACCCGTGGCCGGGGGTGCTGCTGCCGTGCCTGCTGTTCACCGCGGCGGCCGTGGCCGGCGCCCGGCGCGAGGCCGGCACGTGGGCCCACCTGATCGGCCTGGACCTGACGGAGCGGATCGCCCGGCGCTCCCAGTACGAGCGCTGGGCGGGCACCTACGCGTGGGCGCTGGCCCGGGCCGCCGGGGTGGCGCTGGCCGGGCTCGTGGCCCTCAACGCCCTGCTCGTGGCCCTCGCCCTGGCCGTGCACTGGGCCTCCGCGGTGCGGGTGCAGCAGATGGTCGACGCCGGCCCCGTCGGGGGCCTCATGCTCGCTCTGCTGCAGATCGGCTGGCTGCCGACCCTCACGGCGTGGGCCGTGGCCTGGACGGCGGGGCCGGGCTTCCGGGTGGGCTCGGAGAGCCTCTACTCGGTGTTCGGCGCCCATCCCGCACCGGTGCCCGCACTGCCCGTGCTCGAGGCGCTGCCCGCCACCTGGCAGCCCTGGTTCCCCGTGTTCGTGCTCGTGCCCGTGGCGGCCGGCGCACTCGCGGGCTGGTGGCTGCTGCGCGAGGGGGAGAACCACCTCGACGACTGGCTCGCCGCCCGCCTCGACGCCCGCTGGGCCTCGCTCACCCTCTCCACCCTCGTCCAGTCCGTCCTCCTGGGCCTGCTGACGGCCCTGTTCCTGCTGGTGCCGCTGTCCCTGACGCAGGGCACACTGGGGGTCGGCACGCTCACGCGCATCGGCTCCTCCGTGGCGCCCGTGTGCCTCGCGGTGGCCGGCTGGACGGCGCTGGGCTGCGCGGCCGGCTACCTCGTGGCCCTGACCGTGATGGACCGTCCGGTCCGGGCCGGGCGCACCCTGATCTTGCCGTTCGCCGGAGCCCGGGACGCCGACGTCGCGGAGGACGGCGAGGGGCCCCGCCTCCGCCTGCCCGCGCTGCCGGCCCCGCACCTCGGCCGCCTCCTGGGCCGCGGCTCCACGGCCGTCGCGCCCGGGCCCGCCGCGCGGGAGGGCGAGCCCTCCGACGACGAGGTCCCCGCCTCCGACCGCGGCGTCGCGGAGGCGGACGACGCCGCGGAGCGGGCCGAGGCGACGTCCCCGGCGCCCGCCACGGGCCCCCGGACGGAGCCGATCGAGGCGCGGCGGGAGGCGCCGGCGCAGCAGCGGGTCCCCACCGGGGCCGGCTCGACGGCCCTGGGCGCCGGCGGGGGCGCCCGGCCGGACACCCCGCCGGAGGAGCCGGCACGCCCGGACCCGTCCGGGGGCCACGCCCGGGAGACGGGCGACGGCCCGGTGCGGCCGGGGCGTCCGGTGCGGGTACCCCGTGCCCGGCCGCGTCGCCCCCGGGGCTGAGCTCCGACCGGGGCGTCGGCCGCGGATCGGCGGGCGGCCTCAGCCGCCCAGCTGGGTCACGCCCGTGCGCTCCTCCACCAGTCGGGTGAACTCCCGGGCGCACTCCTGCTGGGCACGGACGGTCACCGCTGAGCCGGTGCACTGCTCGTAGGCGGTCGTCTCGTTCCACAGCAGCGCCGGGAGCAGCCCCACCGTCAGCCCCACGAGGGCGAGCGCGGACCCCGCCCCCGCCGCGGCCCTGGCCGTCCCGGAGCGGTCCAGGCCCCGCGACCCGGTCCACACGAGCACGCCCAGCACGAGGGCCACGACAGCCAGGACGGGGGAGACGAGCTTCCACGGCAGCACGAGTGTGAACGTCAGCACCATGGCCAGCAGCACCGCGGACTGCCACAGCAGGCGGCGGCCCACGCGGGCACGGGCCGGGTCCTCGCCCTCGGGGCGGCGGGCCGGCGGGGTCACGGGAGGGGGCGGGGTGGCGGACACCCCCTCACCCTACGATGGGGGCCATGCGCATCCTCGCCCTCGTCTCCGGCTCCGGCACCAACCTCCAGGCGGTCCTCGACGCCGTCGCCTCCGGGGCCCTGCCCGTCGAGATCGCGGCCGTCGGCTCGGACGTCCCGGGAGCCCAGGGCCTGGCCCGGGCCGAGGCCCACGGGATCGAGACCTTCACCGTGGCCCCGGGCGAGCACGCCTCCCGCGCCGCGTGGGACGCCGCGCTCGCGGACGCGATCGCCGCCCGCGAGCCGGACTGGGTGGTGTGCTCCGGGTTCATGCGGATCCTCGGCGCGCCGGTGCTGGAGCGCTTCGCGGGCCGGATCGTGAACACCCATCCGGCCCTGCTGCCGTCCTTCCCGGGCGCGCACGGGGTGCGGGACGCCCTGGCCCACGGGGTGAAGGTCACCGGCTGCACCGTGCACCTGGTGGACGCCGGGGTGGACACCGGCCCCATCCTGGCCCAGGCCGCCGTCCCCGTGCTGGACACGGACACCGAGGAGACCCTGCACGAGCGCATCAAGGTCCAGGAGCGGGCGCTGCTGCTGCGGGTGCTCGGGGAGCTCGCCGAGGGGCGGGCCGTCCCCGCGATCTGAACCGGTCCCGCGTCCACGCACCCGACGGGCCCCGCCTCGAGGAGGCGGGGCCCGTCGTCGCCCGGGGGCGGGGTCAGAGGGTGCGCGTCTGCGGGGGGTGGGCCCGCCGGGCCTCGCGCGCGTTGGCCGCCCGGATCTTCGCGGGCAGGGTGAACGCGTCCACCACCCACCACACGAACCACACGGCCAGCGGGATCCAGCCGATCAGCAGCCACGCGGTGGCGGTGCCGCCCCAGAACAGCAGCAGCTGCACGAGGCCGGTGATCCACTGGCCCACGTACATGCGGTGCACGCCCAGGTGCCCCAGGAAGAACCACAGCAGGTACCCGATCAGGGTGTTGCGGGACTGCTGGACGACGACGGTCGGCGGGCCGGGCTGCGGACGGTACGGCTGGGTCATGACCACCACGGTAGGCCCCGAGCCGCCGGAGCGGGAGGGATTCCTCCCCGGGCGGAGCGGGAGGTCAGTCCTCGGCCACCTCGAGCGCGCGCCCGCGCGTCTCCGGGGCCCACACGAACATGACGGCCACGGCGAGCAGCACGAGGCCGCCGGTCACCGCGAAGGCGCCCGGCAGGCCCAGGGCCGGCACCAGGGTCCCCACGAACACCAGCGGACCCAGGCCGGCGCCCACGCGCGAGGCGGCGGAGGCCCAGCCGAAGCCGGAGGCGCGCAGCGTCGTCGGGTACAGCTCGGAGACGTAGGTGTAGAGCACGGGGATCGCGATCTGCACCGTGAACCCGTACGCCAGCACCAGCGGCAGGGCCGCGCCGGGCACGCCCAGCACGGCGGCCAGCCACACCAGCAGGCCGGAGGCGACGACGGCGCTCGCCGCCAGCAGCCAGCGCCGGCCCGTGGCCTCCACGAGGACGGCCGACACGACGACGCCGACGAGGCCGGCGGCGGCCATGCCGGAGGTGGTGATGAACGCGCGGGACTGCTCGAAGCCCGCCTCGATGAGGAACGTGGGCAGCCACTGCAGGGCGATGTAGTAGACGAGCATGACGGCCACGAACAGCAGCCACGCGGCGGCGGTGATGCGCGGGGAGTACCGCCACACGGCCGCCAGCTGGGCGAACACGGCGCCGCCGGCGCCGGTCCGCTGCGGCTCGACCGCGGGCATCACGTAGTCGCGGTGCTCGGCGCCGGTGCGCTCGACCATGCCGTCGACGATCCGGCGGGCCTCCGCCTCACGGCCGCGGCTCATGAGGTAGAGCGGGGACTCGGGGATGCCCAGGCGCACGGCGAAGACGAGCAGGGCGGGCAGGACCATGGCCATCAGCGGCAGGCGCCAGTCGCCCCACGTGCCCACGAGCCACGCGGAGACCAGGCCGCACAGGGCGGCGCCGACCGGCCACCAGCCGTCCATGGCGGTGAGGACCCGGCCGCGCAGGCGCTTCGGGGTGAACTCGCCCACGAGCGCGTAGTCCACGGGCACCGTGCCGCCCAGGCCGATGCCCGCGAGGAAGCGGAACACGGCGAACCACAGCAGCGAGTCCGAGAGCGCACCGGCCAGCGTGAAGACGGAGAAGATCAGCAGCGTCCACGTGAACGCCGCCTTGCGGCCGATGCGGTCCGCGATGGTGCCCCACAGGAAGGCGCCGACGGCCATGCCGATCAGGTTGGCGGTGCCGATCCAGGCGGCGTCCGCCTTGGACAGGCCCCACTCCTTGGTCAGCAGCGGGATCATCACACCGTTGAGGGTCACGTCCCACGCGTCGAACATGAAGCCGAGGCCGCCGATCAGGAAGATGCGGCCCTGCACGGACCAGCGCCAGGGCAGCTCCTGGACCACGGTCTCGCCGGTGACGGCGGACGCGTGCCCGGGGGCGGCGGGCGAGGGGTGGACGGACGAGGGCACGGCGGAGCCTCCGTAGCGGTGGGCCCGCGGGAGCCCGGGCCGGTCAGAAGACAGTATGCGCGCCCCGGTCCGCCCGGGGACAGGCCCGTGCCCGGGCCGGGGGCGCGGCCCGGCGCCCTGGGGAGGGCGCCGTCGTCGCGGGCCCCCCTCCACCTAGACTGGTCCGCGGCCTGCGGAAGGCGCCCGCGCACGTGCTGCGACGGGACGCGCACCGCGCTCGACCCGCGTGAAGGAGCCCCCGTGTCCTCTGCCCAGCCCGCCACCACCGTCCTGGACGAGGTCCCGCTCAAGCGGGCCCTCATCTCCGTGTACGACAAGACCGGGCTGGAGGAGCTCGCCACCGGGCTGCACGCCGCCGGCGTCTCCCTCGTGTCCACCGGCTCGACCGCCCAGCGCATCGCCGCGGCCGGCGTCCCCGTCACCGAGGTCGCGGACGTCACCGGGTTCCAGGAGTGCCTCGACGGGCGCGTGAAGACCCTGCACCCGCGCGTGCACGCCGGCATCCTGGCCGACCGCCGCCGCGAGGACCACGTGGCGCAGCTGGCGGACCTCGAGGTGGAGCCCTTCGACCTCGTGGTGGTGAACCTCTACCCGTTCGTGGACACCGTGCGCTCGGGGGCGGACGAGGACGCCGTCGTCGAGCAGATCGACATCGGCGGGCCCTCCATGGTGCGCGCGGCCGCGAAGAACCACGCGTCCGTGGCCGTGGTGGTGGACCCGGCCCGCTACGGGGACGTGGTGGCCGCGGCGCAGGCCGGCGGCTTCGACCTGCGCACCCGCCGCCGCCTGGCCTCGCTGGCCTTCGCCCACACCGCCGCGTACGACAACGCGGTGGCCGCCTGGACCGCGGCGCACTTCGGCGAGGACGCCGACGCCGAGGACGCCCCCGTCTTCCCGCCCTATGCGGGCTTCGCGCTCGAGCGCGCCGAGACCCTGCGCTACGGCGAGAACCCGCACCAGCCCGCCGCCCTCTACGTGGACCGCGAGGCCGCCCCGGGCGTGGCCCAGGCCGAGCTGCTGCACGGCAAGGCCATGAGCTACAACAACTACGTGGACGCCGACGCCGCCGTGCGCGCCGCCTTCGACCACGCCGTCCCCGCCGTGGCGATCGTCAAGCACGCCAACCCCTGCGGCGTGGCCGTGGCCGCCGAGGGCGAGGACGTGGCCGTGGCCCACGCCAAGGCCCACGCGTGCGACCCGGTCTCCGCGTTCGGCGGCGTGATCGCCGCCAACCGCCCCGTCACGAAGGCCATGGCCGAGCAGGTCAAGGGGATCTTCACGGAGGTCGTGGTGGCCCCCTCCTTCGACGACGACGCGCTCGAGGTCCTGACCGCCAAGAGGAACCTGCGCCTGCTGGCCCTGCCCGAGGGCTTCGCGCGGGACGGGGTGGAGGCCAAGCAGGTCTCCGGCGGCATGCTCCTGCAGATCGCCGACGCGGTGGACGCCGACGGCGACGACCCTGCCGCCTGGACCCTCGCCGCCGGCGAGGCCGCGGACGAGGCGACCCTCGCCGACCTGGCCTTCGCGTGGCGCGCCGTGCGCGCCGCCAAGTCCAACGCCGTCCTGCTGGCGCACGACGGGGCGACCGTCGGCGTCGGCATGGGCCAGGTCAACCGCCTCGACTCGTGCCGCCTGGCCGTGGAGCGCGCCAACACCCTGGGCGCGGCGCAGACCGGCGGGCAGGACGTCTCCTCCGCCGGCGGCGCCGAGAACGTCTCCGGCGAGGGCGCCCCGGAGCGGGCCCGCGGCGCCGTGGCCGCCTCGGACGCCTTCTTCCCGTTCGCGGACGGCCTGCAGATCCTGATCGACGCCGGCGTGCGCGCCGTCGTGCAGCCCGGCGGGTCCGTGCGGGACGAGGAGGTCGTGGCCGCGGCCGAGGCCGCCGGGATCACGATGTACCTCACCGGGGCGCGCCACTTCTTCCACGGCTGATGCCGATGGAGCACGACGCCGGGACGTCCGGCGTCGTGCTCTGGGGAGTGGGACGCGCCGCCGGTAGAGTGACGCCGGAAACACTGCATCCACGACTCTCAGGGCGCGGACCGCGCCCCGTGCGAAGGAGAGAGCACCGCATGTCGAAGATCATCTACACGCTGACCGACGAGGCGCCCATGCTGGCGACCGCCTCCCTGCTGCCGATCGTGCGCGCGTACGCCGGCACCGCGGGCGTCGAGCTGGAGACCCGGGACATCTCCCTGGCCGGCCGCATCCTGGCCGCCTTCCGCGACGTCCTGCCCGAGGACCAGCGCACCGACGACGCCCTCGCCGAGCTCGGCGCGATGGTGAAGACCCCCGAGGCCAACGTCATCAAGCTGCCCAACATCTCCGCCTCCGTGCCGCAGCTGCGCGCCGCGATCCAGGAGCTGCAGGCCGACGGCTACGCGCTGCCCGACTACCCGGACGAGCCGAAGACCGACAAGGAGAAGGACGCCAAGGCGCGCTACGACTCCGTCAAGGGCTCCGCCGTGAACCCTGTGCTCCGCGAGGGCAACTCCGATCGCCGCGCCCCCAAGGCGGTCAAGAACTACGCCAAGAAGTTCCCCCACTCGATGGGCGAGTGGAGCAAGGACTCCAAGACCGCCGTCGCCACCATGGGCGCGGACGACTTCCGCGCCAACGAGAAGTCCGTGACCCTCCCGGCCGACGACGTCCTCACCATCCAGTTCACCGGCAGGGACGGGCAGAAGAAGGTCCTCAAGGAGGGCCTGAAGGTCCTCGAGGGCGAGGTCGTGGACGGCACGTTCATGTCCGCCAAGGCCCTGGACGCGTTCCTGGCCGAGCAGGTGAAGCGCGCCAAGGAGGAGGGCGTGCTGTTCTCCGCCCACCTCAAGGCCACCATGATGAAGGTCTCCGACCCGGTGATCTTCGGCCACGTGGTGAAGGCCTACTTCGCCGACCTCTTCGCCCAGTACGGCGAGCAGCTCGAGGCCGCCGGCCTGGACCCGAACAACGGCCTGGCCGCCATCGAGGCCGGCCTGGACCAGCTCGACGCCGAGACCGCGGAGGGCGTGCGCAAGGCCATCGCCGACGCGTACGAGAACGGCCCGGACGTGGCCATGGTGAACTCCGCCAAGGGCATCACCAACCTCCATGTGCCCTCCGACGTGATCGTGGACGCCTCCATGCCGGCCATGATCCGCACCTCCGGCCAGATGTGGAACAAGGATGACGAGACCCAGGACACCCTGGCCGTCATCCCGGACTCCTCCTACGCCGGCATCTACCAGGTGGTCATCGACGACTGCAAGGCCAACGGCGCCTACGACCCCACCACCATGGGCACCGTGCCGAACGTGGGCCTGATGGCCCAGAAGGCCGAGGAGTACGGCTCGCACGACAAGACCTTCGTCATGGAGGCGGACGGCACCGTCGAGGTGAGGAACTCCGCCGGCGAGGTCCTGTTCTCCCACGAGGTCGAGGCCGAGGACATCTGGCGCGCCTGCCAGACCAAGGACGTCCCGGTGCAGGACTGGGTGAAGCTGGCCGTGACCCGCGCCCGCGCCTCCCAGACCCCCGCCGTGTTCTGGCTGGACGAGACCCGCGCCCACGACCGCGAGCTCATCAAGAAGGTCGAGCAGTACCTCGAGGACCACGACACCGAGGGCCTGGACCTGCGGATCATGTCCCCGGTGGAGGCCACGAAGTTCACCGTGGAGCGCATGCGCCGCGGCGAGGACACCATCACCGTGACCGGCAATGTGCTCCGCGACTACAACACGGACCTGTTCCCGATCCTCGAGCTGGGCACCTCCGCCAAGATGCTCTCCATCGTCCCGCTGATCAACGGCGGCGGCCTCTTCGAGACCGGTGCGGGCGGCTCCGCCCCGAAGCACGTGCAGCAGCTGGTGGAGGAGAACCACCTGCGCTGGGACTCCCTCGGCGAGTTCCTCGCCCTGGCCGTGTCCTTCGAGCACGAGGCCGCCCACAACGGCAACCACCGCGCGCAGGTGCTGGCCGACACCCTCGACGCCGCCACCGGCACCCTGCTCACCGAGGGCAAGTCCCCGGAGCGCAAGGCCGGCCAGCTCGACAACCGCGGCTCGCACTTCTACCTGGCGCTGTACTGGGCGCAGGAGCTGGCGAAGCAGACCGACGACGCCGCGCTGGCCGAGGCCGCCAAGCCGATCGCCGAGGAGCTCGCGGCCAACGAGCAGAAGATCGTGGACGAGCTCAACGGCGTCCAGGGCAGCCCGGCCGACATCGGCGGCTACTACTCGCCGGCGCTCGAGAAGGTCTCCGCCGTGATGCGCCCCTCCGAGACGCTCAACGCGATCATCGCGAAGCTCTCGAAGTGAGCTGAGCGCTGCGGCCCCTCCGGGCTGCCTGGCCGACCCTGCGCACAGCGGGAGGTCCTCTCCGTCCGGGGTCTCAGGCGTGCCGGGCCTCGTGCGCCAGGAGGGCCGCCTTGGCGGCCGTCCCGTACAGGTAGCCCCCCGTGCCGCCGGAGGCGGGCACCACGCGGTGGCACGGCACGACGACGGCGGCCAGGTTGGCCGCGCAGGCCCCGCCCGCGGCGCGCACGGCACGGGCCGAGCCCGCCCGCTCGGCCAGTGCCCCGTACGTGACCGGGGCGCCGGGGGCCACCTCGCGCAGCGCGGCCCACGCGGCCTGGCGGAACGCGGTGCCGGGCTGGACGACGGCGAGGCCGTCCAGCGCGGCGAGGTCCCCGGCGGCGTAGGCGGCCAGCGCGTCGGCCACCGGCTGCTCGACACCCGCGCGGGGCTCGACGGGCCGCGGGTCCATCTCCCGCTCGGCGGTGGCCGGGGCGAGCGCCTCGAGCCGGTCCATGAGCTCCAGCAGCAGCCGGCCGATCGCCGCGGCCGGCGGCTCGGTGTCCGCGGGGACGGCCACCCCGGAGGCGCGGACGGCGTCGTCCTCGGGGGAGTAGACGGCCACGAGGGTCATCTCGGTGTCCGGCAGGGCGGCGGCGGTCCAGCGCAGCTCGGGGAGCATCGCGGCGGGGTGGGTCATGGCTTCCTCACGGGACGGCGTCGTCGGTCGCCCCCATTCTCCCGTGCCGCGCCCCGACCCGATGCCCTGTCCGAGGCGTGTGCCACAGTGGGCCCATGACGCAGACCCGTGTGTTCGAGCACCGCACCCTCCTGGCCCACCCCCGCGAGACCGTGTGGGGGTGGATGTCGAACCCCGGCGCGCTGCAGCGGCTGAACCCGCCCTTCGCCTCCGAGCTGGTGTCCGGCCCCACGGACGGGCTGGCCGTGGGCTCAGAGACGCGCCTGCGCATCGCCGCCCCCGGCGGCGCGGGGCTGCTGGCGGACACCGCGGGCGGCTTCCTCAAGGGGTCCCTGCCGGCCGGCCTGGCCCGGCGGATCCCCGCCGCGGCCACGCCGAAGGTCCCGTGGACGGCCCGGCACACGGCGTTCGAGGAGGGGCGGATGTTCCGGGACGAGATGGCCTCCGGCCCGCTCGCCGCCTGGACCCACACGCACCTGTTCGAGGACGCGGCCCCCAGCGAGGCGGACGCCCCGGACGGCCGCCCCGGCACCGTGGTGCTGGACCGGGTGGAGTACGCGCTGCCCGCGCAGTCCCTGCTGGGCCGGGTGCCCAGCGTCGGCGGGGCGGCCTCGGCGAAGGCGCAGGCGCTGTTCGAGGCCGAGCTGCGCCGCCAGTTCGCCTACCGGGCCCGCGTGCTCGCCGAGGACCTGGACTTCCACGCCGCCCACCCCGGCCCGCTCACCGGCGGTCCGCGCCGCACCGTCGCGGTCACGGGCGCGGGCGGGATGATCGGCACGCAGCTGTGCGCCCTGCTGAGCTCCGGCGGGCACCGGGTGATCCGCCTGGTCCGGGACGCCCGGGCCGTGACCGGAGAGGACACCGCCCTGTGGGACCCGCTGCGGGGGACCGTCGACGCCGAGGCGCTGCGCGCGGCCGACGTCGTGGTGAACCTGGCCGGCGAGCCGATCGCCGGGCGCTTCACCCCCGGGCACAAGGAGGCGGTGCACGCCTCCCGCGTGCAGGGCACCCGCACCCTCGTGCAGGCGATCGCCGCGCTCGACCCCGAGGACCGGCCGGACCTGGTGAACGGATCCGCCGTGGGCTGGTACGGCGCGGACGCCGGGACCGGCCCCTACGGCTCCGGCCTCGTGGAGGAGCTGGCGGCCGGGGACGACTTCCTCGCCGAGGTGGTCTCCGACTGGGAGGCCGAGGCCGTGGCCGCCGAGGCGCTGGGCGTGCGGGTGGCGCGCGTGCGGATCGGCGTGGTGCTCTCCCCGGACGGCGGCATGCTCCAGCGGATGCTGCCCCTGTTCCTGATCGGCGCCGGCGGGCCGATGGCCGTCTCCGGCGGCCAGAGCCACGACGGCAGCCCCTGGATCAGCTGGATCGGCCTGGACGACATCACGGGGATCCTGGCGCACGCCGTCCTGGACGACGACGTCGCCGGCCCCTACAACGGCACCGCACCCGAGCCGGTCACGGCCAAGGAGTTCGCCCGCACCCTCGGGAGCGTGCTGCGCCGTCCGTCCGCCCTGCCGGTCCCCGGGTTCGGCCCCCGCCTGCTGCTCGGCGCCGAGGGGGCGGCGGAGACGGTGGAGGCGGACCAGAAGGCCGTGGCGGACCGGATCGTGGCCTCGGGCTACACGATGCGCCATCCGGCCCTGGAGGGCGCGCTGCGCCACGTGCTGGGCCGCTGACGCCCCGGCTCGGGGCAGGATCTCAGCGGGCGCGGCCCCCGCGGGTCGCGTCCGCCGGCGGGGCGCTCAGTCCTGCAGCGCGCCGGTCTCCCGGATCAGCTGGCCCAGGGCGGTGAACGCGTCCCGGGCCAGGGCCTCCCACAGGACCATGGCCAGCCGCGGGGACGCCTCCTGGAGGGCGTACATCACCTGGGCGGTGAGCACGCGCGTGGTCACCCGGCCGCGGGCACGCACGGTGGAGGGCTGCCGGCCCGGCTGGCCGAGCGCCATCTCGCCGAACGTCATGCCCGGGGTCAGCACGGTGCGGCGCACGCGCCGGCCGCCGGTGCCCTGGCCGGTGAGCTCGACCCGGCCGGAGGTGATCACGTAGATCCCCCCGAACGGCTGGCCGGCGCGACGGATGATCTGCCCGTCCTCGTAGACGCGCTCGTCCATCATGGACTCCAGCGTCCGGGCGTCCTCCTCCGAGAGGTGCTGCAGCAGCGGGGCCATCGCGGCCTCCTCCGCGGAGTCCGGCAGCAGCTCGGGGGCGTGCCGCGCCAGCAGGCGCTGCTCGGCCCACTGGGCCGCGCGGGAGCGGGAGTCGAAGAACTGGAACGCGGCGCCGGAGCAGCCGGGGCGGGTCTCGTCGTCGTCGGTGCAGGGGTCCGGCAGGTCCACGCCGGCCTCCCGGGCGGCGGCCAGCAGGGCCTCCACGGCGGCGGAGTCCCGGTCCACCAGGAGCACGTCGAGGCCGTCCGCGAGCGCCCCGGCGAACCACTGCGCCACGATCACGCGTGCGGCGTGGGACACCGAGCTGACGGAGCGGATGTCCAGCACGAGGGTCTCGAGGGACTCGGGCAGGGTGCGCAGCACGTGGGCGAGGGCGTCCACCTGGCTGAAGCCCACGTGTCCGCCGAGCTCGATCACGTGGGCGTGGTCGCCGTGGGCGGCGAGGGCCTCGAGCACGCGGGCGCTGCGGACGGACCCCGAGGGGGCCTGGTCCACGCGGTAGTGCGAGCGGAAGGCCGCGCGGGGGGAGCCGGCGGCCTGCGAGGGGTGCAGCTCGAATTCGCGCACCAGGGTCCGCAGGGTCTGCAGGGCGGCGCGGGGGAGGACGTCGTCGTCCTCGGCCTCGCGGGGCGAGTGCACGGCGATCCCCATGTGGCCGGGCACCACCACCAGCACGGTGCCGCCGCGCGAGGAGGCCCAGCCCGGCTGGCCCACGTCGAACGCCCAGGCGCCGTCCAGGGTGTCCATGCCGCACGCGTCCAGGACGGAGAGCACGGCGCGGACGGTCTCCTGCCCGAGGACGCGCTCGCCGGTGACGGGGTGCACGCCGTGGGCGGCGAGGGTGCCGGCCAGCAGGGCCAGGTCCGCCACGGTGACGGGGGCGGCGCGCAGGGTGGCGACGTCCTCGAGCACCGCCTCCGGGTCCGCGTCCAGCGTCCCCGCCGAGCGCAGCAGCCACGCCGCGGCCCGGGTGTGGTGCTGCGCGCGGGACTCGGCGCGCACGGCCGCCTCGGTCGGCGTGGTCTCGCGGCCGATCAGCGCGGCCAGCAGCTGCAGGAGGCGGGCGGCGCGGTCGCGTCCGCCGCGGCCCTTGACGAGGCCGGCCAGGGTGACCACGCCCGCGTTCTGCAGCGCGTGCAGGGGGCGGCCCGTGCCGGGCTCGAGCTCGAGGCGGTGCGCCTCGTCCGCACGCGGCACCGCGGCCACCGCCTCGCCCACCCGCTCCGGGCCGAGGTCCTCCACGGCGAGCGCGTGCACCACGGGGGCGGCCAGGGAGGCCAGGGCGACGGGCTCGAGCGGCCCGGCGGTGTAGTGGTCCCCGCCCACGGTGGCCACGGCGCCGGCGAGCGCGCCCGCGCCGTCGTCGCCGGCGGGGTGGGCGGCGACGAGGCGGTCGAGGCGGTGCTGCACGGGGGACTCCATGGCGTCAGCCTAGTCGGCGCGACCCCGCCGCACAGCGGGTCCGGGGCCCGCCCACCGCGGAGGCGCGCGCGGACCACAATGGAGGGCGATGACCACCCCTGACCCCGCCCCCGCCGCCCTCACGCCCGCCGCCCGCCGCGCCCTCACGACGGCGGCCGGCCGCCTCGCCGCGGACCTCGCCGTGCGCGCGGTGCTGCCGGAGCTCGAGGAGGCGCTCGCGGAGCGCGGGGCGGCCGTGGTCCACGCCCCGCCCGGCACGGGCAAGACCACGGCGGTGCCGCCGGTGGTGGCCCTGGGCCTGCCCCGCGCGGCCGGCGGGCGGGTCCTGGTGACGCAGCCGCGGCGCGTCGCGGTGCGCGCGGCGTGGCGCCGGCTGCACGGGGCGCTCCTGGCGGCGGGGCTGTCCCGCGCCGAGGCGGACGCGACGGCCGGCTACGCGGTGCGCGGGGACGCCGTGGGCGGGGGCCGCTCCGCCGTGGAGTTCGTGACCCCCGGCCTGCTGGTGCGCCGTCTGCTGGGCGACCCGGGGCTGGAAGGCGTGGGCGCCGTCGTGCTGGACGAGGTCCACGAGCGGGACCTGGACACGGACGTGCTGTTCGCCCTGCTGGCGGACCTGCGCCAGCTGCGCCCCGAGCTGCGGCTGCTGGCCATGTCCGCCACGGTGGACGCCGAGTCGCTCGCCGACCGGTGGGCCCGCGGCATGGGGGAGGAGCCCGTGCCGGTGGTGCGCACCCCGGCCGTGCAGCACCCCCTGACGGAGGAGCACGAGCCGTTCGGCGCACCCCGACTGACCCCCGAGGGCCGCGTGGACCGGGGGTTCCTGGAGCACGTGGCCCGCGTGGCCGTCCGCGCGCATGCCCGGGCGCTCGAGGCGGACCCGGACGTGGACGCGCTCGTGTTCCTGCCGGGGGCCGGCGAGGCGGAGGACGTGGCCGGCCGGATCCGCGCGCTCGCCCCCGGGACCGAGGTGCGGGTGCTGCATGGGCGGCAGGAGCCCGAGGAGCAGGACGCCGCCCTGGCCGGCCGCGCCCCCGACGGGGCCCCACGGGTGGTGGTGGCCACCGCCGTCGCCGAGTCCTCCCTCACCGTGCCCGGGGTGCGCCTCGTGGTGGACTCCGGGCTGGCCCGCGAGCCCCGCCGGGACCGGGCCCGCGGCATGACCGGCCTGGCCACCGTGCAGGCCTCCCGTGCCTCCGCCGGCCAGCGCGCCGGCCGTGCCGCCCGCCTGGGTCCCGGCACCGTGGTCCGCTGCCACTCCGCCGCGGCCCTCGGCGCCGCGCCGGCCGCACCGACGCCCGCGCTCGCGGTGGCGGACCTGGACGCGGTGGCCCTGGCCTTCGCGGCATGGGGCGCCCCGGGCGGGCAGGGCCTGGTCCTGCCCGAGGATCCGCCGTCCGCCGCGCTGGCCGCCGCCACGGGGCGCCTGGCCTCCCTCGGTGCGGTGGACGGCGACGGGCGGGTCACCGACCACGGCCGGACGCTCTCGGCCCTGCCCGTGGACCCGGCCCTCGGCCACGCCCTGCTCGCCGGCGCCGCGTGGGTGGGGGCGGAGGCGGCGGCGGAGACGACGGCGGCCCTCGCCCTAGACCTGCGGCCGGACGGCGCGGACCTCGAGGCCCTTGTGGCCGCCCTGCGCGCCGGGCGGCACCCGGAGTCCCGCCGGTGGCGCCGCGAGGCGGACCGGCTGGCCCGGCTGGCCC
>NZ_JAUNHR010000139.1 GCF_030523875.1 Micrococcus sp. | reverse complement strand
ACTGACGGCCGTCTAGACCATCAGGTGTTGCGAGGACCCCCTGAATCCGCCGCGCGGGAGGGGGCCGTCGTCGTCAGGGGGTGAGGGTCAGTGGCCCTCGGCCTCGGCACCCTCGGCCGGGTCGGACAGATCCTGCGGCTCGCGGTCGGCGGACGGGGCGGCGGCGAGCGCCTCCTCGACGGCGGCCAGCACGGAGCCGTCGCGCAGGGCCTGCTCGGCAGCGGCCAGCTGCGGGGCCATGAACCGGTCCGGGCCCGGGCCGGGCACGCCGGCCTCGCGGACGGCGCGCACGGCGGCGCCGGTGACGGGGCCGGGCTGCAGCGGGGCGCGCAGCTCGATGGCGCGGGAGGCGGCGACGAGCTCCACGGCCAGGACGCGGCGGAAGTTCTCCACGGCGGTGCGCAGCTTGCGGGCGGAGTGCCAGCCCATGGACACGTGGTCCTCCTGCATGGCGGAGGAGGGGATGGAGTCCACGGACGCGGGCACGGCCAGGCGCTTCATGTCCGAGACCAGGCCGGCCTGCGTGTACTGGGCGATCATCATGCCGGAGTCCACGCCCGGGTCGTCCACCAGGAAGGCGGGCAGGCCGTGGGAGCGGGCCGGGTCCAGCATGCGGTCAGTGCGGCGCTCGGACATGGAGGCCACGTCCGCCACGGGGATGGCCAGGAAGTCCAGCACGTACGCCACGGGGGCGCCGTGGAAGTTGCCGTTGGAGGACACGCGGCCGTCCTCGAGCACCACCGGGTTGTCGATGGTGGCGGCGAGCTCGCGCTCGGCGACGGTCTTCACGTAGGCGACGGTGTCCCGCAGGCCGCCGGCCACCTGGGGGGCGCAGCGCAGCGAGTAGGCGTCCTGCACGCGGGAGTCGCCCTCGCGGTGGCTGGCCACGATCGGCGAGCCGGCGAGGACCTTCAGCATGCGGTCGGCGGAGGCGGCCTGGCCCGGGTGCGGACGCAGCGGGGCGTGCAGCTCCGGCACGAACACGCGGTCGGTGCCCAGCAGCGCCTCCACGGACATCGCGGCGGTGAGGTCGACGACGTCGACGAGCGCCTCGAGGTCGTGCAGCGCCAGGATCAGCATGCCGAGCATGCCCTCGGTGCCGTTGACGAGAGCCAGGCCCTCCTTCTCGCGCAGCTCGACCGGCTCGATGCCGGCGGCGCGCATGAGCTCGCCGGAGAGCGCCTCGGTGCCGTCCGGGCCCACGGCCGGGCCCTCGCCCATGAGGGCCAGCGCCACATGGGAGAGCGGGGCGAGGTCGCCGGAGCAGCCGAGGGAGCCGAACTCGTGCACCACGGGGGTGATGTCGGCGTTGAGCAGGTCCACGAAGGTCTGCACGACCACGGGGCGCACGCCGGTGCGGCCGGAGGCCAGGGTGGTGGCGCGCAGGAACATGAGCGCCCGCACGACCTCCTTCTCCACGGCCGGGCCCATGCCCGCAGCGTGGGAGCGGATCAGCGACTTCTGCAGCTGCGCGCGGGACTCCTGCGGGATGTGCTTGTCCGCGAGGGCGCCGAAGCCGGTGGAGATGCCGTAGGTGGGCACCTCGCCGGCGGCGAGGTCCTCGACGTGACGGCGCACGGCGGCGACGGCGTCGATCGCCTCCTGGGTCAGCTCGACGCGGGCGCCGTGGCGGGCGACGGCGACGACGTCGGCCAGGGTGGCGCCGGACGGGCCGAGGGTGACGGTGGCGGGGGTGGTGGACATGGGGTGTTCCTTCTTCCGGTGGTCTGGTGGGAGGTGCTGCGGGGCGGGACGGGTCAGACGACGCGCCGGCCGGCCCGCCACACGGCGTGGGTGAGGGGCATGCCGGGCCGGTAGGCCAGGTGGATGGCGGCGGGGGCGTCGAGCACGTGCAGGTCCGCGCGCTTGCCGAGCTCGATCGAGCCGACCTCGTCCTGCCGGCGCAGGGCGATCGCCGAGCCCATCGTGGCCGCGCGCAGGGCCTCGGCCAGGGTCAGGCGCATCTGCAGGACGGCGGTGGCCACGTTGAAGGCCTGCGACGTGGTGTAGCTGGTGCCCGGGTTGCAGTTCGAGGCCAGCGCGACCTCCACCCCCGCGTCCAGCAGACGCCGGGCCGGGGCCAGGGGCGCCCGGGTGGAGAGGTCGCAGGCCGGCAGGCAGCCGGCCACCACGCCCGGGGTGCCGCTCGCCGTCGTCCGGTCCCAGCCGGCCCACGTGCCGGCGAGGGCCTCGACGTCGTCGTCGGTGAGGAAGTTGACGTGGTCCACGGAGGCGGCGCCGAGCTCGACGGCCACCGCGACGCCGGGGCCCTCCTCCAGCTGGTTGCCGTGCAGGCGCACGCCCAGCCCGGCCGCCCGGCCGGCCTCGAGCACGCGACGGGACTGCTCGCCGGTGAAGGCGCCGCGGTCGCAGAACACGTCGATCCACCCGGCGTGCGGGGCCACGGCCTCGAGCATGGGCCCGACGACGTCGGCCAGGTAGTCCTCCGCCTCCCGTCCCGGGGGCACCAGGTGCGCCCCGAGGAAGGTGACGGCGTCGATCTCGCCGGCCTCCCGCAGCCCGGCCAGCAGGCGCGCGTGGCGGGCCTCCTCCTCGATGGACAGGCCGTAGCCGGTCTTCGTCTCGATCGTGGTGGTGCCCCCGGCCACGGCATCGGCCACCCGGCCGCGCACGAGGCCGCGCAGGCGCTCGTCCGAGGCCGAGCGCGTGGCCTCCATGGTCACCCCGATGCCGCCGGCCGCGTAGGACTCCCCGGCCATCCGGGCCTCGAACTCGGCGGAGCGGTCGCCGTCGAACACCAGATGGGTGTGGGAGTCCACCCAGCCGGGCAGCACGGCCCGGCCCTCGACGTCGGTGCGCGCGTCCGCCGCGGGGGCCTCGGCGGACGGACCGATCCAGGCGATCCGCCCGTCCTCGACGACGACGGCGGCGTCCGTCAGCACGCGCGCCTCGGCGTCCACGCAGGTCAGCTCGCCGATGTTCGTGATGAGCTCGGAGGTCA
>NZ_JAUNHR010000034.1 GCF_030523875.1 Micrococcus sp. | reverse complement strand
CTATGTGGCGGGTCCAGGCCGGCCGGCGGCGCCGACGCGCGGGGGGGGCGGCCCCGAGGGGGGCGTCGCCCGCGGCGGGCGCGGGGGAGGAGGGGTGGGAGCTCATTCGGCGAGGGTAGGACCCCCTATAGCAGGCGTCTGAATCGGGTGTCGAAGCATGACGTCGGTGTGACGTGCGCCGCAGTCCCGCTCGCGCTCGGCCGCGCCGACGTAGAATCGCGGAAACCCCCGACCTGAAAGGCCGCGCGCGTCGTGAACCCCACCAGCACCGGACCCTCGTCCGACCCCGTCCACTCCGCCGCCGACCCCTTCGGGTTCTTCGGCCTGACCTACGACGACGTCCTCCTCCTGCCGGCCGCCACGGACGTGATCCCCGCGGAGGCCGACACCTCCACGCGGCTCACCCGGAACATCCGACTGAACATCCCGGTGATCTCCGCCGCCATGGACACCGTGACCGAGGCTCCGCTGGCGATCGCCATGGCGCGCCAGGGCGGCATGGGCATCATCCACCGCAACCTCTCCGTGGAGGACCAGGCCCGTCACGTGGACACCGTGAAACGCTCGGAGTCCGGCATGATCTCGGACCCCGTGACGATCGGCCCGAAGGCCACGCTGGCGGACCTGGACGAGCTGTGCGCGCAGTACCGCGTCTCCGGCCTGCCGGTGGTGGCCGAGGACATGACGCTGCTGGGCATCATCACCAACCGCGACACCCGCTTCATCCCCCACGAGGAGTGGGAGACGCGCACGGTGGACACGGCCATGACCCGCATGCCGCTGGTGACCGCGAAGGACGGCATCTCCCGTGAGGAGGTCCTGGCCCTCTTCTCGAGGAACCGCGTGGAGAAGCTGCCCCTGGTGGACGACGCCGGCCGCCTCACCGGCCTGATCACCATCAAGGACTTCGACAAGGCGGAGAAGTACCCGGACGCCGCGAAGGACGACGAGGGCCGCCTGCTCGTGGGCGGCGCCGTCGGCTTCTTCGGCGACGGCTGGGAGCGGGCCATGGCGCTCGTGGAGGCGGGCGTGGACGCGCTCGTGGTGGACACCGCCAACGGCCACACCCACGGCGTGCTGGACATGATCGCGCGCCTGAAGAAGGAGAAGGCCGCGGCGCACGTGGACGTCATCGGCGGCCAGGCGGCCACCTACGCCGGCGCCAAGGCGATCGTGGACGCCGGCGCGGACGCCGTGAAGGTGGGCGTGGGCCCGGGCTCGATCTGCACCACCCGCGTGGTGGCCGGCGTCGGCGTCCCGCAGATCACCGCCATCTACGAGGCCGCGAAGGCCACGCGCCCGGCGGGCGTGCCGCTGATCGCCGACGGCGGCCTGCAGCACTCCGGCGACATCGGCAAGGCCCTCGTGGCCGGCGCCGACTCCGTGATGCTCGGCTCCCTGCTGGCCGGCACCGCCGAGTCCCCGGGCGACCTGGTGTTCTACCAGGGCAAGCAGTTCAAGGCCTACCGCGGCATGGGCTCGCTGGGGGCCATGCAGACCCGCAACGGCAAGCGCTCCTTCTCCAAGGACCGCTACTTCCAGGCGGACGTGCCGGACGAGGACAAGCTGATCCCCGAGGGCATCGAGGGCCAGGTGCCCTTCCGCGGCCCGCTGGCCTCCGTGGTGCACCAGCTCGTGGGCGGCCTGCGCCAGACCATGTTCTACACGGGCGCCTCCACGGTGGAGGAGCTCAAGGAGAACGGGCGCTTCGTGCGCATCACCGCCGCCGGGCTCAAGGAGTCCCACCCGCACGACATCATGATGACGGTCGAGGCGCCGAACTACCGTTCGCGCTGACCGGGGCTGGGCTAGGCTGGTCCGGTGACGAACCAGATCGAGATCGGACGAGGCAAGCGCGGCCGCCGGGCCTATTCCTTCGACGACGTGTCCGTGGTGCCCGCGCGGCGCACGCGGGACCCGAGGGACGTGAACCTGTCCTGGCGCATCGACGCCTACACGTTCGACATGCCCGTGATCGGCGCGCCCATGGACTCCGTGATGAGCCCGGCCACCGCCATCGCGCTCGGCCGCCTCGGCGGTCTCGGCGTGCTCAACCTCGAGGGCCTGTGGACCCGGCACGAGGACCCGGAGCCGCTGTTCGAGGAGATCGCCGCCCTCGAGGCCGAGCCCGGCAGCCCGGAGGTCACCCGCCGCCTGCAGGAGATCTACGCCGCCCCCATCCGCGCCGAGCTCATCACCGAGCGCCTGGCGCAGATCCGTGAGGCCGGCGTCGTGGTGGCGGGCTCGCTCACCCCGCAGCACACCCAGCAGTTCTACAAGACGGTGCTGGCGGCGGGCGTGGACCTGTTCGTCATCCGTGGCACCACCGTGTCCGCCGAGCACGTCTCCGAGACCCAGGAGCCCCTCGACCTCAAGCAGTTCATCTACGAGCTGGACGTCCCCGTGATCGTCGGCGGCGCCGCCGGCTACACCCCGGCCCTGCACCTGATGCGCACCGGCGCCGCGGGCGTCCTCGTGGGCTTCGGCGGGGGCGCCTCGAGCACCACCCGCCGCGCCATGGGCATCCGCGTGCCGATGGCCACGGCCGTGGCCGACATCGCCGAGGCCCGGCGCGACTACATGGACGAGTCCGGCGGCCGGTACGTGCACGTGATCGCCGACGGCGGCGTGGGCACGTCCGGCGAGATCGTCAAGGCCCTGGCCATGGGCGCGGACGCCGTGGTGCTCGGCGGCGCGCTGGCCCGCGCCACCGAGGCGCCCGGCCGCGGCTGGCACTGGGGTCTGGAGGCCGCCCATCACGAGCTGCCGCGCGGCCACCGCACGCGCGTGGGCCAGGTGGGCCCGCTCGAGGAGGTCCTGTGGGGCCCGGGGCACCACACCGACGGCACCTCGAACCTGATGGGCGCCCTGAAGCGGGCCATGGCCACGTCCGGGTACACCGAGCTCAAGGACTTCCAGAAGGTGGAGGTGCTCGTCACCCCCGCCGGGGCCTCCTGAGCCGTGCTCCGCACCGCGCTCAAGCCCGTCTGGCTCCTCACCCTCCTGCTGGCCCTCGCGGCCGCCACGGTCTTCGTCCTGCTGTCCCGGTGGCAGTTCGAGACCGCGGAGACCAACGCCCCGCCGCCCCGGTCTCAGACCGAGAACGCGGTCCCGCTGACCTCCCACCTGCGCCCCGGCGAGCCGCTGACGGCGGCCGCCGCGGACCAGGTGGTCTCCGCCCGCGGGGAGTTCGTCCCCGGGACGGACGTCCTGGTCGGCCCGCGCCTGTCGGACGGGCGCGAGGGCTGGTGGACCGTCACCGCCTTCCGCGTGGCCGACGCCCCGGGCGCCCAGACGATCCCCGTGGTGCGCGGCTGGTCCGCGGCCCCGGACGTGGTGGACCCCGCCCCCGCGGGCGAGGTGACCGTGGCCGGGCGCCTGCTGCCCCCGGACGGGCCCCTGCCCCGCACGGACGACGTCGGCGACACCGCGGGCCGTCCCGCGTACTCCACGCTCTCCCCGGGCCAGCTCGTGAACGTGTGGGACGTCCCCTCGTACGCCGCCTTCGTGGCCGCGTTCGCGGTGACGGACCCCGCCGGCGCCGAGGTGGGCGTCCGCGCGGCCGAGGGTGGTCTCGAGCCGGTCTGGGTGGCTCCCCAGCCGGAGGAGACCCAGGTCGTCTGGCTCAACGTCTTCTACGGGATCGAGTGGGTCCTCTTCGCCGGATTCGCCCTGTTCCTCTGGTGGCGGTTCGTCCGCGACGACCACCAGCGCGAGCAGCGGGAGGTCGAGCTGGACGAGGAGTGGGCGGCGCGCTGGCGCGCCGAGGAGCTCGCCCGACGTCGTGAGGAGGCCCGCCTCCGCAAGGAGGAGGCGCGCCGCGCCTACGCCGCCCATCGCGTCGCCGACGGCGGCGTGCACCGCACGCAGGACGGGCCCACGGGCCCGAGGAAGGAGGACCGGCCATGACCGGCTCGCATCCCCGCCCCGAGACGGGCGCCCCGGTGGACCCGGACACGCTGCCGGACCCGGAGGACATCACCGAGGCCGACCTGCCCGCCCCGCCCCCGCGGCCCGGCCGGGAGCGCCGCCGGTTCGCCGGCACGCAGCAGCAGATCCGCTCGGCCATGCGCCTCTACGCGGTCTGCTCGTGGATCACCGGCGTCATGCTCCTGCTGCTGGTGGCGGAGATGGTCTTCAAGTACGGCCTCGGGACGGAGCTGTACGCCGGCGGGACCACGGTGGACGGGGAGCCCAACGTCCTGGGCCTGCACCCCGAGGACTCCGTGACCGGCGGCGTCAACCTGTCGCTGCTGATCCTGATCGCCCACGGCTGGATGTACGTGATCTACCTGCTCGCGTGCTTCCGCCTGTGGTCCCTCATGCGGTGGTCCCCGATGCGCCTGCTCGCCATGGCCGGCGGCGGCGTCGTGCCGTTCCTGTCCTTCGTCGTTGAGAAGCGCATCACCCGCGTGGTGCGGGAGGAGATCACCCGCCACCCCGAGGCCGCCCGCCGCTACTGAGGGCCCCCGCGGCTCTCGGCGGGGCTCGTCTATCCTTGACGGGTGACCCAGACCGACCCCCACCGTGACCAGCCCGCCCCGCTGCACGACACCCTGCCCACCGTCCTCGTCCTGGACTTCGGCGCCCAGTACGCCCAGCTGATCGCCCGCCGCGTGCGCGAGGCCAACGTGTACTCCGAGGTCGTCCCCGCGTCCACCCCGGCGTCCGAGATCCTGGCCCGCGAGCCCGCGGCCCTGATCCTCTCCGGCGGCCCCTCCTCCGTGTACGAGGACGGCGCCCCCCGTCTCGACCCGGCCCTGCTCGAGGCCGGCGTGCCCGTGCTGGGCCTGTGCTACGGGTTCCAGTCCATTGCGCACGCCCTCGGAGGCGTCGTGGCCAAGACCGGCACGCGCGAGTACGGCTCCACCCGCCTGGAGACCGCGGAGGGCGGGTCCGTCCTCTTCTCCGGCCAGGACGCCGAGCAGGTCGTGTGGATGTCCCACGGCGACGCCGTCACCCAGGCCCCCGAGGGCTTCACCGTGACCGCGACGACGGCCGGCGCCCCCGTGGCCGCCTTCGAGGACCGCGAGCGGCGGATCTTCGGCGTGCAGTGGCACCCCGAGGTCGGCCACTCCGAACGCGGCCAGGAGGTGCTGCGCAACTTCCTCGTGAACGGCGCGGGCCTGGCCCAGGACTGGACCGCCGCCAACGTGATCGAGGAGCAGGTGGCCCGCATCCGCGAGCAGATCGGCGACGCCCGGGCCATCTGCGGCCTGTCCGGGGGCGTGGACTCCGCCGTCGCGGCCGCGCTCGTGCAGCGCGCCATCGGCGACCGCCTCACCTGCGTCTACGTGGACCACGGCCTCATGCGCGAGGGCGAGTCGGCGGAGATCGAGAAGGCCTTCGGCGAGGCCCACGGCGGCGCCCGCCTGGTGATGGTGGACGCCCGCGAGGACTTCCTCTCCGCGCTGGCCGGGGTGACCGACCCGGAGACCAAGCGCAAGACCATCGGCGAGCGGTTCATCCGCACGTTCGAGAAGGCCCAGGCGGACATCGTCCTGGAGTCCGCCGAGGACCCCCACGCCACGGACGTGAGGTTCCTCGTCCAGGGCACCCTGTACCCGGACGTGGTCGAGTCCGGCGGCGGCGACGGCGCCGCGAACATCAAGTCGCACCACAACGTGGGCGGCCTGCCGGACGACATCGAGTTCGAGCTGTGCGAGCCGCTGCGCGAGCTGTTCAAGGACGAGGTCCGCGCCGTGGGCGCCGAGCTCGGCCTGCCGGACGGGATCGTCCACCGCCAGCCCTTCCCGGGCCCGGGCCTGGGCATCCGCATCATCGGCGAGGTCACCCAGGAGCGGCTTGATCTGCTCCGCCGCGCGGACGCCATCGTCCGCGCCGAGCTCACCGCCGCCGGCCTGGACCGCCACATCTGGCAGTGCCCCGTGGTGCTGCTGGCGGACGTGCGCTCCGTGGGCGTGCAGGGCGACGGCCGCACCTACGGCCACCCGGTCGTGCTGCGCCCGGTCACCTCCGAGGACGCCATGACGGCCGACTGGGCGCGCATCCCCGCCGACGTGCTCTCGCGGATCTCCAACCGCATCACCAACGAGGTGGACGGGATCAACCGGGTCGTGCTGGACGTGACGTCCAAGCCCCCGGGCACCATCGAGTGGGAGTGAGCGGGGCGCCCCACAGGCCCCGCACGACCGCCGAGACAGCATGAGGAAGGACACCCAGGACGTGACCGAGCAGGAGTTCCCGCGGCTGGCCCGCGCCCGCGCCGCCGCCCGACCGGCGGAGCAGGAGCGGCCCGACCCGGCCACGTGGGTGGCCTCCCTCGGCTCCGGGGCGGAGTCGGACACCATGCTCCGCTTCGCCCCCTCGGCGGCCAACGCCGTCGACCTGACCGGTGCGAGCACCTCGGGCCTGTCCCAGCTGCTGCTGGGCCGGCGCACGCGCCTGTCCACGCTGCTGCCCGCCGGACCCGGCCTGGACGCCGCGCAGGAGGTGGCCATGGCGCTGCGCGCCACGGTGCGTCGGCTCGTCGAGGAGCGGGGGATCGACGTCGGCGCCCTCGCCCTGGGCGTGGCCACCTGGAGCGCCCACGAGGACGGCCGCCGCGAGCGGCGCACCGCCCCCGTGCTGTTGGCGCGCGTGGCGTTCACCGTGCGCAGCGGCGCCCGCGGCCGGGACGAGGTCGAGGTGCAGATCACCGAGCCGGCGCGGCTGAACCCCGCCCTGGTGCGCAACCTGCGCCGCCACCACGGGATCCGCCTGGACCCCGAGGCCTACCGGCAGGCGGCCTACGCCACCGCGCGGATCGAGCCCGGCCCGGCCCTGGCCCTGCTGCGCGAGGAGGCCGCGGCCCTCACCGACCTGGAGGTCTCCGAGCGGCTGCTGGTCTCCACGTTCGCGGACCTCGGGGACACGGCCTCGCTGCCGGAGTCCCTGGACCGCCTGCCCGTGGTCCAGGCGCTGTACGAGGCCGGCACCGGCATGGTGCCGCGGCCCGAGTCCCTGGACCCGAGCCCGGGACCGGACGAGGACGCCGTGGCGCCCGCGGACGAGCGCCTGGTCCTGGACCTGGACGCCTCCCAGCGCCGCGTGGTGGAGCACGCCGCGGCGGGCCGCTCGCTCGTGGTGGACACCGCCCCGGGCACCGGCCAGACGCAGACCGCCGCCGCCCTCGCGGCGCGCCTGGCGTGGGAGGGCCGCCGCGTGCTCGTGGTGGCTGAGCGCTCGGCCGCCCTCACCGATCTGCACGCCCGCCTGGACGAGGCCGGCCTGCGGGACGCCGTCCTGGACGTGCCCGCCAACGCGGACCCCGAGGACCTGCGCCGCCAGCTGGTGGCCGCCGTGCTGCGCGCCGAGCGCGCCCAGACCCCGGACCGCGGCGCGGCGGACGCCGAGCTCGTGGAGCTGCGCCGTCGCCTGCGCGAGCACGTGGACTCGCTGCACCACGTCCGTCCCCGCTGGGGCTGCTCGCCGTTCCAGGCCATGCAGGCCCTCGCGGCGCTGACGTCCCTGGAGACCCCGCCGGCCACCACCGTCCGCCTCAAGCGCTCGGTGCTGGACTCCACCGTGGACCGCCACGCCGTGGCCGCCCAGCTGGTGCGCGCCGGCGAGCTCGGCGCCTTCGACCGGGACGCCACGCAGAGCCGCTGGTTCGGCGCGCGCGTGCGCAACGTGCAGGAGACCGAGGCCGCCGGGGAGCTCGTGGAGCATCTGGCCGCCACCCTGTACACCACCCGCCGTGCCGCGGACGCCGCCGCCGCCCAGGCCGGCCTGCGCCGGGCCCGCACGGTGGACGGCTGGGCCGAGCAGTCGGACCTGTACGCCCGCGTGGAGCGCATCCTGACCGCGCTCAAGCCCGAGGTGTTCTCCCTGGACGTCCCCCAGCTGGTGGCCGCCACGGCCTCGAGCCAGTGGCGCCGGAACAACATGGTGGAGATGTCCTCCGTGGCCCGCTCCCGCCTGCGCCGCACGGCCAAGGACGCGGTGCGCTCGGGCGTGCAGGTCCCGGACCTGCATCAGGAGCTGCTGGACGTGGAGGCCGTGCTGGCCGACTGGGCCGCCCAGGCCGCGGACCCGTCCTCCCTGCCGATGGTCCCCGACCAGGCCGCACGGGGCCGGCAGGCGGTGGCCGACGTCGCCGACGGCCTGGAGCGCCTCGAGCGGGTGCTGGCCCCCGAGGCCACCGCGGGCGCCTCCCTGATGTCCACCGACGCGGACGACCTGATGGCCGCCGTCGACGGCCTCGTGGCGGACCGCCCCACCCTGACCACCCTGCCCGAGCGCACGCTCGTGCTGGACGAGCTGCGGGACCACGGCCTGACCGAGCTGCTCGAGGACCTGCACCGCCGCGAGGTGCCGGCCGACCGCCTGGCCGCCGAGCTCGAGCTCGCCTGGTGGCAGTCCGCCCTCGAGGCCATGATCTCCGGGGACGACTTCCTGGCGATGATGAGCGGGGCGGACCTCGGCGCCGTCGAGCGGGGCTACCGCGAGGCCGACCGGGCCCTGCTGGCCTCCGGCGCCGAGCGCCTGGCCGCCGAGCTGGGCCGGCAGTGGAAGGAGGCCCTGGGCACCTACCGCGCGGACGCGGCCGTCCTGCGCTCGCTGCTGCGCCAGGGCCGGCCGTCCGTGGAGTCGCTGGCCACCATCACCCCCGAGGTGCTGCGCCCGCTCGTGCCGATCGTCACGACCTCCCCGATGGCGCTGACCGAGTTCCCGCCGGAGTGGGAGGCGGACACGGTGCTGCTGCTGGAGGCGGACGCCACCGCCCTGGCCACCGTGGTCGGCGCCCTCACCCGGGCCCCGCAGGTGGTGGCCCTGGGCGATCCGGCCATCGGCCGCCCGCAGTCCTTCCAGGTGTCCGTGGACCCCACGGCCACCGCCGGCCCGCTGCGCCCGCTCCGCTCGGCCCACCACGCGCTCTCCGAGGTGCTGCCCTCCGCGGCCCTCGGCCAGGTGCACCGGCCGATGCCCCGCGGGGTGGTGCGGCTGGTCTCCCGCCTCGCGTACGACGGCGCCGTGGACTGCCTGCCCACCGCGGGCGAGCTCACCGGCCGGGACCGCACGGTGACGGCCGAGTACCTGCCCGAGGGCACGGGCATCCCCATGACCGGCGGGGACGTGGTCGAGTCCACCCAGGCGGAGATCGCCCGTTGCGTGCAGCGCGTGTTCGAGCACGCCCGGGACCGCCCGGAGGAGTCCCTGGCGGTGATCACGGTGTCCGAGCAGCATGCCCGGCGCGTGGCCGCGGCCGTGCAGGCCACCGCGGCGCAGGCGCCGTGGGCGGCCGGGTTCCTGGCGCGCGGTCGTGCCGAGGGGGACGAGCGCGAGCCCTTCGTGATCGCCCCCGTGACCCGCGCGTCCACGATCACCCGCGACGCCGTGATCCTCAGCCCCGGCTACGGGCGCACCCCGCACGGCCGCGTGGTGCACCACTTCGGCGCGCTGTCCGACCCCGACGGCGAGCGCATGCTCACCGTGGCCCTCACCCGCGCCCGCACCCGGATGCACCTCGTCTCGGCGCTGCGCGCGGAGGACCTCGAGGAGGACCGGCTCGACGGCGGGGCGCGCGCCTTCCACAGCCTGCTGGCCCTGCTGCTCTCGGAGCGGGGGGAGGGCCGTCCCGGTCGGCTGAGCGACCCGCTGCTGACGGACCTGCGCGACCGCCTCGAGGACCACGGGGCGCACACCTCACCGCACCACGCCGGGGTGATGGACCTGGCCGTGGCCGACGCCCTCGGCCCGCGCGGCCGGGCCCGGCCGCTGGCCCTGGTCAGCGACGGCGGCGACACCTACCGCGAGCTCACCGTGCGGGAGCGCTCGCGGCGTCTGCCCGAGCGGCTCGAGGCCCTCGGCTGGGACACGGACACACTGTGGGCGATCGACGTGTTCGCGGACCCCGAATCCGTGGCGGACCGCCTGGCCGACCGGCTCGGTCTGCCGCTGGAGGACCCGGAGGACGAGGACGACACCGCTGACGATGACCGCTGAGCCCCGGCGCCGGGGCCCGCGCCGGGCGGACGCCGCGGGCACCGGTCCGGCGGCCGCCGACGGTCCCGAGCCGGTCCTGGAGCCGCGCGTTGGGACGGACCCGCATGCGTCGAGTGTGCGGGCCGTGGGCACGGCGTCCTCCACGGGGCCGGATCGCGGCGCGGCGGGGGTGGCCCGCGCCGCGGACCCGGCCGAGGCCGAGCACGACCGCTGGCTGCGTGAGCAGCGCCCCCCGCACTGGGGCTGAGGCGGCGCCGCCCGGTCGACGGTCCCGGGGTCAGTCGCCTGAGCCGGAGCCGGAGCCCGACGTCGACGCGGCGCCGGTCCCGCCGGAGGAGGCGGTGCCCGAGGAGGCCTTCGCCCCGTCGGAGGAGGACTTCCCCCCGTCCGAACCCGTCGTGCCGCCGCGGGAGTCGGTGCGGTAGAAGCCCGAGCCCTTGAAGCTGACCCCCACGGAGCCGTACTGCTTGCGCAGGGCGCCGCCGCACTCGGGGCACTCGGTGAGCGCGTCGTCGGTGAAGGACTGGACGGCGTCGAAGGCGTGGCCGCAGTCCTTGCAGCGGTAGGCGTACGTGGGCATGGGGGACCTCTCGGACGGGCGGGCGCGCCGGGCGCCCGCACGGTGGGGACGGGGTGCCCCGATGCTACTGCGCGTCCGGCAGGTGCACGGTCTCCGCGGGGCGCTCGGCGGCGGTGAGCCAGGTCAGCCCGTCCGCGGTGAGCACGCCGTCCACGGGCCGGTCCGTGGGCTCGAACGGGACCTCGCCCGCGGCCAGCAGCTCGTGGGCGAACACGTGGGCCACCACCGGCACGGAGCCTGGCAGGCCCGCCAGGAAGCGGTCGTAGTACCCGCCGCCCTGGCCCATGCGCATCCCGGCGCGGTCCACGGCCAGGGCCGGCACGAGCACGAGGGCGGCGTCCTCGAGCGCCTCGGGGCCGAGACGGGGGCCCGTCGGCTCGTCCACGGGGGCGTTCGCGGCGCGCGCCAGCGGCGTCCCGGGCGTCCACTCCGCCCAGGACATGCGCCGCTCCGGCTCGATCACCGGCACCAGCACGCGGGCGCCGGCCTCGAGCAGGCGGGCCCGCAGCGGGCCGGTGTCGGGCTCGGAGCCCATCGGCAGGACAGTGGTCACGACCGGCGAGCGGCCCGCCGCGCGCGCGGCGTCCAGACGGGGGGCCAGCCAGGGCCACAGGTGACCCACGGCGGCCTCGGCCTGCCGGGCGCGCTCGGCGGGGTCAAGCGCACGACGCGCGGCGCGGTGGCGGGAGCGCAGCGCCGCCTTGGCGGCGGTGAGGGCGTCGTCGTCGGCGGGGGAGCGGTCCGGGGAGGAGGTGTCCATGCCGCCATCATGCCCGCCTCGTAGGATCGGGGGCCATGAACGTCTCCGGCTCCGTCTGGCCCGTGGCCCTGCGCCACGGCACGCTCACGCTGCGCCCGCTGCGGCGGTCGGACCGCCGGGCGTGGGAGGAGCAGCGGCGCGTCAACGCGGCCTGGCTGACCCCGTGGGACGCCACGAGCCCGGTGCCCGGGGACGGCCCGGCGAGCTTCGGCCAGATGGTCCGCTGGCACGGGCGGCAGGCACGGGCGGGGACCTCCTACACGTGGGGCATGGCCCTGGACGAGGACGGGCCGGGCCGGGACCGCCTGGTGGGCCTGGTGAGCCTGGGCGGGGTGCAGCTGGGCTCGGCCCGCTCCGGGGCGGTGGGCTACTGGGTGGACCGCCGCGAGGCCGGGCGCGGGCTCACCCCCACTACTGTGGCCATGGTGACGGACTGGGCCTTCCGCGGGCTCGGCCTGCACCGGGTGGAGGTGAACATCCGCCCGGAGAACGAGGCGAGCCTGCGGGTGGTGCACAAGCTGGGCCTGCGGGAGGAGGGGTTGCGCCGGGCCTACCTGCACGTGGACGGGGACTGGCGGGACCACCGCAGCTTCGCCGTCACCGCGGAGGAGGTCCCCGAGGGCCTGCTCACCCGGTGGCTCGCCGCCCGCCCGGACGGTCCGTGAGGACGGTCACCGCGACGCCCGCGGGCCGGTAGGCTGGAGGCCTCCGCCGGCGTCGTCCGGGGCACCGCCGCCCCGCGCTCGTGCGCCCGCCGTGCCGAACTCCCCAGGAGGACACCATGACCGCCTCGCCCGCGCCGCGCGTGCCCGCCGATCGTGAGCCCCAGGCCCGCTTCCACGTGCACTGGGACCGGACCTCCCTGTTCCTTGTGGGCGCCGTCGCGCTGACCGTCGCGGTCATCACCGCCCTGTGCGCCCTCGCGGGCCTGCCCACCGCCGGGGTGGCCGGGTGGTCCCTGATGATCACCGTGGTCGCCGTCGTGGGGCTGCGCGTCCTGGCCGTGCGGGACCTGCGCCGCCACGAGGAGGAGTGGGCGCGGACCCTGCCGGAGGCCGCCGAAGCCGAGGAGGAGACGGCGGAGCTGCCGGTCGTCGCGGACCCCGAGCGGGACCGCCGCACCTTCGAGACGCTCCGCTCGTTCGAGACCGCGGCCGAGGCCCCGCGGGTCGAGGAGGCGCCGGCCCCGGCGCCCGCGTCCGAGGTGCGCCCGGCCTCCCCGGCCCGCTCCGCCGTGCCGCTGGGCGGCCTCGTGATCCCCGCGGTGCCCCGCCCCACCTACCTGGACGCCCCCGAGGTCGAGCGCCCCGCGCCGGCGCCGTACGAGGCCGAGCAGGCGCCCCGCTCCACCGCACGACTGAAGGACCCCGTGCCGGTGGTCGAGCGCGAGGAGCACCTCAGCGCCACCGCCGAGCAGGACATCGCCGCCCTGGACCTGGACAACGTCCTGGCCCGGCGCCGCGCCTCCTGAAAGGAGTTGCGGCCGCGCCCGGACCGGGCGCGACTCAGGCCAGCGAGTCGCGGTACTCCTGCTCCGTGGCGAGCCGGTAGCCCACCCCCCGGACCGTGAGCACCCGGCCGGCGCCGACCTTGCCCCGCAGGTACCGCACGTAGACGTCCACCACGTTGGAGGCGGGGTCCGCGCCCTCGCCCCACACGCCGTCCAGCAGCTGCTCGCGGCTGAGCACCTGGCTCGGATGGCGCAGGAACTCCTCCGCCAGGGCGAACTCGCGCACGGACAGGGACACGGGGACCCCGCCCAGCGTGCAGACGTGCTTCACCGGGTCCAGGACCAGGTCGGCATGGCGCAGGACGCGGTCCTGCGGGGCCGGCGCGGGGGTGCCCGGACGCAGGCGCAGGCGCACCCGGGCCAGGAGCTCGGCGAAGCGGAAGGGCTTGGCCATGTAGTCGTCCGCGCCGGAGGTCAGCCCCTCGACGGTGTCCTCGCCGCTGGACCGCGCCGTGAGGATCAGGACGGGCAGCGCCGGCTGCTGCGCGCGGATCCGGGCGAGGACCTCGAAGCCGTCCGCGTCCGGCAGGCCGAGGTCCAGGATCACGAGGTCGAACGCCCCGGTCATGGCCAGGGCCACGCCCTCGGCGCCCGTGCCCGCCACGGTCACGGCGAAGCCCTCGGCCGCGAACCCCTTGGCCACGAAGGCCGCGATCCGCTCCTCGTCCTCGATCATCAGCAGCGGGATCATGCGGCGGCCTCCGGGGCGACGGGCCGGAGGCCGGCAGCGGGGATCTCCATGGTGAACACGCTACCGATCCCCGGGACGGAGTCCACGGTGACCCGACCGCCGTGGCCCTCCACGATCGAGGCCACGATGGCCAGGCCCAGGCCCGGGCCGTCCCCGCGGGAGCCGTGCCGGCCCCGGCCGAAGCGCTCGAAGATCGTCTCCCGGTCCTCCGGGGGCACGCCCACCCCGGCGTCCTTGACCCACAGCCGCACGGTGTCCCCGCGCCGGTCCGAGCCCAGCAGCACGGCGGCGCCGGGGTCGGAGTAGCGCACGGCGTTCGAGGCCAGCTGCAGCCAGGCCTGCATGATGCGCTGCGGGTCCAGGACGGCGGTGCCCTCCGCGGTGGACTCCAGCCCCCACGCGCGCTCGCCGAGCGGCCGGGACCGGTCCAGGGCGGAGCGCGTGAGGTCGGCCAGGTCCACCTCCTCGGGGCGCAGGAGGGCCGGCTGCTGCGCCTTGGCCAGGGTGAGCAGGTCGTCCACGAGCCGCGACATGCGGTCCAGCTCGTCGAGGGTGAGGCACCGGGTCTGCTCCACGTCTGCCGGGTCGTGCGGGTCCATCACCTCGAGGTGGCCCGCGACGATGGTGACGGGCGTGCGCAGCTCGTGCCCGGCGTCGTCGAGGAGGCGGCGCTGGGCCTCGAACGAGCCCTCGAGACGGTCCAGCATCGCGTTGAAGGCGTGGCCGAGCTCCGCGACGTCGTCCGCGCCGAGGACCTCCACGCGTCGATTCAGGTCCCGCTCGGAGACCTCCAGGGCGGTGCTGCGCAGCCGCTCGAGGGGGACGAACATGCGCTGCAGCAGGGGCCAGCCGACGGCGGCCACGAGCAGGATCGAGGCCAGGGCGGTGAGCAGGTAGCCGAGGAACGTCTCCTCGAGCCGCTCCACCTCCGCCTCCATGTCCACGGCGAGCAGCAGCATCCCCTCGTCCTGCGGGTCCGCCCCCTCGACGGGCACGACGACGGCCCGCCACGTCGTCTCCTCCGTGCGGACGGTGTCCAGGACCACAGCGGGCGATTCCGACCGCTCGGCGGCCCACTGCACCAGGGCGGGGTCCTCCTCCGGCCGCACCCGCACGGCCTCGGAGGCGCCCAGGCTCGGACGACCGTCCTGGAAGCCGAGCATGCCCTCGGTGTCGAGAGGGCGCAGCCGCATCATGGCCAGGCCGATCAGCTGGGCGGAGTCCGCGGGGGGCTCGCCGGTGTCCGGCATCACGCCGTTCTCGGCGAGGACCCCGACCTGCTCGACTGTGCGGGACAGGGAGCGGTCCACCATGGCGGTCAGGCTCGCCCGCTGGATGGCGTATGCGACCAGTCCGGAGACGGCGAGGCTGCCCGCCAGCACGAGCACGAGCAGCACGGTCAGGCGGACACGGATGTCCAGGCGCAGCCAGGCGCTCATCGGTCCCTCAGCGCCCGTGAGGGTCAGTCGTCGTCGCCGTCCCACCGGTCGTCATCGTCGTCCCCGTCCTCGTCGTCGTCCTGGTCGTCGTCATCATCCCAGTCGTCGTCGTCCCCGTCGCCCGTGGCGGGCACCGGCGTGGCCAGCGGGGTGGGGGTGGGGGAGGGGAGCCGGGTGACGGGGGCGGCCGGGCGGGAGGCGGTCCCGGCCTCCGGGGTCGCCGGGGACGAGGACGGGGTGGTCGCCGTGGCGGAGGCCGCCGTGGATCCGGGGGTGGCCGTGGCGGAGGCGGGCGAGGATCCGGCCGCGGCCGTGGTGGATGCAGGGGAGGGGGCCGGGGGGCCGCCCGGTGCGGGCGCGGTCCCGGATGGGCGCTCGGAGGCGCCCGGGGAGGGCGTCGAGGCGGGGGACACGCCGCCGGCGGAGGAGGAGGCGCCGACGGCGGGGCCGAGCGAGATCTGCGGGCCGACCACGGTCTCCCCGGGGCGGGAGGCCCCGATCATGAGGGCGACGGCGCCCACGACGGCGAGCGCCATGACGGCGAGGGCGAGCGTGAGTCCGGTTCCGAGTCCGCGGTCCATGGCGCCAGTGTGGCCACCGGGGATGACAGGCACATGAGAGTCCGCCGGGCGTCAGTCCTCGGCCACGCCCAGGCTCCGGCGGACCTCCTCGGCGTCGCGGCGGACGCGGGCGGCCTCCTCGTGCTCGCCGAGCGCGGCCAGGCACTGGTGCAGGCCGGTGAGGGCGCCGAGCCGCACGAGGTCCGAGCCCGTGGACTCGTGCACCAGGCGGAACAGGGTGGCGGCCTGCTCGGGGCGGCCGTCCTCGGCCACCACGTACGCCGCGAACAGCTCGGCCTGCGCGGCGCCCTGGGCGTCGCCGGCGTCGGTGAACATGTCCGCCGAGGTCAGCGCGGCGGACACGGCCTCGTCGCCCTGGTGCAGCGCCCACAGGGAGCGGGCGCGGGTGTCCAGGTAGTCGGCGCGCTGCCAGGGGGTGCCGGTGCGGTCGGCCAGGGCGATCGCCTCGTCCAGCAGCGCCAGCCCGTCCCCGCGCCCCGTCTCGCAGCGCAGGTAGCCCAGGGCGTGCAGGGCGGAGGCGAGCACGGCCGGGTCCTCGTCCGCCGCCAGGCGGGCCTGCTCGACGGCCCGCTCGAACAGCTCCAGGGCCCCGGCCCGGGCCACGTCCCCGCGGTCCCGGTTGGTCAGGGCGCCCGCCGCCAGCAGGGTGTGCGCGGCGTCGGCGTGCTGCCCGCACGCGGTGAACAGCTCCGCGGCCTCCCGCCAGCGGGGCAGGGCGTCCTCGGGCCGGTCCTGCTCGTGCAGGGCGTGGCCCAGGTCCACGAGCGCCCGGGCCCGGTCGGCCTCGTGGCCCTCGGCGGCGCCCCGGCGCACCAGGCCCTCCAGCACGGGCTCGGCCTCCTCCGCGCGTCCTGCGGCCACGAGCTGGTGGCCCCACCAGTAGCTCAGGCTCGCGGCCTCGGGCGCCTCGGCCTTCTCGGCGTGGACCGCCGCCAGCTGCCAGGCGGCCACGGCCAGGTCCTGCCGGTCCGGGTCGTGCCCGGCCACGCGGCCCACGAGCGCCGCCGCGGAGGCCGCGCCGCGCCGCAGCCCCGCCCGCGCCATGTGCTCGGCGGCCCGCAGCGCGACGTCCAGGGCGGCGTCGTCCCGGTCCTCGCCGTGCGCCGCGAGGGCCCGCACGAGCGTGGCGGAGGCGCGGACGACGGCGGCCCCGGGCAGGCGCAGCGCCCGCACCGCGGCCTCCTCCGCGGCCCGGGTCTCCTCCCGCCACAGGTGCAGCCGGGCGCGCAGCAGGTGCACGTCCGCCTCGGCCCCGGCGCCCAGGGCGGCCCCGGCGGCGCGCTGGCGCTCGAGCGCCTCGAGGGCCTCCTCCGCCGCGGCGAGGGCCCCGTCCAGGTCGGGCGCCTGGACGCGGTGGGCGCACAGGGCCAGCAGGGCGTCGGGCAGGACGGTGTCCGCGGGGTCGGCGGCGGCCCGGGCGCGCTCGTCCTCCACGACGCCGGCCAGCACGGTGGCCTCGAAGTCGTCCGGCTCGCGCAGCAGGGCCGTCCCGAGCTGGACCTCCAGGTCCGCCTGGCGCGGGCGGCCGAGGGTGCGCAGCAGGTCCGCGCGCTCGGCGGTCCACCGATCCAGGCCGGCGGCGTCGCGCCCGTGGGCGGCGGCCGTGGCCAGCAGGCGCAGCAGCCCCAGCCGGACGGCCGGGTCCCCGCCGCCGGGGGCGTCCAGCCCCGCCCGCGCGTGCACGGCCGCGTCCACGGGGTCCTCGCGCAGCAGCGCCTCGAGGGCGCGTTCGCGGCGGGTGGGCGCGTCCAGGTCCGCGTCCGGGTCGGCGGGGGCCACGAGCGGCTCCTCGGCCTGGCGCAGCAGCGACTCCACGACGGCGAGGGGGTCCCTCCCGGCGAGCGTCTCGCCCGGGCGTGGGGCGGGGTCCTGCACGGCGGTCTCCTTCGGGTGGCGTCGACGGGGCCCGGTGCCGGGCGGCGCGTCGGGACGGGCGGCCCCGACGGGCGGCCGCGGGGGTCGTCAGGCGAGGTCCCAGCGTAGTCAGCCCGGGTCCGGCGGCCCTGCCGGGACGGGCCGTGTTCGCCGCCGGGGGACGGACTCCCGGGAGGGGTGACTCGTAGACTGGGCCGACCCCGCATCGCCCTCCCCGGCCGCGTCCCCACCTGCCCGGCCCCGACCCCAGGAGTCCCCCGTGTGCCCTGCCTCCCCGAGCGAGCCGGCCGCCGCCGTCGCCCCGCCCGCCCCGGACGGCGTCTTCCAGACCCGGGCGGGCTCCTACGCGCTGATCGTGGCGGACGGCGCCGTGCTGCTCTCCGCCTGGCAGGGGCCGCAGGGGATCGTGTGGACCCTGCCCGGCGGGGGCATCGAGCTCGGGGAGAGCCCCGAGCAGGCGTGCGTGCGGGAGGTCGCCGAGGAGACCGGCCACACGTGCGAGCTCACCGGGCTGCTGGGGGTCACCACCGGCACCATCCCCGCCGAGCGCCGTCTGCGCGGCGAGGGCGTGCCGCTGCTGACCGTGCAGGTGCTGCACACCGCCCGGCTCACGGGCGGGACCCTGCGGTCGGAGACGGACGGCTCGTCCGTGGACGCGCGCTGGTTCCCCCTCGACGGGCTCGAGGACGTCCCGCTCTCCTCCTGGGTGCGCCGCGCCCTCGAGCTGGCCGGGCTGCCCGCGCCCGCGGAGCCTGCCCGATGACCGGCCGACCGCCCGCCGCCGCCCCGTTCCCGCGCCATCGCCGCGTCCTGGCCTTGAGCGCGGCCGCCGCCCTGGCGCTCGGCGCGGCCGGCTGCGGGAGCGACGACGACGCCGGGGCCGCCCCGCCCACCGGAGAGCCGGTGCGGGTGGTCCACGGGCCCGGGGACGCGGAGACGGCCGCGGCCGCCGTCGTCGCCCGTCACCTCACCCGCGCCGGGCACCCCGTGACGCTCGCCGACGCCCCCGACGCCGCCGCCTGGTCCGCCGCCGGCGGGCGGACGGTGGCGATCGTGGACACCCTGACGCTGGCCCTGGCCGCCGACCCCGAGGCCGTGCTGCCGCAGGAGGACCCCGAGGAGGAGGCCGCCCGGGCCTCCGCCGTGCCCACGCCGAGCCCCGCCACGCTGGAGCCGATCGACCCCGAGGCCCCGCCGCGCGTGCCCGCCGACCCGTCGGCCACCGCGGCCCCGCCCACCGCGCTCGCGGACCCCGACCCCGCCGCCGACACCGAGGCGGTGCGGGCCATCGTGGACGCCGCCCTCGAGCGCACGGCCGCCGGTGGGGACCTCGCCGCCCCGCCGTCCGCGTCGGTGAGCCCGCCCCCCTCCGGCGCCGCGTCCTCCCCCTCGGCCGCCGAGGACGCCCCCCGCGTGCTCTCCTCCTCCGCGGGCGAGCTGCGCCTGGCCCCGATCCTCACCTCCGGCACGGCCGCACGCCTGCGGCTGGAGTCGGTGGAGGACCTCAACGGCCGCTGCGCGGACATGGCCGCCGCGCTGCCGGCCGCGCTCGAGGAGGCCCCCGGCGGCGAGCGCGTGAGGGCCCTGCTGACCGCGCGCCTGGACGCCTGGGCCGGCTGCCGACCCGCCGAGTGGGCGGTCCAGCCGGACCCCGCCGGACCCGCGCTCCTGCGGGACGAGGTCGCCCTGGCGATCGACCACGCCGTGGACCCGGACGTCCCGCCGAACGGGCTGGTGGTGCTCGAGGACGGCGGGCGCGTCCTGCCGGCGGGGCGCGTCGCCGTCGTCGGCTCCCCGGGGGCCCTGGACGACGGGGTCGAGGGCGTGCTGCAGCAGGTGATGGCGGCCCTGGACGAGGACGGCCTGCGGGACCTGGCGCGCGTCACCACCGGCCCGGACGCCCTGCCCGCCGACGAGGCGGCGCAGTACTGGCTGGTCAGCGAGGGGCTCGAGGAGGCTCCCGAGGACTGGGTCGTGCCGGTGGACGGCTGGTTCTGAGACCCGCGGGCGCCATGGGCGGTGCGGGCCCGCGCCGCGGTGCCATGATGGGACGCATGGCTTCCACCGGCGCCCCCCGAGAGATCCGTCAGTCCTCCAAGCTGCTCAACGTCCGCTACGACGTGCGCGGCCCCATCCTGGAGGAGGCCCAGCGCATGGAGGCCGCCGGCCACCGGATCATGAAGCTGAACATCGGCAACCCCGCCCCGTTCGGCTTCGAGGCTCCGGACTCGATCCTGCAGGCCATGTACCAGCACCTGCCGCACGCGCAGGGCTACTCGGACTCGAAGGGCATCTACTCGGCCCGCACCGCGGTCTCGCAGTACTACGAGTCCCGCGGCATCCGGGACATCTCCGTGGACGACGTGTTCGTGGGCAACGGCGTGTCCGAGATGATCTCCATGGTCCTGCAGGCCCTCGTGGACGACGGCGACGAGGTCCTCATCCCGTCCCCGGACTACCCGCTGTGGACCGGGGCCACCACGCTCGCCGGCGGCTCCGCCGTGCACTACCGGTGCGTCGAGGAGGAGGGCTGGGAGCCCGACCTCGAGCACATGGAGTCCCTCATCACCGAGCGCACGCGCGCCGTGGTGGTCATCAACCCGAACAACCCCACGGGCGCGGTGTACTCGCGCCAGGTGCTCAACGGCGTGATCGACCTGGCCCGCCGCCACAACCTGGTCCTGCTCGCGGACGAGATTTACGAGAAGATCACCTACGACGGCGCCCGCCACATCAACGCCGCCGGGCTCTCCGACGATGTCCTCACCCTGACCTTCTCCGGCCTGTCCAAGGCGTACCGCGTGGCCGGCTTCCGCTCCGGCTGGGTGGCCGTGTCCGGGCCGAAGCACCGGGCCCGGGACTTCCTGGAGGGGCTGACGCTGCTGTCCAACATGCGCATGTGCGCCAACGTGCCGGCGCAGCACGCCATCCAGGTGGCCCTCGGCGGCTACCAGTCCATCGAGGACCTGATCCTGCCGGGCGGCCGCCTGCTGGAGCAGCGCAACCTGGCCCAGGACCGGCTCAACGCGATCGAGGGCGTCTCGGTGCAGCCGGCCCACGGCGCGCTCTACCTGTTCCCGCGCCTGGACCCCGAGGTCTACGCGATCGACGACGACGAGCGGTTCGTGATCGAGCTGCTCCAGGCCAAGAAGATCCTGGTCAGCCACGGCGGCGCGTTCAACTACCCCCACACCGACCACTTCCGCCTGGTCACCCTGCCCAGCGTGAAGGACCTGGACATCGCCCTGGACCGCCTCGAGGACTTCCTCGAGGACTGGCGCGACCGCCGCGGCTGAGCCGCACCGCCTGACAGGAGACCCGGATGTCGAAGCACACGACGAAGTCCGCCCCGGCCACGACGCCGCAGGACGCGTTCGACGGTGAGGCCCGCCGGCTGCTGCGGGCCCGCCGGTCCGACGGCGCCCCCGTGGCCCCCGCCGACGTCGACCCGCGCGCCACCCCCGGGTTCTCCGGGGACAAGGCCGCCGGCAAGGCGGCGCTCGCGGCCCGGGCCGACCGCCTGGCCGCGCTGCAGGAGCTGCTCTACGCCCGCTCCACGCGCGAGGACGACGGCGGCGCGCCCGCCCCGTCCGTGCTGCTCGTGGTGCAGGCCATGGACACCGCCGGCAAGGGCGGGATCATGCGCCACGTGATCGGCCAGATGGACCCGCAGGGCGTGGACCTGCACGCCTTCAAGGCGCCCACCGCCGAGGAGCGGGAGCACGACTTCCTGTGGCGGATCCGCCCGCACGCGCCCGGCCCGGGCCGGATCACCGTGTTCGACCGCTCGCACTACGAGGACGTGCTCATCCAGCGGGTGCGCGGGTTCGCTCCGCCCGAGGAGATCGAGCGCCGCTACGGCGCCATCCGGGAGTTCGAGGCGGAGCTGGCCGCGGCCGGCACGCGCGTGGTGAAGGTGATGCTGCACCTCTCCAAGGACGAGCAGAAGGAGCGCCTGGCCGAGCGGCTGGAGCGTCCGGACAAGCACTGGAAGTTCAACCCCGCCGACATCGACGAGCGCGCCCTCTGGGACGAGTACCAGGAGGCCTACCGGATCGCCCTCCTGCGGACCGACACCGCGGACGCCCCGTGGTTCGTGGTCCCCGCCGACCGCAAGTGGTACGCCCGACTGGCCGTCCAGCAGCTGCTGATCGAGACCCTCGAGGGCCTGGACCTGGACTGGCCGGAGGCCGACTTCGACGTCGAGGAGCAGAAGGAGCGCCTGGCCGCGTCCTGACCCCCGCCATCGCTTTCGCTCGCGCAACACGCGCGGGCCAGGCGCTTTCGCTGACGCAAGACGCG
>NZ_JAUNHR010000138.1 GCF_030523875.1 Micrococcus sp. | reverse complement strand
TGCTTTCCCCCGCGTCACCCCCGGCTCCCCCGACGGTGCGGGGCCTCGCCGGCGCCGAGCGGGCGCGACGGGGGCGACCTCCGTCGTCGTCGGCCGGCGCGGGAGGTCAGGGCTTCACGTACGGCGGGAACGGCACCGGGGCGTCGAGGGGCCGGGCCTGCGGGTCCATGTCGATCCCCAGGTCGCGGGCCCAGACGACGCGGGTGGCGCCGGCGTAGACGGAGGAGTTGCGCTCGTCGAGCTCGAACACGCGGGCGCCGCGCAGGGTGTGCTGGTCCCACGTGCCGTCGTTGAGGCCGTAGGTGTCGAAGCCGGTGCCCGGTGCGTAGCCCAGCTCCACACCGTAGTAGTCCCCCTTGTAGGTGTTGATGTGGTCGTGGCCGCAGTAGATGCCCTTGACCTCGCCGCGCTCCTTGACCGAGGCGTAGATCCCGGAGTTGACCAGGCCGTGGTAGACGTCCTCGTGCTTGACGCCCTCGATGGCGTGACGGCGCACGGCCTCCTCGTGGCGGGCCTCGTCCTTCTCGCCCTGGGAGGCGTACCACATGAAGGAGTGCTCGAACGTGGGGATGTGGAAGAACATCAGGCCGGGGACGGGGCGGCCGAAGCGCTCGGCGGTGGCCTCCGAGGTCTCCTCGTACCAGCGGATCTGGCGGGGGCGGATCCAGTCGTAGCCCATGAGGCCCTCGGTGGACTGGCCGCGCGTGTCCGCCTCGGTGGCATAGCGCCCGGAGTCGAGCAGCCAGATCGCGAAGGCCGGCGCGGCGCCGCGGGAGCCGCGCACCAGGATCTGCGCGTTGGTGTGCCCGGGGACACCCTCGATCTTCGCCGGGTTGAGGTTGTGGCGGTACTGGCGGACGAAGTCGAGGATCCGGTCCTCGGTCATGGACGTGCCGTGCTCCTGCACCGAGTCCTCGTCGTGGTTGCCGAAGGTCACGGCCCACTTGACCCCGCGGGACTCCATCGGGGACACCACGTTGTTGACGGCCTGCTTGACCTCGAGGTCGGTCCTGGGCGATCCGTCGATCACGTCCCCGTTGATCAGCGCGAAGTCCGGCTTCTCCCGGTCCAGGACCTCGCCCATGAACTCGAGGGTGCGGCGGTCGGCGCGGTGGCCGCCCTGCGTGTCGTTGAACTGGACGATCCTCATGCGGCGGGACGGACCGAACGCCAGCGGCATGGCCGCGCTCGCAGAGTGCCCGCGGCGGGGGCCGCCCGCGTGGGCGGGGCGGGCGTCCGCAGGCGCGGCGGCGAGGGTCCCGGCCGCAGCCAGGGCGCCGGCGGTGAGCAGGCCGCGACGGCCGACGCCGGAGGTCGGCTCAGCGTGCGGGGTGGGGGTGTTCTCGGTCATGACGGTCCCTCCTGACATGCGGCGACGCGCGGATCGCACCGCCGGCACCGACGGTAGGACCCCCCGGTGGCCCGGGCGTGACGTCGGAGGGAGGGCTGGACGAACACGACGGGAACGGCCCAGCGCGGGGCCGGTGCCCGCTCGTCCCGACACCGCCCCGAGGGGTGCCGGCGCGCCGCTCCGATGCCAGGTCCATCCTGTGGAAACCCTGGACCGGCCGCCGAGGACCGTGCCTACACTGCGTGACGAGCACCACTTCACCGCCTCGGCGGGGATGCCGCGGGATCGGCGTCGAGGGTGCCCGCAGACCCGCACGTCTTCTCAGGAGGGGACCATGACGACCCTGCCCACGCCTCGGCGCACCCTGCGCCGCCACCGCCTCGCCCGAACGAGCACATGGGGAGCGGCACTGCTACTGGCCCTGACCGCGTGCGGCGGCGACTCCCCCGGCCCGGCGGCCTCCTCGAGCGTGTCGTCCGCCTCCACGGCGTCCGGTCCGGCCACCGCATCCGCCTCCGAGGCGAGCAATTCGACCGCGAGCGCCGCGGAGACCACGGCGAGCGAGTCCGCCGACGCCGGGGCATACGTGCCCGCATCCGAGAAGGGCCCGGCGCGGAACGTGCCGAAGCCGGTGATGCCGGAGGCCGTGAAGGAGGACACCCAGGAGGGGGCCGAAGCCGCCGTGCAGTACTGGTGGGACGCCGTCTACTACCTGCAGCAGACGAACGACCCGGAGCCGCTGAAGGCGGTTTCGAGCAATGACTGCAATCTCTGCGCCGCATACCCCAAGACGATTGAGCGCGCCTACAGTTCCGGAGGATGGCTTTCCGGAACAAAGCCAGAAATTACTTCACTTTTGAGCCAGGATTTAGGGGGCCACCATGCGGCCACCTTGCTCATCACAATGGAGCCGGGGATGGCATACCTTGAAGACGGCTCCATTGATCGCGGGACCGAAAGCTTAAAGCGTGAGAATCAGCCTTGGGCCGCCATCATTCAGTTCGATGAGTCATCGTCGCAATGGCTGGTTGAGGAGATGTCGTACGAAGGATCTGAAGAGTGATCGAGGGGATTAGTAGGACTATTCTTGCATTCGCGATTGTCACGTCTTTCGCCCCTGTAGCTAGTGCGGTCAATCAGCTTCCCTCTGGGGATAATTGCGAGACAACCAATATATCTACGGAAATCCATAAAACATCTTTAGAGGCAAAGGTGAAATGTAAAGGGGCATCCGCTTCAGATACACATGACAGGCTGGTAAAGGAAGACGAAACCGCCGGAGAGTCATCAGCCGCACCGACGCCCACCACGAAGCGCACCACCCTCGTCAGCGGCTGTCTCGAGAGCCTCGCCGGCGAGCCCGGCCTGGACAGCTGCCTCGCGCAGGAGGAGGCCTTCTGCCCGGGGCAGGAGAGCACATGGGTGGTCCCCGAGACCACGGACACCGCCGCGCCCGGAGAGGCGCCCACCTACGGCATGCGCCAGTGCACCCAGTCGGGCGCCGGGCCGGACCCGTCCGCCGCCGGGGCCGACGCACGGCCTGCGGTCAGCATCGACGACGTCGCCGAGCTGTTCGCCCCGCAGCCGCAGATCCTCTCCGACGACGAGGGCCGCGGCGTCCGCAACGCGGAGACGAACTTCTACACGGACGGCGAGGTCC
>NZ_JAUNHR010000137.1 GCF_030523875.1 Micrococcus sp. | reverse complement strand
GAGGCGCTGAGCGGGGCCGCGCTCGCTCGCGCCGCCGCGCGGCGCGCGGAGACCGCCGCGCCTGCCCAGGACCCGGAGCGGGGGGCGGAACAGCCCACCGGCCCGGGGGCCGGACAGCGGGCCGACCGGGATCCCGCGCCCGCCCCTGGGACACCGGCACGCCCTGAGGCCCCGGCACGTCCTGCGCCACCGACAGAGGACGCCCGGCCGGCCCCGGTGCCGGCGGACACCCCGCGCCCGGCCGCCGAGCCGGCCCAGTCCGCACCCGCCCCAGCGCCCGCGGCGGCCGCCACGCCGAGCCAGGTGGAGAAGGTGCGCCGCGCGTGGCCGGACATCCTCGGGGCGATCGAGGACTCCTCGCGCCTGGTGTGGATGCTGGTCAAGGACAACGCCTCGGTGGCGGGGTACGACGGCGACCTGCTCACCGTCGCGTTCACCCAGGACGGCCCGCGCCGGACCCTGCTCGCCCGTCAGGGGGACCAAGTCCTCGCGGAGGCCGTGCACCGGGTGCTCGGCATCCGGCCCGAGCTGGACCTCATCCTCGGCGGCGACGGCCCGCAGGACGGCGGCCGTCCCGGCAGCGGGCCCTCCCGACCGGACCGGCCCGCGCCCCCGCAGGGTCCGCGGCAGGGCGCAGGTACCGCGCCGGAGCGCGCAGAGGGGCCGACGTCGACCCGTCCTGCGTCCGACCGGACCGCCCCGGCGCCGTCCGCCCCGGCGCTCCCGGCACCGGCCGAGCCCGCCCCCCGATCCGCTCCGGCCGAGCGCGCGCCCGCCCAGGACGTCCCGGTGGCCACGTCCTGGCCCTCGCCTGCCCCGCAGGCCGACCCCGCGCAGGGACGGATGACCCCGCCTCGTTCCGCCCGCACGGAGCAGCCGACGGACCGACCGACGCCGGCGGGCGGGCATGCACCCACCACGCCGCGCCCCCCTGCCTCGGCGGACTCCCGGACCGGCGCGCGCCCCGGGACGGCGGACACCACACCGCCTGCGGCGCCCGCGCCGCAGGGCTGGGGCCGCGCGGACGAGGAACCCCCCGCCTGGGAGGACGCCCCGCCGCCGCCCGAGGACCCGTGGGACGACCTGCCGGAGTTCGACCCGGACGCGGACATGGAGGACTCGCCCGGGCCCGAGGGCTGGACCCCGGACCAGGACGGCGCGGAGGAGTCCGCCCCCGGAGCCCCCGCGGCACCCGCCCATGACGTGCCGACCCCGCAGGACTGGGGCGCCCCCGCTGGGCGCACCCCCGCCGGCGACGCCGCCGGGCAGGGAGCCGCCGCGCCGACGTCGCCCGGACCGGACCAGCCTGCCGAGGTGGCCCCCGCCCCCAGCGACGCCGAGGTGCGCCGCGCCTACGACCCGGGACCGCTCGTCCGCGAGGAGGAGCACACCATCCCGGTGTTCGCCAAGCCCGAGGCCGAGCTGCGCGCCGAGTTCGCCGCCCGGTTCGGCGGCACGCGGCCGGCCGGCTTCGATGCCGGTCGCGCTGCGGCCGAGCCCGCGGAGGACAAGCCCGCCGGCGACGACGACGCCGACCCCGACCGACCGAGGGCGGCCGTCCGGGCCGCGCTCGCCGGGGAGCCCGACCGGTACGGGCAGGACGCGGCGGAGAACGAGGCCGAACGGACGGCCGACGTCCGCGAGGACCCGCAGGCCGCGGCCTCCGGGGCGGAGGAACCCGTCACCGAGTCCCCGGCCCGCCCCACCGCGGACGACACGCCGGACCCCGGCGTGCCCGCCGAGCACCACGAAGACGCCGAGGCCCACTCCGCGGACGGCCGCACCGGGGCTCCGACCCGTGCCCCCTCGGAGGGCCGCGGCGCAGGCCACCCGGACAGCTGGTTCGGCGCGCTCATGGAGCGGCTCGAGGCCGGGGGCCCGCTCGACCCGCCGGTCAACACGGGTCGGCCCGGACCGGGCGCCGCGGCAGGCTCGGGCAGGCGGCCCAGCGCCTCGGCGCTCGGGGGACCGGATGTGCCCGACCACGCGCCGCCCGCGGACGCCGCCGCCGTCGACCCCCGGGCCGCCGCCATCCGTGCCGCCCGCGAGGCGGCACGCGGCGGCGGGGCGAGGCCGGACGACGGCGCGCCCGCCGGCCCCGTTGCGGCGTCCGCCCCGTCCGTAGACTGGTCGGACGAGGTGGCCAGCGAGGACGACGTGTCCCTCGAGGAGTCCGGCCTGGTCGGCCGGCCGGTGGTGGAGCGCCTGCTGGGCGCCCGCCTGCTCGAGGAGCGGCCCCACGAGAGCGGCTTCTGACCCGCCGCAGCACACGCAGGAGGACGGGCACCCGCGTGCCCCCAGGAGAGGACGGTGAGACGTGTACGACGGTGCCGTCCAGGAGCTGATCGACGAGCTCGGCCGACTGCCGGGCATCGGCCCGAAGTCCGCCCAGCGCATCGCCTTCCACATCATGGAGGCGGACACCGCGGACATGCTCCGCCTGGCCGAGGCGATCCGCACCGTCAAGGACAAGGTGCGCCTGTGCACCGTGTGCTTCAACGTGTCGGAGGACGAGGTCTGCCGCCTCTGCCGGGACGAGCGCCGGGACCGCAGCCAGATCTGTGTGGTCGAGGAGTCCCAGGACGTCATGGCCATGGAGCGCACCCGCGCCTTCTCCGGCCGGTATCACGTGCTCGGCGGCTCCATCAATCCGATCGCCGGCATCGGTCCCGAGCAGTTGCACGTGCGCGAGCTGCTCACCCGTCTCCAGGACGAGACCGTCCAGGAGGTCATCCTCGCCACGGACCCGAACCTCGAGGGGGAGGCCACCGCCACCTATCTGGGACGGCTCCTCGGCGCCACCGGCATCCGCGTCACCCGGCTCGCCTCCGGCCTGCCGGTGGGCGGCGACCTCGAATACGCGGACGAGGTCACCCTCGGCCGTGCCTTCGAGGGTCGCCGCCCGATCGCCGGCTGAGCGGAGCCCCTCCGCACCCCGGATCCCCGCCGCACCCCGGATGTCCGAGCGGTCCCGCGATCGCCGCCGCGGGCCGCGGCGGGGGGGTCGGGTTCGGGG
>NZ_JAUNHR010000033.1:21445-22413 GCF_030523875.1 Micrococcus sp. | reverse complement strand
GCGGCGCCGGCGGGAGGCCAGGGCGCGCCTCGGAACTCGGTGTACCCCTGCATGCGCTGCGGCACGGTGCGGTCCCCTTCCCGGGAGAGGCGGCTCAGCCGCGGCGGGCGTCGAGCCGGGCGATCAGCTGCGGGACGACCTCGAACACGTCCCCCACCACGCCGAAGTCGGCGTGGTCGAAGATCTCGGCGTCCTCGTTGGAGTCGATCGCCACGATGGTCTTGGAGGTCTTCATGCCGGCCAGGTGCTGGATGGCCCCGGAGATGCCCAGGGAGATGTACAGGTCCGGCGCCACGATCACGCCGGTCTGGCCCACCTGCCGGTCGGCGCTCGTGAAGCCGGAGTCGACGGCGGCGCGGGAGGCGCCCACGGCGGCCCCCAGCGCGTCGGCGAGCGGCTCCACGAGGGTGGTGAAGCCCTCCTCCGAGCCCACGCCGCGGCCGCCGGCCACCACGGTCTTGGCGGTCCGCAGCGCGGGGCGGTCCGAGGACACCTCGACGGGCTCGGAGGAGCGGATGGCCGCCCCGGCGGCGACGGCCCGCTCCCCCACCTCGAGGGGCCGGACCTCGGGGGCGGCGACGGGCTGGGCCCGCTCCTCCACCACGCCCGGGCGCAGGGTGACGATGTTCGGCCCGCCCTCCACGGTGGACTCGGCGAGCACGTCCCCCCCGAACACGGAGTGCTGGGCCACGACCTCGCCGTCCTCGCGGCGCAGGGCGACGGCGTCCGCGGTGACGGCGCCGTGCGCGCGGACGGCCAGCCGCCCGGCGATCGTGCGGGACTCCGGAGAGTTGGGCAGCACCACGGCCTCGGGCAGCACGGCCTCGATCGCGGCGGCCAGCGCGGCCACCTCGGCCGAGCCCATCGCGGAGCCCACGTGCTCGGACACGGCGGTGTGGACGACGGCGGCGCCGAGCTCGCCCAGGCGCGCCGTGAGGGCGTCCGGGGCGGCGTCGCCGGCGGCGTCC
>NZ_JAUNHR010000033.1:17225-21435 GCF_030523875.1 Micrococcus sp. | reverse complement strand
GGACGGCGTGGGGCACGCCCACCTGAGCGGCGGCGCCGAGGGCGTCGGCCACGGCGGTGCGCAGGGTGCCGGCGGCGGTCAGCTCGGCCAGCACCAGGACAGGGGTGTTCGCAATGTCGGTCATGACTCCTCCTGGGGTCGGTCGAGCAGGATCAGACGAGGCGGCGCTCGGCGAGGAAGGCGACGACCTGCTCGGCGGCCGTGCCGTCGTCGACGATCTTCGGGCCGGCCTGACGCTCGGGGCGCGCGGCGGCCGAGACCATCACGGAGCGGCGGTCCGCCTCGAGCGGGCCGGCGGTCAGGCCCAGGTCCGCGAGGGTGAGGGTCTCGAGCGGCTTCTTCTTGGCCGCCATGATGTTCTTGAAGTTCGGGAAGCGCGGCTCGGCCGTCTTCTCCGTCAGCGCCACCACGGCGGGCACCGGCACGGCGGCCTGCAGGCGGGCGTCCTCGGTGACCACGGTGCCCGTGACCTCCTCGGCGGTGATGGCGATCCCCTCGGCGTGCGGCAGGATCGGCCGGTCCAGCAGCTCGGCCACCATGGCCGGGACCACGCCGGACCCGCCGTCCGTGGAGAGGTTGCCGGCCAGGACCACGTCGGCGCCGATCCGCTCCACCGCCGCGGCCAGCACGCGGGCCGTCTGCCAGGCGTCGGACCAGGCGAGGGCCTCGTCGGTCACGTGCACGGCGGCGTCCGCGCCCATGGCCAGCATCTTGCGCAGCGTCTTGGTGGCGTCCGGCGGACCCATGGTCACGGCCACGATCTCGGCGTCCCCGCCGGCGTCGCGGTGGGCCAGGGCCACCTCCATGACGCGCTCGTTGATCTCGTCCGGGACGGGCTCGGCGGCGCCGTCGCGCACCACCATGCCGGTGTCCATGTCCAGGGTGCGGTCCTGCCACGTGTCCGGGACCTGCTTGGCCAGAACGGCGATCTTCACGCGCGACTCCTCCTCGAATCGACGGCCGCGGCGCCGGGGGTGGTGGCGGCGCGGCCAGGCCGGTTCCCCCCAGGCTACCGGCGCGCCCGGCCCGCGCCCATGCCGGGGACCGGTCCCGTCCTGCGCCCTCGGCGGACACGGACCCCTGGACTAGCCTCGGTCCCATGCACGCGTCCGAGCCCGCCCCGCCCGCCCCGGCCCAGGCCGCCGCCTCGCTGCTCCTGCTGCGGGACGGCGAGACCGGCCTGGAGGTCTTCCACGTGCGCCGCGCCGCCACCATGGCCTTCAGCGCCCACGCCACCGCGTTCCCCGGGGGTCGGGTGGACCCCGCCGACGACGCCGCCCTCGCCCCCGCCGTCACCGGCGCCCCCGGCGCGGCGGACCTGGGCGCGTGGGCCCGCCGTCTCGGACTGGAGGAGCACCCGGTGGAGACCCAGGCCGAGGACGAGCCGGCCGTGGTGGCGGCGCGTCTCCTGGCCGCCGTCGTGCGCGAGACCTTCGAGGAGACCGGCGTGCTGCTGGCCCGCACAGCCGAGGGCGTGCCGGCCGACGCCGAGACGGCCGCCGCCCTGGCGCCGCGGCGGGAGGCCGTGGAGCGCCACGAGCAGGACTTCGTGGCGCTGCTGGCCGAGCACGGGCTGACCCCCGACGCCTCGGGGCTGCGGGCGTGGCAGCGCTGGATCACCCCGGTGAGCGTGCCCCGCCGGTACGACACGGCGTTCTTCCTGGTGGCCGTGCCCGAGGGCCAGGAGCCGGACCGGCTGACCACCGAGGCCACCGAGCACGGCTGGGCCGCGCCCGCGGCGCTGATCGAGGCGTTCCGCGCCGGGGAGGTCAACCTCATGACCCCCACGTGGGCGCAGCTGCGGGCCCTGCGGGACGTCGGCTCCGTGGCCGAGGCCCTCGCCGTCGGCTCCGCCCCCGAGCCGATCCCCGTGGTGCAGCTGGTCCCGGACCGCTCCCCGGAGGAGCGCCGGGACGAGTTCGCCCACGCGGACGAGTACCTGGCGGACCAGCGGTCCTTCCGGACGTGCGCCCGGGTGGCCGAGACCCCCGACAACATCCTCTGACCAGGGCCGACGCGTGCACGCGGGCGTGGCCACGGCCACGGCCGAGGCCGCCTGGCCGCGTCCGCCCGCTGCCCCTACGCTGGACCGGGGCGCGATCCGCCCGCCGCCGCGGCCGCCTGCCGTCCGGCACCGCCATACCGCGCCGCACCCGGGGCGCAGAAGGGAGCCACCCGTGGCACTGAGCATCCTGGACCTGTTCTCCATCGGCATCGGCCCGTCCTCGTCCCACACCGTGGGCCCCATGCGCGCCGCGCGCCGGTTCACCACCGCGCTCGAGCGCGACGGCCTGCTGGAGTCCACCGCACGCGTCAAGGGCGAGCTCTTCGGCTCCCTCTCCGCCACCGGCGTGGGCCACGGCTCGGACATGGCCGTGATCCTGGGCCTCTGCGGCCACGACCCGGAGACCATCGACCCCGAGGCCGCCGCGCCCCAGGTGGGCCGCTGCGTCGAGGAGCGCACCCTGCCCCTGGCGGGTACGCGGCAGATCGCGTTCGACCGCCCCAAGGACCTCGTCCTGCACATGCGCAAGAACCTCCCGGGCCACCCCAACGGCATGCGCCTGACCGCGTACGACGCCGCCGGGGAGGTCCTGCTCACCCGCGACTACTTCTCCGTGGGCGGCGGCTTCGTGGTCACCGGCGAGGAGCTGGAGGCCGAGCTGGACGAGACGAAGGACATCACCCGCCACGGGGAGCAGCCCGAGCCGTTCCCGTTCTCCACCGCCGTCGAGCTGCTCTCCCAGTGCCAGATCAACGGGAAGTCGGTCGCGGACGTCATGCGCGCGAACGAGGCCTCCCGCGGGGACCTCGCCGCGATCGAGGACAAGGTGTGGGAGATCTGGGAGGTCATGCAGCAGTGCGTGCAGAACGGCCTGCACCGCACCGAGCCGATCCTCCCGGGCGGTCTCAAGGTCAAGCGCCGCGCCCCGGGGCTCTACGCCCAGCTCCAGGAGAAGGGCACGGACGGCGCGGCGAAGGACCCGATGTGGGCCATGGAGTGGGTCAACCTCTTCGCCCTGGCCGTCAACGAGGAGAACGCCTCCTTCGGACGCATCGTCACAGCCCCCACCAACGGCGCCGCCGGCATCATCCCGGCGGTGCTGCACTACTACGACCGGTTCGTCCTGGGCCCGGACGCGGACCCCGCCGAGCGCCGCGCGAAGATCCTGGACTACCTCTTCACGGCCGCCGCCATCGGCATCCTGTACAAGCGCAACGCCTCCATCTCCGGCGCCGAGGTGGGCTGCCAGGGCGAGGTCGGCTCGGCCTGCTCCATGGCGGCGGGCGCCCTCTGCGCCGTCCTGGGCGGCACCCCGCTGCAGGTGGAGAACGCGGCCGAGATCGGCATCGAGCACAACCTCGGTCTGACCTGCGATCCGGTGGGCGGCCTCGTGCAGGTGCCGTGCATCGAGCGCAACGCGATCGCCTCGGTCAAGGCCATCAACGCCGCCCGCCTGGCGCTCGTGGGCGACGGCGAGCACCGCGTCACGCTGGACCAGGCCATCAAGACGATGCGCGACACCGGGGCGGACATGAAGTCCAAGTACAAGGAGACCTCGCGAGGCGGACTCGCCGTGAACGTCATCGAGTGCTGAGACGGGCCGCCGTCGGGGCCGCACCGGACGGCCCGCGACCGGCGGCCCGCCCTCGGATAGGCTGAGCGGGAACCCCACCCGCCGTCTCCGAGAGGAACACCCGTGGCCACACACCCCGTCGACGCGACCCTGGAGGCCGCGAAGATCGACCCGGAGGAGCGCACCGAACGCCTGAAGGGCGTCAAGCTGGACGGCGCCGGCTGGAAGTACGCGGTCACCCGTGCCTTCAAGGAGTTCCTCAACGACGGCGGCACGGACCTCGCCGCGAAGCTCACCTACTTCATGGTGCTCTCGCTGGCCCCGGCGATGCTGGCCGTCTTCTCCATCCTGACGCTCGTGCTGGCCTCGAACCGCTCGGCGGTGGACGACCTGGTCACCCAGCTCACCACCATGGTCCCGTCCGACTACCAGTCGGTGGTGCAGAGCGTGGTGGAGAACCTGATGCAGCAGTCCACGGGCGGTCTCATCGCCCTGGTGATCGGCATCCTGACCGCGGTGTGGTCCGCCTCCGCATACGTGAAGGCGTTCAACCGCGCGTCGAACCAGGTCTACAACTACGCCGAGGGCCGGGGGTTCATCCGCCTGCTGCTGAGCAACCTGGTGACCACCGT
>NZ_JAUNHR010000033.1:0-17125 GCF_030523875.1 Micrococcus sp. | reverse complement strand
GCCTCGGTGGCCCTGTACTTCTACTTCACGCAGCTCGCCGGCTACTCCGCCTACGGCGCCATCGGCGGCGTCATGGCGCTGCTCTTCGCCCTGTGGATCTTCAACATCGTCCTCCTCATGGGCCTCGAGCTGGACACCGAGGTGGAGCGCGCCAAGCAGCTGATCGCCGGCATGCCCGCCGAGGAGGCCGTGAAGCTGCCCCCGAAGGACGCCGACGCCCTCGTGAAGAAGGCGGAGGCGCAGGAGAAGCTCGAGGAGAAGGGCTACGAGCTGCGCGCCAGCCATAACGACGGCACCTCCGACCGCTGGTCCTCCGACAAGGACGGCTCCCGCGACGGCGGCGCCCACGCGGCCGACAAGGCCTGACACCGGCGCGTCACCCGCACGCCCCGCACGACGACGGCGGCCCCTCCCCCGATCCGGGGAGGGGCCGCCGTCGTCGTACGGAGAAGACGCGTCAGCCCTTGGCTGCCACGGCGCCGTCGGCCTCGGCCGCCGACGCCGAGGAGTAGCAGCGCTTCGCGCCGGTGTCGTCGTACCAGCGGCCGCCGGGGAGGTGGTACTTGCCCGAGCCGCTCACCTTCACCGGGTAGCCGTCCGGGCAGACGCCGTCGGAGCCGGACACGGGACCGCCGGCACCGCCAGAACCGCTGGTGTCCGCGAAGCCCCGCGAGGTGGAGTCGCCAGATGTGGAGGACCCACCCGACGAGCCCTCGGCGAGCTCGCAGGCGACACCGTCGCTGTCAGTGTCCATGGCCGGGTGGTAATGGCGCGAACCCGCCGCCAGGGGAGCGACCCCCGCGGCCCAGGCAGCCTCACACCCGTAGATCTCTCCCGTGCCGGAGGATCCGCCGGAGGTGGAGCTGTCGTCGCCATCTGACGAGGACTCGGCCTCCTCCTCGGACTCACGGGCGGCGCGCTCCTGCCCGGCCCGTTCCGCCGCCTGCTGCTCAGCCCGCTGCTCGCCTGCGCGGGCCTCCTGTTCGCGCTCTTCAGCCGCCTGCTCCTCGGCACGCTCCTGGGCCGCGCGGCGCTCCTGCGCGGCGGAGGCCTCGGCCTGCAGCCGCGTCTGCGCCTCCCGGAGACGGGTGATATGGGCATCCGCACCCGCGTAGCGGCTGAGCGTCTCCTTCACACGGGGCGTCTCGGCGGCGTAGGCCACGCCCATCCACGCGTGGTCCGTCTCGCCCGCGGCGCGGACGGCCTCCTCGACCAGGCCCACGGCCGTGGCGGTGGCCTGCGCCGAGGCGATCATCCCGCCGAGGGCCGCCGGCTCCGTCACGGGCGCGGGGGATGCAGGCGGCTCCTGCCCCAGGGCGGCCGGAGCCGCAAGAAGGGAGAGGGAGCAGTCGAGCCGGGGCTGGTGCAGCCCGACCTCGGCGCGCTCGGCCTCCTCCCAGGCCGCCCGGACCTCCGGGTAGAAGCGTCGGTTCGGCTCGAAGACCACCGGCGCGCCCAGTCCGGCCCGGGCGATCTCCGCGTTGACGAGGTCGTCCCCCTCGAACACTCCGGCGAGGGTGCGGCCGTAGCGGTCGGTGCGCTCCTGGTCGTACTGGAGCACCACCCGGTCCCCCGGCTCGAGGAGCGACTCGAGGAGGTCCGTGGCCTCCGGACCGAGGCACTGGACGGCCTTGTTGGGATGCTTCGTCTCCGGGGTGTCGACGTTCAGCAGACGCACGGTCACCGGAGCACCGTCCCGCTCCACCTCCACGGTGTCCCCGTCGACGACGCGCACGACCGTGGCCGGGTCACCCTCCACCCCTGCCGGGGCCGAGCCGGACGCACTGGAGACGGGCGCCGCGGCGGCCGCGGGCGCGGAGGGAGGGGCGAAGGGACACTCTGACTCCTGGGGTGAGGGGGGCATGCGAAGGGGGCCCCGCCATACGGCGGGGCCCCTCCCGGAGATCATCTTCGCACCGAGTCCTCCCAGGTCACAACCAGGCAGTGCTCGGTTTTCCTGTGGTCCCCTGAGGGTCAGCGGATCCCGTCGACGGGGTCGTCGCCGTCATCGAGGGCGTCCAGCACGAGGTCGCGGGCCTCGCCCGTGGCGGAGCGGCGGGAGAGCAGCAGGGCGGCCAGCCAGCACAGCATCACGACGCCGGCGCAGCCCCACGCGGTGAGCGCCACGCCGCCGGACTGCAGTCCGGAGCCGTCGGTGCGGCCGACGCCGACCCACACCAGGCCCCACGCGAGAGCGGCGGCGGGGGCGAAGCGTCCGCCGTCGTACACCGCGATGAGGGCGGCGATCACGGTGGCCACCACGATGAGGATCAGGGCCCACGTGGTGGGCAGCAGCGGGGCGCCGAACCAGCCGAGGGAGCCCAGCCAGGCGGCCACGTTGGTCACGGAGGCGATCGAGACCCAGCCCAGGTGCAGGCCCTGCACCCCGTCCAGGAGGATGCGCTCCACCCAGCCGCGGGCCCGGCCGGTCTCGAGCAGCACGAGGATCCGGCAGAGGCTCGCCAGCAGCAGGAAGATCACCAGGACGCTCAGGCCCAGGGCGCCGAGCTGCACGGTCCAGATCCACGCCGCGTTGATCAGCAGGGAGGCCAGGATCCACGGGCGCAGGCGGTCGTGCCGCCGGGACTGCGCGGAGGGGAGGAACTGCCACACGGCGTACGCGAGCACCCCCGTGTAGATCACGGACCAGATGCTGAACGCGGAGGACGCCGGGGCGATCCAGGTGCCGTCCTCGGAGAGCCAGCCGCCCACCGCGTCCTGGATGGGGGTGCCGCCGAGCACGCCGGAGCCCACGAACGCCGTGACGATCGCGAACAGCACCACCAGCAGGGTCGCCACCTGGCCACCGCGCGAGGCCAGGCCGCGGCCCGAGCTGGGCTCGGCGTGCGGGGTGGTCGGAGCCGCGCCCTGCGGGCCGGCGTCGATGGCGGTGCTCATGGGTCCTCCCGGACGGGGTCGAGGCGATCCGCCCGCGGAGCGGGCGGCGAGTCTGGTGGTCAGCGTAGCCGCCCGCGCCGGAGCCGGCACGGGCACGGTCGGGGCGCCCAGGGCCACGACGCGCGGATCCCCGCCCGGCACGTTCGCCGGACGGGGATCCGCGGAGCGGCGCCTCAGCGCCGCAGGAGGGGGCTCACTCCCCCGGGACGGTCTCCGGGGTCTTCTCGGACACCGGGTCCAGGACGAAGTCGTAGGTCACCTCGTTGCCCTCGGCGCCCTTCTGGACGTCCAGGATCAGCTCCGGCTTCACGGCCGAGGCGATGTCGTCGTCGTTGTGCTCGTCGCCCGGGAAGTACAGCTGGGCGGTGAGCAGCTCGTGGCCCGGAGCCGAGACCTTCAGGTGCAGGTGGGCCGGACGCCAGGCGTGCCAGCCGGCGGCGGCGATGAGCTGGCCGCACGCGCCGTCGGTCGGGATCTGGTACGGGGCCGGCTGCATCGTGTGGATGAGGTAGTTGCCGTCCTCGTCCACCGGGAAGGAGCCGCGCAGGTTCCACTCGGGCAGGCCCGGGTGGAACTGCGAGTAGAAGCCGTCGGCGTCGGCGTGCCACAGCTCGACCTTGGCGTCCTTGAGCGCGGTGCCGTCCGTGGAGCGGACCTGGCCCTGGAACTCGAGCCTGGTGCCCGGCTCGTCGTCGCGCATCGGGATGGTGTGGCCGTCGGCCGGGACGGGGGCGTCCGGCACGTAGTACGGGCCCTCGATGGAGCCCTTGTTGCCCTCGCGGTGCTCGGTGGCGACCTCCTCGACGGAGTGCTCGAGCCACACGTCCAGGAACAGCGGCCACTCGCCGTCCTCGCCCACCTTGATGAGCCAGGCCTTGAGGGCGTTGTACTCCTCGTAGGTGACCTTCTTCTCCAGGACGATGTCGTTGGCGGCCTTGATGAGGGCGCCGGCCAGCTCGTCGACGCGCGCCTGGTCCACGTGGGCCTGGCCGATCTTGCCGGCACGGCGGAAGTTGTCGGTCGCGGCGCTGCCGGCCGAGGCGGCGGAGTCGTCGCCGGTGAACTCGTTGGGAACCATGGGGTCTCTCCTTCCAGAGGGGCGGCAGGAGTCCTGCCGAGGTGGTGATCGGGATCACCTTCAGGCCCGAGGCTACCCAGTGGCTCCCCGCATGAGAACGACGGAGTTCGGATCGATCCAGAGGCCGCGCGTCTGGATCAGGCGCGGTCCTCGGCGGAGGTGAAGAAGTCCTCGGTGATCGCGTTCGGATGGGTGGCCAGGGGCGTCACCCGGACCTTCATGTGGGCGAACATGGGGAAGCCGGAGAGCACGGCGTGGAGCTCGTCGTGGCCGTCGACGTCGAAGATCGAGTGGTTGGCGTACTCGCCGACGATCCGCCAGATGCCCTTCATCACCCCCCGACGCTGCAGGTCGCCGGAGTATTCCTTCTCGCGGGCCTGGAACTCGGCCTTCGTCTCATCGGACATGGACTCGGGGAACGTGACGTCCATCCGGGCGAGGAACAGCATGGGGGTCTCCTTGGATGCGAGGGGTGAGGGGTCAGCGGTCGGTGCGGTAGCGGGCGAGCTTCTCCTCGTCCACCGCCGCCCCGACGCCGGGCACGTGGCGGACGGCGATGCGCCCGTCGCGGATCTCGAGGGGCTCGGCGAGCAGGTCGTCGGCCATGTCGAGGAAGTTGGAGAGCTCTCCGGCGCGGCGCGAGGTGGCCTCGAAGGCGGCGCCGAAGGTCACGGTGGCCAGCGACCCCACCTGGGTGTCGATCTGGTTGCCCATCGTCACGTCGACCCCCAGGCCGGTGCACAGGCCCAGGATCTCCTGGGCCTCCGTGAAGCCGGAGCGGGCGGTCTTGATGCAGACGGCGTTGCAGCCGCCGGAGAGCAGCTCCCGGGAGGCGTCGCCGGCGGTGGGCACGGACTCGTCGCCCACGATCGGGATGGGGGACTTGTCCACCAGACGACGCCGGCCCATCGCCTCCTTCGCGTCGCACGGCTCCTCGAGGAGGCTGAGTCCCAGGTCGGCGGTCTGCCGCAGCACCTCGAGGGCCTCGTTGGCGGTCCAGCCGCGGTTGGCGTCCAGGTAGATGTCCGCCTCCGGGCCGAGGCCCTCCCGGAGGACGCGGGCGGCCTCGATGTCCAGGGAGAGCGGGCGGCGGCCGGTCTTGAGCTTGAACGTGGTGATGCCGTAGCGCTCGCCGAACTCCCTGGCCTCCGCCAGCAGCTCCTCCGCGAGCTTGAAGCCGAGCATGTGGCTGACGCGCATCGAGTCGGTCCAGCCGCCCAGGAGCGTGGTGACCGGGGTCTGCAGCGCCTTGCCCATCGCGTCCCACAGGGCGATGTCCACGGCGCCCTTGGCCACCTGGTTGTGGACGGTGCGCCGCAGCACGGCGTGGATGGCCGAGCGGTCGAACACGGACCTGCCGACGATCGCCGGGGCGAAGACCTCCTCCACGATGGTCTTGATGGAGGTCTGCGTCTCGCCGTAGGTGTAGGGCCGCGGCGGGGCGTCGGCCTCACCGACGATCCCGTCCTCCGTGTGCACGCGGACCAGCACATGGTCGGCGGTGTGGACCTCGCCCGAGGCGAAGCGCAGCGGATGGGTGTAGGGGATGGCGTACGGGATGGCCTCGATCTTCGTGATCTTCACAGGTCCTCCTGGGCGGGGTCGGCGGGGATCGGGTCGGTGACGGTGCGGCGCAGCAGGTCGAGGAAGGCGGGGACGAGGGGGCTGCGCACGTCCGCCCGGTGGGCGACCGCCAGGTCCACGGTGGGCATCCCCGCGATCGGCCGGAAGGCGACGGCGCCGGGCGGCGCCAGCTCCTGCACGCCCTCGGGCACCACGGCCACCCCCATGCCCGCGGCCACGAAGGCGAGCACGGTGGCGGACTCCCCCGCCCGCTGCACGAGTCGGGGGCGGAAGCCGGCCTGGCGCGCGGCCTCCTGGACGATCGCGGTGAGGGCGGACTCCTGAGGGAAGGAGACGAAGTCCTCCTCCCCCAGCTCGGCCAGGGGGACCGGGGCGGCGCCGTCCGCGAGGGGGTGTCCGGCGGGCACCGCGAGGACCAGGTCCCCCTCCTCCACGGTCTCCAGGACGAGGTCTCCCGAGCGCACGGGCGGGCGGAGCAGCGCGACGTCCAGCCGGTTCTCCAGGAGGGCCTCCTCGAGCTGCGGCGTCAGCATGGTCCCGGAGATCTGCAGGCGCACCCCCGGCATCTCCTCCCGGGCCCGCTGCACCAGACGGGGCATGTGGCGGTGCGTGGCGGAGCCGACGAACCCCACGCGCAGCACGCCGGCCGCGCCCGTGCCCACCTCGCGGACGTCCTGCTCGAGCGAGGAGAGGTCGGCGAGCAGGCGGCGGGTGCGGTCCAGCATGAGCCGGCCGGCGGCGGTGAGGTCCACGCGCCGCGTGGTGCGCTCCAGGAGACGGACCCCGAGGTGCGCCTCGAGCTGCTTGATCTGCTGGGACAGCGGCGGCTGGGCCATGTGGAGGCGCTCGGCGGCCCGGCCGAAGTGCCGCTCCTCGGCGACGGCCACGAACGAGCGCAGGTGTCGGATCTCCACGGGCTCAGCGTAGTGACGCCCGGCACAGCGGGGGAAAGACGGGCAGGGGATGCATTGAGACCCCCCACAGATGAATGGACTGTCACTCTGTCTCCACGACGGCCCCGCTGCGCCGCCCCGCCCTTCAAGATGACGCACCCGCACGCCTATCCTGAGGGGATGACCTCCGCACCCCTCGGACTCCTGCTCGACGTCGACGGGCCCCTGGCCTCCACCGAGACCCGACGTGTGCCCGACGACGTCCTCGGTCATCTGGCCGAGCTGGGCCGACGCGGCGTCCCGGTCGGCTTCAACACCGGCCGCTCCGTCGAGTTCCTCCTGCGCAACGTCCTCGAGCCCCTGCGCGCGGCCGGGGGCCTGGAGGGCGCGCCCTTCTACGGGATCTGCGAGAAGGGCGCGGTGTGGTTCCCGTTCTCCGCGGTGCCCGCCGGGGAGGTCCCGCCCGTGGACGACCGCGAGCGCGTGCCGGACTGGCTGGGCCGCGATGCGGACATGGTCATCGAGCCGGACCTGGCCCGGGCGATCGCTGCGGCCCACGACGAGCACGCCGGGCAGCTGGAGCCGGAGGACCGCACGAAGCTGGCGATGGTCTCCTTCGAGATGGAGGTGGACGCGGACCGGGCGGAGTACGAGCCGGCGCGCGACGCCGCGGCCCGCGCCGTCGAGGAGATGCTCGCCGAGCGCGGCGAGGACGGGCGGATCCGGGTGGACCCCACGGTCATCTCCGTCGACGTGGAGCACGTCCGTTCGGGCAAGGACCTGGGGCTGGAGCGGTGCCGCACGCTCATGGCGGAGGCGGGCGTCCCCTTCCCGGAGCGCTGGTTCACGGCGGGCGACTCGCGGACGGACTACGCGATGGCGGACGCGCTCCACGATCTGGGCGTGAAGGTGTCCCACGTGGACGTGCGTCCCGACGACGGCGTCCCGGACACGCCCTACCCGGTGATCACCGCCGCGGACCTGGCCGAGCGCGGCTTCGGGGACGCCGAGGACGTCCACGAGCGCGTGGGCGCCTCGCTGCTGGCCTGGGTCGTCGCCGACCTCGAGCAGGACGGCGCACCCGTCCGCAACTGAGGCGTCACCGGGCGTCACGGGGCTCAACCCGGCGACTCCGTGGCTGGTGGCCGCAGTGGTTGAGGAGTGGACTGGGCCCATGACCACCCCGACCCCCGTCCTCGACGTCCCCGTGCTGGACGTGTCCGCGATGCGCCGTCCCGACGGCTCCTTCGACCCGGACTTCCTCGACCGTCTCCGCCACGCCGCCCATCACGTGGGCTTCTTCCAGATCGTCGGCTACGGCGCGCAGCCGGGCCAGGTGGACGAGCTGTTCCGGGTGACGGCCGAGTTCTTCGCCCGTCCCGCCGAGGAGAAGCTGGCCCTGCACAACCAGGAGTCCCCGCACTGGCGCGGCTATTCGGCCATCGCCGCCGAGCGTACGCAGGGCCGCCCGGACTCCCGCGAGCAGATCGACTTCGCCCCGAACCGCGAGCCGGTGCCCGCCGAGCGGATCGGCCCCGGCGAGGAGTACTGGCACCTGCAGGGCCGCAACCGCTGGCCCGCGGACATGCCCGAGCTCGAGCACGCCGCCATGGCGTGGACGGCGCTCATGGACCACGTGGGCGAGGAGCTTCTCCGCGCGCTGTGCGTGGCGATCGGCCTGCGGGAGGACCACTTCGCGGACGCCTTCGACGGCGACCGGGCCTGGATGGCCAAGCTCGCGCACTACGTGGGCGGGGTGGCGGAGGCCGGCGCCCAGGGGGTGGGCTCGCACGCGGACTACGGCTTCATCACGCTGCTGCTGCAGGACGAGGTCGGCGGCCTGGAGGTGCGCCCCCACGGCCAGGACCAGTGGCTCCCCGTCGAGCCGATCCCCGGCGCCCTGGTGGTGAACCTGGGCGAGATGCTGGAGGTCGCCACGGACGGCTACCTGATGGCCACCATCCACCGCGTGCAGTCCCCGCCGGAGGGCGTGGACCGCTACTCCGTGCCGTTCTTCTACTCCCCCCGCCTGGACGCGGTGATCGAGAAGGTGGAGCTGCCGGCGGAGCTCGCCGCCGAGGCCCGCGGCGCCTCCGACGACCCGGAGAACCCGATGCTCGCCTCCTTCGGCGCCAACATGCTCAAGGGCTTCGCCCGAGCGCACCCGAAGGTCACGGAGCGCTTCCACCCGGAGCTGCTGGGGCGCTGAGGCCGGGCGACGCGCCTCACGTCGCCCAGCCCTCCCGGGGCGCGCGACGTCGGGCCTAGCGTGGGGCGCACACCGGCCCCGGACCGGGGCCGCCCCCCGACTCGAGAGGTGACCCCATGCCCACCGTGGCCCGCACCATCGTCGACGCCCTCCACCTCAGCGGCGTACGCCGCGTCTACGGGGTGTCCGGCGACTCCCTCAACGGTCTCACCGACGCGATCCGCGCCCGCGGGGACATCGCGTGGGTGCCCGTCCGGCACGAGGAGACCGCCGCCTTCGCGGCCTCCGCCGAGTCCCAGCTGACCGGCGATCTCGCCGTGTGCGTGGGCTCGTGCGGCCCGGGCAACCTGCACCTGATCAACGGCCTGTTCGACGCCCAGCGCTCCCGCACGCCCGTCCTCGCGATCGCCGCGCACATCCCGAGCGCCGAGATCGGCTCCCAGTACTTCCAGGAGACGCACCCGCAGGAGCTGTTCCGCGAGTGCAGCGTGTTCGTGGAGCACGTCTCCTCCCCGGAGCAGATGCCCCGCCTGCTGCGCACCGCCCTCCGCGCGGCACTGGAGCGGCGGGGCGTGGCCGTCCTCGTGGTCCCCGGGGACATCGGCCTGGCCGAGATCGACGCCGAGCCCGAGGCCGTTCGGACCGCGCCGTCGACCGTGGTACCGGACCGCGGCCTGCTGCAGGAGGCGGCGGACGCGCTCAACGGCAGCTCGCGCGTCGCCATCCTGGCCGGCGCCGGCGCCGCCGGGGCCCACGACGAGCTGCTCGCGCTGGCGGACACCCTGCAGGCGCCCGTGGTCCACGCACTGCGCGGCAAGGACGTCGTGGAGCCGGACAACCCGTTCGACGTCGGCCTCACCGGCCTGCTCGGCTTCTCCTCCGGCTACCACGCCCTCACCCGCGCCGAGACGCTGCTGATCCTGGGCTCCTCCCTGCCGTACCGGCAGTTCTACCCGCAGGACGCCACCGTCATCCAGGTGGACGTGCGCGGGGAGAGCATCGGCCTGCACACGCGCGTGGACGTGCCGCTCGTCGGCGGTGTGAAGGAGACCGCCCACGCCCTGCTGCCGCTGCTGAAGGCCCAGCGCTCCTCCCGCTTCCTGGACTCGATCCGCCGGGACTACGCCAGGACGCGCAAGGACCTCGACGACCTGGCCACCCCCTCGAAGCGCACGATCCACCCGCAGTACGTGGCCCGCCTGCTGGACGAGCTGGCCGACGACGACGCCGTGTTCATCCCGGACGTGGGCTCGCCCGTGGTGTGGGCGGCGCGGTACCTCACGATGAACGGGCGGCGCCGGCTGATCGGCTCGTTCTCCCACGGCTCCATGGCCAACGCGATCACCCAGGCCGTGGGCGCGCAGGCCGCGGACCCGTCCCGCCAGGTGGTGGCCATGGCCGGCGACGGCGGCCTGACCATGATGCTCGGCGAGCTGCTGACCCAGGTGCAGAACGGCCTGCCCGTGAAGACCGTGGTGTTCAGCAACTCGTCCCTGAACTTCGTGGAGCTGGAGATGAAGGCGGCCGGGTTCGAGACGTTCGCCACGGACCTCCTCAGCCCCGACTTCTCGGCCGTCGCGGACGCGCTGGGCGTGAAGGGCTTCCGGGCGACGACGTCGAAGGAGCTGCCGGCCGTCATGGCACAGTTCCTCGCCCATGACGGCCCGGCGCTGCTCGACGTCGTGGTGGAGCGGCATGAGCTGACGCTCCCGCCGGCCATCGAGCTGGAGCAGGCGAAGGGCTTCAGCCTCTACGCGCTCAAGACCGTGATGAGCGGCCGCGGCTCCGAGCTCGTGGACCTGGCGAAGGCGAACCTGCGTCAGCTGCTCTGAGGCGGGACGACCGGAGCCCTTCCTAGTTCAAATTTGCAGGAGTAGCCTGGGGGTGATCCGCGCCGGGGCGGACCCGCCCCCGCGCTCCACCCCAGGAGAGGAGTCATCATGACGGTCACCGTCACCACCACCGCAGAGCTCGCCGAGGCCGTGAAGGACGGCGCCCAGGAGATCGTCGTCTCCGGGCGCATCGCCGACGGCCCCATGATCACCCTCCCCGCGGGGACGACCCTGCGCGGCGCGGACGAGGACGCCGAGCTCGCGTTCGGCGGCAAGGGCGTGCGCCTGACGCAGGACAACACCGTGAAGGACCTCCGGATCACCACCGCCGAGACCGAGGTCGCCGTCCTCAACGACACCCGCCTCCCCGACGCCGGGACCCTGCGCCTCGAGAACGTCACCGTCGAGGGCTCCGTCTACCTGGAGGCCGACGCCGCGCTGACCGCGATGCGCGTCGAGGTCGAGGGCCTGCACGTGCGCCGCGCGGACGTGCGCTCGCGCCCGCACCGCCCGCACGGCTTCGGCGTGGACGTGCTCCAGGGCGGCTTCACCCTGTGGAACCGCCAGGAGGACCCCTCCTCCGTGGTGACTGCCACCGTCCGCGGCCTGGCCGTCGGCACCGCCGCCACCCCGGTGCGCGGCTCGGGCGTGTTCGTGGCCGGGCACGGCGACGAGGAGGGCCACGGCGACGGCGGGCGCGTGGAGGTCGACCTGCTGGAGACCGGCGAGGTCCACACCGACGGCGGCATCGCCCCCGGCACCGCCGACGTCATCTCCGGCGGCGTGTTCGTCGTCTCCGGCGTGACGGTGGAGAAGGTCGTCAACGCCGGCCCGACCACGACCCACGGCCAGAACGACATGGTGCTGGACAACTGGGGGGACGTGAAGCGCTGGCAGGTCGACGCCGGCGTGCTCTCCACCGGCCCCTCCGGGATCGGCTTCGTGAACTTCGGCGACATCGACGAGCTCGTGGTCAACGCCCCGATCACCACCGTCGGCAAGGGGGCGCGCGGCTTCAACCTGTACGACGGCTCGCTGCGGCGCGGAGAGTTCCAGGACATCCGCACCTTCGGCGACGGCTCGATCGGCGTCCAGGTGTCCAAGCCGCTGCCGGAGCTCGTGATCCACGGCGACGTGGCCACCGCCGGCGGCAAGGGCGTCTCCCTGGTGCGCGGCGTGCAGACGGAGCTGGAGGCCATGGCGCTGTCCGTGAAGGACGGCGGCGAGGTCGACTCCCTCGTGGTCGAGGGCCAGCTGCGCACCCACGGCGACGAGCTCACCACCTACCAGGTCACCGAGCAGGGACGCGTGAAGGCCGTCGCGGTCGGCGGCGGGGTGCACGCCGGCGGTCGCGACGCCCGCGAGTGCGACATCCAGGGCGAGTCCCCGGACCCCCGCCGCGGCTGATCCCCGCCGCCCCGCCCCGCACGACGACGGGCCGGTCGCCCTCTGGCGACCGGCCCGTCGTCGTGCACGCCGCTCAGGCGCGGCGCGGACCCGCGTCGAGGCGGGCCTCCACCTCGGCACCGGTCATGCCCTCACGGATGAGACCGTCGGCGCGCAGCTCCCAGAACTCCGCGTTGCGGATGCCCAGCGGGCGGGGGTCGAACTGCGGGTCCAGGCCCTGCTTCTTCTGGGCGTGGTAGTCCTTGAGCGCCTTCAGGGCCGGGCCCTGCAGGAACAGGATGCCCACGATGTTCATCCAGGCCATGGACCCGACGCCGATGTCGCCGAGGCCCCAGGCCGCGCCCGTCGTGGTGACGGCGCCGTAGGCCACGGAGGCCAGCAGCAGGCCCTGCAGGACGCGGATGGCCACCCGGCGGGCCAGGGGGTTGCGCACACCGCGGACGAGGTAGGAGAGGTTGACCTCGGCCATGTAGTAGTAGGCCACGATCGTGGTGAAGGCGAAGAACGCCAGCGCCACGGCCACGAAGGACGGGCCGAAGCCGGTGAAGACGGTGTCGAAGCCGTTCTGCACGAACGCGGGGCCCACCTTGGACTGGGCCGGCAGGTTGCCCTCGTACAGCACCGCGGAGTCCTCGGAGCCGCCGGCGTACACGCGGTACATGCCGGTGGACAGGACGATGAAGGCGGTGGCGGTGCAGACGAAGAGGGTGTCCACGTAGACGGCGAACGCCTGGGCGTAGCCCTGCTTGGCCGGGTGGGACACCTCGGCCGCCGCGGCGGCGTGGGGGCCCGTGCCCTGGCCTGCCTCGTTCGAGTAGATGCCGCGCTTGACGCCCCACTGGACGGCGAGGCCGAGGATCGCGCCGAACACGGAGTCCATGCCGAAGGCCGAGGAGAAGATCGCGCCGAAGACCTCGGGGATCTGCTGGAAGTTCACGAAGAACACGATCAGGGCCAGGATGATGTAGATGATCGCCATGGCCGGCACCACGTACACCGCGAAGGTGGCGATGCGCTTCACGCCGCCGATCACGATGAAGGCCAGCACGATCACGACGCCGATCGCCACGCCCCACGTCGGGAAGCCCCAGGCCTCCTCCATGGAGGCGGCCATGCCGTTGGCCTGCACGCCCGGGAGGAAGAAGCTGGTGGCGAAGACGGTGACGATCGCGAACAGGACCGCGTAGACCTTCAGGACCGGGCCGAAGCCGGTGTGGCGGTAGGCCTTCTCGAAGTAGTAGGCCGGGCCGCCGCGGTACTCTCCGGTGTCCTTGTCCTTCTCCTTGTAGATCTGGCCGAGCGTGCACTCGATGAACGAGGTGGCCGCGCCGAGGAACGCCACGGTCCACATCCAGAACACGGCGCCCGGGCCGCCGAAGGCGATGGCGGTGGCCACGCCGCCGATGTTGCCCATGCCGACACGGCCGGCCAGGGACATCATGAGGGACTGGAACGAGGAGGTGCCGTCCTCCGACTTCTCCCCGTTCTTGAGCTGGGACAGCATGTCCGGGATGCCGCGCACCTGGAGGAACGCGGTGCGGAGCGAGAAGTACACGCCTGCGAGCAGGCAGAGGAAGATCAGGGGCAGCGACCAGATGTAGCCGTTGGCTGCATCGACGAAGTCGGCGAAGGTCATGGAGGTCTCCAGAGCGAGGATGGGGATGACACGGCCGGGCGGTGCGAGTCCTCCACGGCTGGGTGAAGAGTAGCGGCAGAGGTGACCCCTGTCACCTCGAGGTGTGATCCATGCCCCCCCGAGCTCGTGTCGGGGGTCCGCGAGGACGGCCCGTCAGCAGGCTCCGGACACGACGAAGCCCCGGGACCGAACCGGTCCCGGGGCTTCGTGCTCCGCGGAGGATGGGGGATTTGAACCCCCGAGGGCGTGAACCCAACACGCGTTCCAGGCGTGCGCCATAGGCCGCTAGGCGAATCCTCCTTGGCGTGCCCCTGTGGCGGCGGACCGCTCAAGGGCAGGCTCCATCATAACCAGATCGCCGCGCGTCGTGCCACTCGGCCCCGGAGGCCTCGCGGGGCACCGCCCCGCGTCGCATCGCGGGCCGCCCACTGCTAGACTCGTGTGCGGCCCCTCACGTGGTGTCATCTCGCCGAACTCCCCCAGGACCGGAAGGTAGCAAGGGTAGGTGGGCTCTGGCAGGTGCGTGGGGGGTCTTCGACTTCCCCCGAGCCCGAGGGAGCCTCCATGCCCGCCGGCCGCTACGCCCCCTCCCCCACCGGGACCCTGCACCTGGGCAACCTGCGCACCGCGATCGTCGCGTGGCTCGCCGCCCGCGCCACCGACCGGGCCTTCCTCCTGCGCGTCGAGGACCTGGACCGCGTCCGCTCGGGCGCCGAGGCCGGGCAGCTGGCCGACCTGCGGGCCGTGGGCCTGGACTGGGACGGGGAGCCCGTCCGCCAGTCCGAGCGCTCCGGGCTCTACGCGGACGCCGTCGCCGCCCTGCGCGCCGCCCACGGCGAGGACGCCGTCTACGAGTGCTTCTGCTCCCGCCGGGACATCGCCCAGGCCGGCTCCGCACCCCAGGCCGGGGACGCCGCCGACGACGCGGCGCCCACCCCGCTGCGGCCCCCGGGCTTCTACCCCGGCACGTGCCGCGGACTCACGGAGGCCGAGCGCGCACGGCGCCGCCGCGAGCGCCCCGCCGCGCTGCGGATCGACGCCGCCCGCGTGGCCGGGCTGCCGGAGGGGGTCGTCCCGGAGGCCTCCGCCCACGACGTGCTGCACGGGGAGGTCACGGGGCTCGTGGACGACCTGGTGCTGCGCCGCAACGACGGCGCGTGGGCGTACAACCTGGCGGTCGTCGTCGACGACGCGGCCCAGGGCGTGGACCAGGTTGTCCGCGGGGACGACCTGCTGGACTCCGCCCCGCGCCAGCGCTGGCTGGCGGCCCGGATCGCCGAGGCGGAGGGGCGCACGGCCGCCCCGGTGGAGCACCTGCACGTGCCGCTGGTGCTCAACGCGGAGGGGCGGCGCCTGGCCAAGCGCCACGGCGCCGTGACCCTGGCGGACCTGGCCGCCGAGGACCCGGCCTGGACGCCGGAGGCGGTGCGGGACCGCCTGCTGGCGTCCCTGGGCCTGCCGGCGGGGCCGCTCGACCGGGCCGTGGACGCGTTCGACCCCGCCGCGCTGCCGCGGGAGGCCTGGGTGTTCCCCGGCCGCCTCTGAGGGCGGCGGGACCTCAGAGGACCTGGGCGGCCTGCTCGAACTCGAGACGGCCCTGGCGCGGCTGCTGGGCCTTCTCGTCGTCGGCCGGGGCGTGGCCCACGTTGATCACCACAAGGGAGCGCCAGGCGCGGTCGGCGTGGAACTCGGCGTCGACGCCGTCGTTGTCGAAGCCGGCCATGGGGCCCACCTCGAGCCCGTGCGCGCGCAGGGCCAGGAGGAGGTAGCCGATCTGGATGGCGGCGTTGAGCCGGCCCATGCCCTCGCGCATCCCCGGCTTGCCCTCGGCATCCTGCTCGAAGCCCTCACGGAAGGGCGCCAGGTGACCCATGTGGCGGTGCCAGTCCAGGTCGTAGGAGGCGATCAGCGTCAGGGGTGCGCGCTCCGTCTTCTCCCGGTTGAACGCGATCATGTGCGGCAGCAGGCGCGCCTTCGCCTCCGGGGAGGCGATCACGTCCAGCCGCAGGGGCTGGCTGTTCATGGCGGTCGGGGCCCAGCGCAGGTCCTCGTACGCGCGCCGGACCAGCTCGGGGTCCACGGGCTCGTCCGTGAAGAGCTGGGTGGTGTGCCCGTCGGCGAACAGGTGGTCGATCGCCTCGCGGCCCAGCCGGCCGGCGTCGGCCTGCGGCTGCGTGGGGTGAGCGGTGTCCTCGGCGTCGTGGTGCATCTCGGCGGTCATGGCAGGGCCAACGCCGATCCCCGCGGCGGGGATTCCCGGTGTCCACGGGCCCGTCATCGTGTCCGGACCCACCGGATAGGCTGACGCGGGTGAGCACCGCCCTGTACCGCCGCTACCGCCCCGACCGGTTCGAGGACGTGATCGGACAGGACCACGTCACCGTGCCGCTCCGGACCGCGCTGTCCAAGGACCGCGTGAACCACGCCTACCTCTTCTCCGGCCCGCGCGGCTGCGGCAAGACCACCTCGGCGCGCATCCTGGCCCGCTGCCTGAACTGCGCGCAGGGCCCCACGCCCACGCCCTGCGGGGAGTGCGACTCGTGCCGCGACCTCGCCACGGGCGGCCCCGGGTCCCTGGACGTCATGGAGATCGACGCCGCCAGCCACGGCGGCGTGGACGACGCGCGCGGGCTGCGCGAGCGCGCCACGTTCGCCCCGGTGCGGGACCGCTACAAGATCCTCATCATCGACGAGGCCCACATGGTCACGGCGGCAGGCTTCAACGCGCTGCTGAAGATCGTGGAGGAGCCGCCGGAGCACCTGAAGTTCATCTTCGCCACCACGGAGCCGGACAAGGTCATCGGCACCATCCGCTCGCGCACGCACCACTACCCGTTCCGGCTGGTCCCGCCGGAGCCGCTCATCGCCCACCTGGAGCAGCTCTGCCAGGAGGAGGGCGTGCGAGTGGAGCCCGGCGTCCTGCCGCTCGTGGTGCGCGCCGGCACGGGCTCGGTGCGCGACACCCTCTCCGTGCTGGACCAGCTGATCGGCGGCGCCCAGCAGGGCCAGGTCTCCTACGACCTCGCCGTCAGCCTGCTCGGCTTCACCCCCGACGCGCTGCTGGACGACGTGGTCGACGCCGTCGCCGCGGAGGACACCCCCACCGTGTTCCGCGTGGCGGACCGCGTGGTGCAGTCCGGCCAGGACCCGCGCCGGTTCGTGGAGGACCTGCTGGACCGCTTCCGCGACCTGGTGATCGCCCGCGCCCTGCCGGAGGAGGCCGGCTCGATCCTGCACGGCATGCCGGAGGACCAGGTCCGGCGCCTCGCCGCGCAGGCCGCGCAGCTCTCCCGCGCCGAGCTCTCCCGCCTCGCGGACGTCACGAACCTCGCGCTGACGGACATGGTGGGCGCCACGAGCCCCCGTCTGCACCTCGAACTGCTGATGGCGCGCCTCATGCTGCCCGCCACGGACGACTCGCACCGCGGCCTCGCCGCCCGCCTCGAGGCGCTCGAGCGCCGCGTGGGCGCCGGCGCCCCCCTCACCGACGACGACGGCGCCCCCGCCGGCCCGTCCGGCGCCCGGGGCACTGCCGACGGGACGGAGGCGCTGAGCGGGGCGGCGCTCGCTCGCTCCGCCGCGCTGCGC
>NZ_JAUNHR010000136.1 GCF_030523875.1 Micrococcus sp. | reverse complement strand
CGTCCTCGGAGCTGGAGGCGGCGTCGAATGAGGTGCTGACGGCTGCGGTGACGGCCGGGTGTGAGCTGCGTCCGTTGTATCTGGAGCAGGATTCGGGGTTCATGGCGGCGGCGCTGCCGTTCGGGATGGTGAAGCTGTGATGGCGGGTAAGCAGTTCATGGTGGAGTTCATCGGCCCGGACAAGGACGAGGCGAAGCAGGCCCGGTCGGCGGCGCGTGCTCTGCGCAAGGAGCAGGCGAAGACCCGCGCGGCGGAGCGTAAGGCTGAGGAGCTGGAGAAGTTCCCGGAGCGCGAGTTCAGCGTGTGGGGTCCGGCCGGGGGGCAGAACCTGCGAGGGGCGAGGGTGCTGGCGCCGCGCCCGGTGCGGACGACGAGCCACACGGCTTCGACGGCGTACCCGTTCGTGGCCGGGCCGGGGATCGGTGCGGCGGGCCTGTATCTGGGGCGGGATCAGCATGGTGGTGGGGCGTTCTGCTTCGACCCGTGGAGCCTGTACGAGGCTGGGATCATCTCGGGGATGTCGATGATGCTGTTCGGTCAGGTCGGCACGGGCAAGTCGTCGTTGGCGAAGTCGTTGGCGGTGCGGCAGGTGCTGGCCGGGCGCAAGCTCTCGGTGGCCTCGGACAAGAAGGGCGAGTGGACCCGTGTGGTCAAGGGACTGGGCGGGGTGGTGATCCAGGTCGGGCCGGGTCTGGACACGCGCCTGAACCCGCTGGACCCGGGGGTGCGCCCTTCCACGGACGTGCAGGGGGAGCCGATGACCGACCGGGCCTGGGAGATGATGGTCCGGACTCGGCGCATGTCGATCCTGGTGACCCTGGCCCGGATCCTGACCGACCGGGACCTGACCAGCCCCGAGCACCATGTGCTCTCCGCCGCCCTGGACACCGCCGTGGAGACCGCCACGGAACAGGGCCGGGTGCCTGTCATCCCCGACGTGATCGCCGCGCTGGAGGCCCGCCGCGCGGATGCGGACGCCATGGCCGCCGAGGCGGCGTCGGTGATGATGATGACTCTGGCCCGTGTGTCCTCGGGCGATTTGGCCGGCATGTTCGACGGGGAGACGACGGCCACCCTGGACGCGGGCGCGCGGGCGACATCGATCGACACCTCCGCCCTGCGGGGGGCGTCCCCGGAGGCGGTGCGCGTGGTCAACGCCTGCGCCGGCGCCTGGACCGAGGCGATGATCACCACCCGCGACGGCGGGCAGCGGATCGTGATCTACGAGGAGGGCTGGGACAACATCTCCTCGGAGGCGGACCTGCGGCGCATGGTCGAGCAGTGGAAGCTGGCCCGCGCCTACGGCATCTTCAACATCCTCGTGCTGCACAAGATCGCGGACCTGGACATGGCCGGCGACCAGAATTCGAAGATGGCGGCCATGGCCAAGTCGCTGCTGGCCGACGCGGACGTGAAGGTCATCTACCGGCAGGACCGTTCGGCGCTGTCGGTGACGACCTCGGAGATGGAGCTCTCGGACCGGGAACGGTCCCTGGTGCGGTCCCTGCCCAAGGGCACGGGGCTGTGGCGGCTGGGGGATTCCTCGTTCGAGGTGAAGAACGAGCTGACGAACGCGGAGCTGCCGCTGTTCGACACGGACGAGCGGATGGACAAGAAGAAAGCTCTGGTGGCCGGTCATGAGGCGTGAGGACAACTCCGCGCTGCACGCGCTGGACGAGAAGGAGCGGATCGTCCTGTTCATCATGCTGCCGGTGATGGGCCTGTTCGCGGCCTACCTGGCGGCAGGGTTCCTGGCTGGGCGGGTGCACTGCGGGGCGCCGACCCGGCCGGTCTCGCTGTTCGCCACGCTGGGGTTCCTGGGGTCCGGGGACCCGGCGGCGTTCGGGGCCACGGCCTCGGGGTGCACGGCCACGAAGGCCGGGGTGATCGGTTGGCTGGTCGGGATGGGCGTGGTCGTGTTCGTGGCCGCCGTGGTGGGCGTGTCGGCCTGGGTGCGGTACCAGCAGTCGGAGAAGAAGTTCATCAAGGACCTGCGTCAGCGTGAGGGCCTGGCCCGTGGGGCGGAGATCGCCCGCGCGGTGGGCCGTCGGGCTGTGGTGAAGCGGGTGGGCAAGGTGCGTCCCTCGATCAAGAAGCCGAAGATCACTGACGGGGCGATGCGCCTGGGCAAGGCTGAGGGTGTGGAGGTGTACGCCTCCTACGAGGAGTCGCTGGTGCTGATCGGCCCGCCGCGCTCGGGCAAGGGCGTGCACCTGCTGATCGGGGCGATCCTGGACGCGCCGGGGCCGGTGATCACGACGAGCTCGCGCGCGGACAACCTGGGTGCGACGGCGGAGATGCGGCGGGCGAAGGGGCCGGTGGCGTTGTTCGACCCGCAGGGGCTGACCGGTCAGCCCTCGACGTTGAAGTGGTCCCCGATCACGGGGTGCCAGGAGCCGCGTGTGGCGAACCAGCGGGCCGCGTCCCTGATTGGTGCCTCCGGGCTGGGGTCTTCGTCCTCGAACGCGGAGTGGCAGGCGCCGGCGATCACGATCATGGAGTGTCTGCTGCACGCCGCGGCGCTGGGGGGCCGGACAGTCGATGACCTCATGCGCTGGGGCAACAACCCTGCCGAGGCGAAGGAGGCCGTGGCCATCCTCTCGGAGCACCCGCGTGCGGCCATGAACTGGAACCTGGTGCTCAAGGGCATCATCGAGGGCGACCCGAAGCTGCTGCAGTCGAAGTGGTTCGGTGTGGAGGGCGCGGTGAAGGGCCTGTCGGTGCCGGAGGTGCGTGATGTGCTGCGTCCGGGGGAGTTCGAGGAGGTCCTGGACATCGACAAGTTCCTGAAGGAGTCCGGGACGCTGTACATCGTGGGCACGAAGACAGGCGGGTCCAGTGCCGGTCCGTTCCTGATCGCCATGATGGATGCCATCACCGAGCGTGCCCGTGAGCTGGCGGCGAAGTCCCCGGGGAATCGGCTGGACCCGCCGCTGTCGCTGGTGCTGGACGAGATCGCGAACATTTCCGGGGCGTGGCCGGGGCTGACCCAGCTCATGGCCGATGGCGGCGGTGTGGGGATCAGCCCGTTCGCGGTGTTCCAGTCCCTGGCCCAGGCCCGCAACGAGTGGGGCGAGCAGCAGGCGCAGGCGCTGTTCGACGCGGCCA
>NZ_JAUNHR010000032.1 GCF_030523875.1 Micrococcus sp. | reverse complement strand
CTGGCCCGCCGTGGACCGGGGCCCGCGCCGTCCGTCGGGGCCCCACCGGAGGGCGCCCGGGCCCACCCGGTGGGCGCCGTGGCGGCACTCGCCGCGCCCGGCCGGGTGGCCCGCCGTGTGCCCGGTACCGAGACCTGGCTCCTGGCCTCGGGCACCCGCGCGGCGCTGCCCCACGGGGCCGAGGCGCTGCGCGGACAGGAGTGGCTCGCCGTGGCGGAGGCCGGCCGGGTGGTCGGCGAGTCCGCGGGCACCGGCGCGCTGATCCGGGCGGCCGCGCCGCTGGACGAGGGCACCGCGCGCACCGCCGCCGCGGCCCTGCTGCGGGAGGAGACCGTCGCCTCGTGGTCGGGCGAGCGGCTCGTGGGCCGGCGCCGCGTCCTGCTCGGCCGCATCGTCCTCACCGAGGGGCCCGGCGAGGTGACGGCGCAGGCGGCGCGGGACGCCGTCGTCGCCCGGCTCGCCGAGGCGGGTCTGGCCGGATTCGAGGGCGGCTCCCCGGAGCGGCCCGGCCCGGGGGAGCGGCTGCGCCGGCGCGTGCAGCTGCTGCACCGCGTCCTCGGCGCGCCCTGGCCGGACATGACGGACGGCGCATTGGCCGAGCTGGAGCCGTTCACCGCGGCGGCGGCCGCCGAGCTGGCCGCGGGCCGGTCCGTGCGCTCCGTGGACGCGGCCGGGCTGCTGCGCGGTCTGCTGCCCTGGCCCGAGGCGGGACGGCTGGACGAGCTCGCGCCCGAGGCGCTCGAGGTCCCCAGCGGGCGCCGGGTGCGGCTGGACTACCCGGCCACGGACCAGGACACCGCCCCCGTGCTGGCCGCCAAGCTGCAGGAGTTCCTGGGCGCGGAGGCCACGCCCGCCGTGGCGGACGGCCGCCGGCCGGTGGTGCTGCACCTGCTCTCCCCGGCCGGGCGCCCGCTCGCGGTCACCGCGGACCTGCCCTCCTTCTGGGCCGGGCCGTACGCCCACGTCAGAGCGGAGAACCGCGGTCGCTACCCCAAGCATCCGTGGCCGGAGGACCCCGCGAGCGCCCGGCCCACCGCGCTGACGAACCGCCGACTCCAGAGGTGACGCACAGCGGGGCGGGTCATCGCGCGGGGTAGGGTCTACGTCACACTCCACCGAGGAAGAATGAGGTCGAGCACCGATGAGACAGACCCGGTCCCGGGTCGCACGGAGGGCCTCCCTGGCCTCCGCGGCGGCCGCCGGGGCGCTCCTGATGGCCGGCTGCGCGCCGGCGGAGGAGAACCCCACCCTCACCTGGTACACCAACCCCGACGACGGCGGGCAGGCGGAGATCGCGAAGATCTGCTCCGACGCCGCAGGCGGCCGCTACACCATCGAGACGTCGATGCTCCCCAACGACGCGGCGTCCCAGCGCGAGCAGCTGACCCGCCGGCTCGCCGCCGGTGACACCTCCATGGACATCATGTCCCTGGACCCGCCCTTCATCCCCGAGCTGGCCGAGCCGGGCTTCCTCGCCCCCGTGCCGCAGGACGTCCAGCAGCACGCCCGGGAGAACACGCTCGAGGGCGCGCTCGCCGGCGCGATGTGGAAGGACACGATGGTGTCCGTGCCCTTCTGGGCCAACACCCAGCTGCTCTGGTACCGCAAGTCGGTGGCCGAGGAGGCGGGTCTGGACATGTCCCAGCCCGTGACGTGGGACCAGCTCATCGAGGCCGCCCGCCAGACGGACACCGAGCTCGGCGTCCAGGGCAACCGCGCCGAGTCCATGACCGTGTGGGTGAACGCCCTCGTGGAGGGCGGCGGCGAGAGCATCATCGCCGACCCGGCCGCCCCGGCGGACGAGGTCCGGACCAACCTGGACTCCGAGGCCGGCCGCAAGGCCGCCGAGATCATCTCCACCATCGGCAGGGAGGGCCTGGGCTCCGCCGGCCTGCCCACGCAGGCCGAGAACGAGTCCATGCTGCTCTTCCAGGGGGACACCGGCTCCTTCATGGTCAACTGGCCCTTCGTGTGGCCGGCCACCCTGAAGTCGGCCGAGTCCGGTGCGCTGCCGGCGGACCTGCCCGAGGACATCGGCTGGACCACCTACCCCCGCACGATGGAGGGCCAGGAGGCCGCCCCGCCGCTGGGCGGCATCAACCTGGGCGTCGGTGCGAAGTCCGAGCACCCGGACCTGGCCTACGAGGCGATCTCCTGCATCACCAGCGCGGAGAACCAGGCCCTGTACTTCAAGGGCAACGGCAACCCGGCCGCGGATCCGAAGGCCTACGAGGACCCCGAGGTGCTCGAGCAGTACCCCATGGCCCCGGTCATCCGTGAGTCCCTGGACAAGGCCGCTCCGCGCCCGCAGACCCCGTACTACAACGAGGTCTCCACGGCCATCCAGCTGAGCTTCACGCCGCCGTCCGCCGTCGACCCGGCCACCACGCCGGCCCAGACGGACCAGTTCATCCAGGAAGTCCTGCGAGGGGAGCGTCTGCTGTGAGCACCGCCGTCGAGTCCACACCCCGCACGAGGGGGCGGACCACGTCCGCGCGCGCGAAGTCGGAGGCCCGCCTCGGCTGGCTGCTGGCCGGGCCCGCATTCTTCGTCATGCTGTTCGTGGTCCTGTACCCGATCGCCCAAGCCCTGTACGACTCCCTGTTCACGTACCGCCTCACGGCGCCGGACGACCGTGAGTTCGTGGGCCTGGGCAACTACGGGGTCATCCTGTCCGACCCCGTGTTCTGGCAGGACCTGGGGGTGACCGTCCTGATCACGGTGGTCACCGTGGTCGTCGAGCTGATCCTCGGCTTCCTGCTGGCCCTGGCCATGCACCACGCCATCACGCACACCCGCGGCCTGATCCGCACCATGATCCTGGTGCCCTACGGCATCATCACCGTGGTCTCCGCATTCGCGTGGTACTACATGTTCTCGATCGACTCGGGCTTCATCAACAACTGGTTCAGCTGGGTCCCGGGCGTCACCGCGGACCTGAACTGGTTCGCCCAGGGCTCCACGGCGCTGTCCGTGATCATGCTCTCCGAGATCTGGAAGACCACCCCGTTCATCTCCCTGCTCCTGCTGGCCGGCCTGGCCCAGGTGCCGGGCGACCTCACCGAGGCCGCGCAGGTGGACGGCGCGACGTGGTGGCAGCGCATGAAGCTCGTCATCCTGCCGAACATGAAGGCCTCCATCATGGTGGCGGTGCTGTTCCGCGCGATGGACGCGTTCCGCATCTTCGACGCCGTCTACATCATGACCAACGGCGCCTACGGCACCGAGGTCCTGTCCCTGCTGGCCTACCGCACGTCCATCGGCCGGCTGGAGATCGGCATGGGCTCGGCGATCTCCGTGATCCTGTTCCTGTGCGTGGCGCTGATGGCGTTCATCGCCGTGAAGGTCTTCAAGGTGGACCTGGCCGACCGAGGAGGTTCCAAGTGAGCACCGGCAACCCCATCCCCGCTCCCCAGGAGCAGGTGACCACGCGGCCCGGCACCGAGGACCGCCATCCCGAGGCCGGCGAGGCCGTCGGCCGCCGGGACGTGGCGCCCGAGACCGTCCGTCGCGGACGCCGCGGCAAGGGCACCCTGCTGTGGTGGATCCTCGCCGTCGTGATCGGCGTGTGGTGCCTGTTCCCGCTGTTCTCGATCTTCGCGACCTCCTTCAAGTCGCCCTCGGACCTCGCGAACGGCCGGCTGCTGCCGACCTCGTGGGACTCCGTGAACTACGAGGAGATCTTCGTGGGCGGCTCTCGGGAGCTGTTCCTCACCGCGCTGCGCAACTCGATCGGCATCACGGTGATCGCCACCCTGATCGCGGTGGTCCTGGCCACCCTGGCGGCCTACGCGATCGCCCGCCTGGACTTCCCGGGCAAGCGGCTCGTGCTGACCGTGTCCCTCATGGTCTCCATGTTCCCGGTGATCTCCCTGGTCACGCCGCTGTTCAACATGTGGCGCGTGCTGGGCCTGTACGACACGTGGCTCGGCCTGATCATCCCCTACCTGTCCCTCACCCTCCCGATCTCCATCTGGACGCTCGCCGCGTTCTTCAAGCAGATCCCGTGGGAGCTGGACCAGGCCGCGCAGGTGGACGGCGCCACGCCGCTGCAGGCGTTCCGCAAGGTGATCGTCCCGCTCGCCGCCCCCGGCGTGTTCACGACGGCGATCATCGCCTTCTTCATCGCCTGGAACGACTTCGTCTTCGGCATCTCGCTGACCTCCACCGAGACCGCCCGCACGGTGCCCGCCGCGCTCGCGTTCTTCACCGGCGCCTCGCAGTTCGAGTCGCCGACCGGCGCGATCTCCGCCGCGGCGATCGTCGTGACCATCCCGATCGTGATCCTGGTGCTGCTCTTCCAGCGCCAGATCGTGGCCGGCCTGACCAACGGCGCGGTCAAGGGCTGAGGCCCTCCACGCGAGACCTGAGAAAGGATCCCTGAACGATGGCCTCCATCACCCTGAACCACATCGAGAAGATCTACGACGACGGCTACCACGCCATCCGGGACGTGAACCTGGACATCGAGGACGGCGAGTTCGTCATCCTCGTGGGGCCCTCCGGCTCCGGCAAGTCCACGCTGCTGCGCATGATCGTGGGCCTCGAGGACATCTCCGACGGCGAGCTGCTGATCGACGGCCGCCGCGTGAACGAGGCGGCCCCCAAGGACCGCAACCTCGCCATGGTGTTCCAGAACTACGCCCTGTACCCGCACCTGTCGGTGTACGAGAACATCGCGTTCCCGCTGCGCCTGGCCAAGGACTCCTCCCTCACCGAGGAGGCCATCGACCGCAAGGTGCGCGACGCCGCCCGCGTGCTCGAGCTCCAGGACCACCTGGAGCGCAAGCCCGGCAACCTCTCCGGCGGCCAGCGCCAGCGCGTGGCCATGGGCCGCGCGATCGTCCGCGAGGCGGACGCGTTCCTGTTCGACGAGCCGCTGTCCAACCTGGACGCCAAGCTGCGCGGCCAGATGCGCGCCGAGATCTCGCAGCTGCAGCGCCGCCTGGCCACCACGTCCGTGTACGTGACCCACGACCAGACCGAGGCCATGACCCTCGGCGACCGCGTGGCCGTGCTGAAGAAGGGCGTGCTGCAGCAGGTCGCGTCCCCCCGCGAGCTCTACGAGCAGCCGCTGAACCTGTTCGTGGCCGGCTTCATCGGCTCCCCGTCGATGAACTTCCTGCCCGTCTCCGTGCGGCAGCAGGGCGGGGAGTACGTGCTGTCCTCCCCGATCGGCGACATCCCGGTGCCCGCCGAGAAGGCCCGGAGGGCCGAGGGGCGGGACATCGTGTTCATGGGCCTGCGCCCGGAGTTCTTCCAGGACGCCGAGCTGGTCGAGGACCACAAGCGCCCGAACGGCTCCGAGTTCGAGGCCACCCTGACCCACCTCGAGTGGCTGGGCCACGAGCAGTACGGCTACATCGAGTTCGAGCCGGACCCCAAGGTCGCCGAGCTGCTGTCCTCCCTGGCCAAGGACCTCGACGCGGACGAGCTGCGGCCCGTCGTCGTGGCCACCCTGTCCGCGGAGTCCACCGCCCGTCCGGGTGTGCCGACCCGCCTGTGGGTGGACACCACCCGCATCCACCTGTTCGACCCGGAGACCGGCGAGAACCTCACCCGCGACGCGGAGGCCGGCGCCGAGCTGACCCGCCGCACCGCGGAGGCCCGCCGCCGCCAGATCGAGGCGGCCCAGGCCCGGGACGCCCAGGACCGTGACGTCACGACGCGCGGCGGGCAGGCGCCGGCCGCACCGGCCCAGCCCCGCCCGGCGCAGGGCGCGCACGCCGCGGACCGCTGAGCCGGCCGGGCCACGGCCCGCCGCATGCCACGGGGGCCACGGGGCCCGTCCCCTCCATCACGGAGGGGGCGGGCCCCGTCGTCGTCGGGTGCGTGCGTCAGCCCTGCTGCGCCTCCCGGTGGGCGGCGGCGAGCTCGAGGTAGGTGCGGGCGTTGACCTTCAGGCCCTCCCGCTCCTCGTCGGTGAGCGGACGGCGGACCTTCGCCGGGACGCCGGCCACGAGCGAGCCCGCGGGCACGTCGGCGCCCTCGAGGACGAGGGCGCCGGCGGCCACGAGTGAGCCGGCGCCGATCCGGGCGCCGTTCATCACGGTGGCGGACATGCCGATCAGACAGTCGTCGCCCACGGTCGCCCCGTGGACCACGGCGGAGTGGCCCACGGAGACGCCGGAGCCCAGGGTGCAGGGGAAGTCCGCGTCCGCGTGGAGCACCACGTTGTCCTGCAGGTTGGTGCGCTCGCCCACGCGGATGGCGGCGGAGTCGCCGCGCACGGAGACCCCGTAGAACGCGGAGGAGCGCTCGGCCATCTCGACGTCGCCGGTGATCGCGGCGGTGGGGGCGAGGAAGACGGACTCGTGGACGCGGGGCGTGGCGCCCCGCACGGTGAGGAGGTGTGCCATGCCCCCAGGCTAGGGGGCGGGCTCAGCTGAAGACGACCGTCCGGTGCCCGTCCAGGAGCACGCGGTGCTCGGCGTGCCAGCGCACGGCCTGCACCAGGGTGGCGCCCTCCACGTCCTGGCCGCGGCGCACGAACTCCGCCACGGTCTGCGCGTGGGTCACGGGCTGCACCGACTGCGCGATGATCGGGCCCTCGTCCAGGTCCGCGGTGACGTAGTGGGCGGTGGCGCCGATGAGCTTCACGCCGCGCTCGTGGGCCTGGTGGTACGGCCGCGCGCCCTTGAAGGAGGGCAGGAACGAGTGGTGGATGTTGATGGCCATGCCCTCTAGGTCCCGGCACAGCTCGTCCGAGAGGATCTGCATGTAGCGGGCCAGGACCACGAGGTCCACGTCGTGCTCGCGGATCAGCTCGCGCAGCCGCTGCTCCGCCGCCTCCTTGGTGTGCCCCGCGGCGGGGTCGGAGGAGACGGGCACGTGGACGAACGGCACCCCGTGGAACGCGGCGAGGGGCTCGAGGTCCCGGTGGTTGGAGACCACCACGGGGATCTCGACGGCGAGCCCGCCGGTGCGCTGCTGGAAGAGCAGGTCGTTGAGGGTGCGCCCGTCCCTCGAGCACATCACGAGGGTGCGCATGGGCCGGTCCGCGTCCCACACCTGCAGGTGCACGCGGAACCGCTCGACGGCCTCGGCCAGGGCCTCCCGGATCCGCTCGAGCGGCGCGGGGGAGTCCACGGCCACGCGGAGGAAGAAGGCGCCCGTGTCGGGGGAGTGGTACTGCTGCGACTCGGTGATGTTCGCCCCCTCGCCGAGGAGGGCGCCGGTGACGGCGTGCACGATCCCGGGACGGTCCGGGCAGGAGAGGGTGAGGACGAGGCGGTGCGGGGCGGGGGCGGTCTCCATCCGGCGATGGTATCGGCGGGCGGGGTCGCCGGGCGCCGCGCGACGCCGCGACGGCGTGGTTGACGGGCCCGGGATGTGGGATATTCGGGGGAGGACCGCCTGACCGGCGGCGACGCGGCACATCTCCGGCCCGACCGGCGGGGCGGCGTCCGATTCACACCAGAGGAGCGCACCATGCCCCAGAGCACGCTGTACTGGATCATCGGCATCATCATCGTGGTGCTTGTGATCCTCATCATCACGACCGCCGTGCGGTCGTCGCGCCGCCGTGAGGAGGCCGCCGTCGAGGCCGCCCCGCGCGCCGCCGCGCAGCCGGCCGCCACCACCGCGGCCGCCACCCAGGGCGGCGCCGTGGGCGCCGTCGCCGACCGGGACCGCACCGACTCGGACGCCGACGCCGACGCCCGCCGTGCGGCCGACGCCCAGGCCCGCGAGGAGACCGCGGTGACCGGGGCCGGCGCGTTCGACGCGAAGACCGCCGAGAAGAAGAAGTCCGGCTCCACGGCCGCGCCGCGTCCTGCCGAGTCCGAGGACACCCGTGACGCCGAGGCCCGCCCGGCCTCGGCCCTGTCCACGTTCGACGCGGCCGAGGTGGACCGCCGCGCGTCGGCCGGTGACACCGACCGCGACGGCGCCGCCGACGCGGCTCCGCTGGGCCTGGCCGCGGCCGGCGTGGCGGGCGGCACGGGCGTGACCGTGGACGACGCCGCCACCGGCGCCGCCCTGCCCGAGCCCCTGGGCGCCTCCTCCGACGCGTCCGCCGAGGCCGACCGTCGCCCGCGCCTGGGCACGCCCGCCCCGGCCGAGGCCTCCGCCGCCTCGGACGACGCCGATCGCACCGCGGTGCCCGGCGTGGCCGGCGGCGCGGGCGTGGCCGTGGACAAGGCCGAGGAGAAGGCCGAGGACACCGTGCCGGAGCTCTCCGAGGACGAGGCCCTCTCTCGTCCCGTGGCCGGCCTGCCCGGCATGCCGGGTCGCGTCGAGGTCACCGAGGACCAGCGCCGCTCCGCGGAGGCCGAGGTCGAGTCCTCGGCCACGGGCCGGGCCACGGCCTCCTCCGACACCCCGGCCGAGACCGTGCCGGGCACCACGCCGCTCACCGGCCAGGACGCCCTGATCGAGGCGCCGGAGCACGCCCATGAGGCGCCCGAGCCGATCTTCGAGACGCCGGCCTACATCCAGGACTCCACCACCGGCCAGGACCCCACGAAGGACCTGCCGGAGGGCCAGGTGTACGGCACCACCCCGCTGACCGGCGAGGACGCCGTCATCGAGGCGCGCGCCGACGTCGCCGAGACCGCCGAGTCGACCGGCTCCGCCGACCGTGCGGACCGCGCCGAGGACACCGTGCGCCCGGCCGTCTCCGGCACGGACCACGTGGCCGTGCCCGGCGTGGCCGGCGGCGACGGCGTCCAGGTGGACGCCGCCCCGGTCGAGGCCGTCCGTCCGTCCGCCAACGCCCCGCAGGACTCGGTGGTCCCCACCGGCCACGGCGTGGAGGTCGGCGACCGCGGCGAGGCCGTGGCCGGGCGCCCGGCCCCCTCGAAGCTCGAGGCGGTCAAGGCGACCGTCGTGGAGACGGCGGGCACCGTGGGCAAGACCGCCGGCACCGCGGCCGCCAAGGCCGCCCCGGTCGTCGGCTCGGCCGCCCGCACCGTGGGCAAGGCGGCCGGCACCGTCGCCTCGACCCTGAAGGACAAGCTGGCGGACGCGCAGGGCCGCCGCTGGGGCCGCAAGTGACCCCGTGAGGTCCTGACACACGAGGAGGCCCCCGCAGCGTCACGCTGCGGGGGCCTCCTCGTGTGCGGCGAGCAGGTCATCCGTCGGCGGGCATGCCCGGGATGTCGTCGCCCTGGTTCTTCCGGTGCTGGGCCTCGATGCGCTCGCCGATGGACTGGTCCACGTTCTTCCAGTACTGGAAGGCGTTGGACAGCACCGGCTCCTTCACGCCGTCGAGCGCGCCGGCCACGGTCTGCACGAACTCCTCGCGCTCCTCGTCCGTGAAGACCTCACGGACCAGGGTGCCGGCCTGGCCGAAGTCGTCGTCGTCCTGGCGCAGGGCCTGGGACGCGCGCACGAGCTCGCCGTCCGACTCCCAGGAGTCCTCCACCGGGCCGGTCTGGTCCGACCACGGGTCTCCGAACGAGTTCGGGGCGTACGTGGAGCGGGCACCGGTGTGGTGGTAGTTCATCTGGCCGTCGAAGGCGTAGGCGTCCACGCCGTTCTTCGGGGCGTTGACCGGCAGCTGGTGGTAGTTGACGCCGATCCGGTACCGGGCGGCGTCGTTGTACGCGAAGGCGCGGCCCAGCAGCATGCGGTCCGGGGACAGGCCGATGCCCGGGACGGTGTCGCCCGGGGAGAAGGCGGCCTGCTCGATCTGCGCGAAGTGGTTCTCCGGGTTCCGGTTCAGGGTCATGGTGCCGACCTTGATCCGGGGGTAGTCCTTCTGCGAGATGGTCTTGGTGAGGTCGAAGGGGTTGAACCGGTAGGTCTTGCCCTCCTCGTAGGGGATCACCTGGACGTGCAGGTCCCACTTCGGGAAGTCGCCCTTCTCGATGGACTCGAAGAGGTCCTGCCGGTGGAAGTCGGCGTTCTTGCCGGCCATCCGCTCGGCCTCGTCGTTGGTGAAGTGGTGCACGCCCTGCTGGGAGATGAAGTGGTACTTCACCCAGTGCTTCTCACCGGCCTCGTTGATCCACATGTAGGTGTGGGAGCCGTAGCCGTTCATCTCGCGCCACGTGCGGGGCAGGCCGCGCGGCCCCATCAGGTAGGTCACCTGGTGGGCGGACTCGGGGTTCTGGGTCCAGAAGTCCCACTGCATGGTGCCGTCGCGCAGGCCGGAGTCCGGCAGGCGCTTCTGGGAGCGGATGAAGTGGGTGAACTTCATGGGGTCGCGCACGAAGAAGATCGGCGTGTTGTTGCCCACGAGGTCGTAGTTGCCCTCGTCCGTGTAGAACTTCAGGGAGAAGCCGCGCACGTCGCGCCAGGTGTCCGGGGAGCCCAGCTCGCCGGCCACCGTGGAGAAGCGCGCCAGCATCTCGGTCGTGGCGCCCTTCTGGAAGAGGGCGGCCTTCGTGTACTGCGAGACGTCCTCGGTGGTCTCGAAGACGCCGAACGCGCCGGAGCCCTTGGCGTGCGGGCGGCGCTCGGGGATGTTCATCCGGTTGAACTGCTGGTGCGTGTCCAGCAGGTGCGTGTCGTGCAGGACGATCGGGCCCTCGGTGCCCACCGTCAGGGACTGGCGGTCGCTGACCGCCGGGGCGCCGTTCAGGCGCGTGGACCGCTGGTTCTCGGTCATGGGGTGCTCCTTCCGTCGGAAGACGTGGCCGTCCCGGGGAGGAGGTCCGCCGAGGTGGCCGCATCCACCATCGCATGGATTGGAACGATTCAGAAGTAGCGCCCGGCGTGCCGTCCGGTGCGGCGGCCGCCGCCCGCGGGCGGGTCCGCGGCGGGCGGGCCCGCACTAGGATGAGGCCACCGACGCGGCCCGCGCCGCGGACACCAAGCGAAGGGAACCACCGTGACCCACACGCCCGACATCACCACGCTGCCGCTCTCCGAGGTGGACCCGGAGATCGCCCAGGCGCTCGCGGACGAGCTCGGCCGCCAGCGCGGCACGCTCGAGATGATCGCCTCCGAGAACTTCGTGCCGCGCGCGATCCTGCAGACGCAGGGCTCGGTGCTCACCAACAAGTACGCCGAGGGCTACCCGGGGCGCCGCTACTACGGCGGCTGCGAGTTCGTGGACGTCGCGGAGAACCTCGCCATCCAGCGCGCCAAGGACCTGTTCGGCGCGGAGCACGCCAACGTGCAGCCGCACGCCGGCGCGCAGGCCAACGTCGCGGTGATGACCGCCCTGATGGACCATGGGGACACCATGATGGGCCTGTCCCTGGCCCACGGCGGCCACCTGACCCACGGCATGAAGATCAACTTCTCCGGCAAGAACTACAAGATCGCCGCCTACGAGGTGGAGCCGGACACCCACCGGATCGACATGGACAAGGTGCGCGAGGCCGCCAAGGCCGCCCAGCCCAAGGTGATCGTCGCCGGCTGGTCCGCCTACCCGCGCCAGCTGGACTTCGCCGCCTTCCGCGAGATCGCCGACGAGGTCGGGGCCCGGCTGTGGGTGGACATGGCGCACTTCGCCGGCCTCGTGGCCGCGGGCCTGCACCCGAACCCGGTGCCGCACGCCGACGTCGTCACCTCCACCGTGCACAAGACCCTCGCCGGTCCGCGCTCGGGCTTCATCCTCTCCACGGAGGAGCTGAAGAAGAAGATCGACTCCGCCGTGTTCCCGGGCCAGCAGGGCGGCCCGCTGATGCACGCGATCGCCGGCAAGGCCGTGGCGTTCAAGATCGCCGGCTCGGCGGACTTCAAGGAGAAACAGGAGCGCACCCTGGAGGGCGCCCGGATCCTGGCCGAGCGCCTCACCGCCCCGGACATGGCCGAGCTCGGCGTCTCCGTGCTCACGGGCGGCACGGACGTCCACATGGTGCTCGTGGACCTGCGCGAGTCGCAGCTGGACGGCAAGCAGGGCGAGGACGTCCTGCACGAGGTCGGCATCACCGTGAACCGCAACTCCGTGCCGTGGGACCCGCGCCCGCCGATGACCACCTCCGGTCTGCGCATCGGCACCCCGGCCCTGGCCTCTCGCGGCTTCGGCGAGGCCGAGTTCCGCGAGGTCGCCGAGATCATCGCCGCCGCCCTGAAGCCCTCGCCGGACGTCGAGGCCCTGCGCGCCCGCGTCGTGAAGCTCACCGAGGACTTCCCGCTCTACGACGGCCTCGAGGAGTGGTGATCGGCCGATGACGGCACAGACGCTGGACGGCAGGGCCACCGCGGCCGCCGTCAAGGAGGAGCTGCGCGCCCGCGTGGCGGCCCTCGCCGAGCGCGGCCTCACGCCGGGCCTGGGCACCGTCCTGGTGGGCGAGGACCCGGGCTCGCAGAAGTACGTGGCGGGCAAGCACCGCGACTGCGCCGAGGTCGGCATCCGCTCCATCCAGAAGGAGCTGCCGGCGGACGCCACCGAGGAGCAGGTCCTCGCGGTGGTCCACGAGCTGAACGAGGACCCGGAGTGCACCGGGTACATCGTGCAGCTGCCGCTGCCGGAGCACGTGGACACCCAGAGGGTGCTCGAGGCCATCGACCCGGACAAGGACGCGGACGGCCTGCACCCCATGAACCTGGGCCGCCTCGTGGCCTCGGTGGGCGGGGAGCTGGACTCGCCGCTGCCGTGCACCCCCGCCGGCTGCGTGGAGCTGCTGAAGCACCACGGTGTGGAGCTGGCCGGCAAGCACGTGCTGGTGATCGGCCGCGGCGTGACCATCGGCCGCCCCGCCGGCCTGGTGCTCACCCGCCGCGAGGTCAACGCCACCGTGACCCTGGCACACACCGGCACCACCAACCTGGACGAGCTGCTGGCCGAGGCGGACGTGGTCATCGCCGCCGCCGGCTCCGCCCACATGGTGAAGCCGGAGCAGGTCAAGGACGGCGTGATCGTCCTGGACGTGGGCGTCTCCCGCGTCGAGGGCGAGGACGGAAAGGCGCGGATCCTCGGCGACGTCGACCCGGCCGTGGCCGAGAAGGCCGCCTGGATGGCGCCGAACCCGGGCGGCGTGGGCCCGATGACCCGCGTCATGCTGCTGGCCAACGTGGTCCAGGCCGCCGAGCGCGCGGCCGCCGACCAGAACGGGGAGGGCGGGGCCCGCTGACCCGAGCCGCGCCCCACCTCCGCCCCCCCGCGGATCCACTGCAGTTCTGACCCTTCTTAGGCGGAAATCCCCGTTCAGAAGGGTCAGAACCGCAGTCGATCCGGCGGCGGTGGGGCCCGTAGGATCACACGGTGTGAGCCACCCCACCTCGACAGCCCTCTCCTCGGTCATCCGGGCCCGCGGCCTGCGCAAGCACTACGGCGACTTCCACGCGGTCCAGGGCATCGACCTGGACGTGCGGCCGGGGGAGTGCTTCGGCCTGCTCGGCCCCAACGGCGCGGGCAAGTCCACCACCATGCGCATGCTCGCGGGCGTCTCGCAGCGCACGGCCGGTGAGCTGTCCATCATGGGGATCGACCCGGAGCAGGACGGTCCGGCGGTGCGCGCGCACCTGGGCGTGGTGCCGCAGCAGGACAACCTGGACGAGGAGCTCACCGCCCGGGACAACCTGCTCATCTACGGCCGCTACTTCGGCCTGCCGTACTCCTACCTGCGGCCCAAGTCCCTCGAGCTGCTGGAGTTCGCGCAGCTGACGGACAAGGCGGACACCAAGGCGGACGCGCTCTCGGGCGGCATGAAGCGCCGCCTGGTGATCGCCCGCGCGCTGGTGAACGAGCCGCGGCTGCTCCTGCTGGACGAGCCCACCACGGGCCTGGACCCGCAGGCCCGCCACATCCTCTGGGACCGCCTCTACCGGCTGAAGGAGCGCGGCACCACCCTCGTGCTCACCACGCACTACATGGACGAGGCCGAGCAGCTCTGCGACCGCCTCGTGGTGGTGGACGGCGGGCGGATCATGGCCGCCGGCACCCCGCGCGAGCTGATCCGCGAGCACGCCTCCCGCGAGGTCCTCGAGGCCCGCTTCGGCACGGACCGCAACGAGGCCGCCGCCGAGGTGCTGGGCGCCGAGACCCGCGTGCACCGCATCGAGGTGCTCCCGGACCGCGTCCTGCTCTATGGGGACCACGCGGACGACCTGCACGACGCCGTCACCGCCCTCGTCGAGGCCGGCCGCGTCGACGAGCCCGTCACCTCCCTGACGCGCCGCGCCTCCCTCGAGGACGTCTTCCTGATCCTCACCGGCCGCACCCTGGTGGACTGAGCATGGCCGCCCCCTCGCAGTCCGCCACCGCCGCCGGCGCGGCCGCCCCGGCCCCGCTGACGCCCCCGCACACCCCGGCGCAGACGGCCGCGCGGGTGCGGCGCCGCGGCGTCTGGTACTTCGCCGAGCACCAGCTGCGCAGCATGCGCGCGTACTGGTCCGTGATCGTGGCCAACGCCGTCGGCGAGCCGCTGGTGTACCTGCTGGCCATGGGCCTCGGCCTGGCCACCCTGATCGGCGGCGGAGCGTCCCAGGACGTCCTCGGCGGCGCCACCTATCTGCAGTTCATCGCCCCGGCCCTGCTGGCGGCCTCGGCCCTGATGACCGCCTCCGTGGAGTTCTCCTACCCGGTGATGGACGGCTTCCGCTGGCACCGGCTCTACTACGCCGCGCAGGCCACCCCGCTGTCCCCGGCGCAGATCGCGCGCGGGCACCTGCTGGCGGTCTCGCTGCGGTTCCTCACGCAGTCGCTCGTGTTCCTCCTGGTCATGGCCGCGTTCGGCGCCACGGACTCCCCGTGGGCGTGGGTCCAGGTCCTCACCGCCACGCTCGGTGGCCTGGCGGTCGGCACCTGGGTCATGGCGTTCGCGGCCTCCCTGAAGGAGGAGAAGGGCCAGTTCGCCCTGCTGCAGCGGTTCGTGATCATGCCGCTCTTCCTGTTCTCCGCCACGTTCTACCCGCTCACCCAGCTGCCCCTGGCGCTGCGGTGGATCGGCTGGATCTCCCCGCAGTGGCACGCCGCGCAGCTGGGCCGCGTCCTGTCCTACGGCATGCCGAACCCGGCCTGGCTGACGGCCGTGCACGTGCTGTACCTCGTGGTGCTCGCCGTCTCCGGCGCCGCGGTGGCCGTGCGCATCTACACCCGCCGCCTGGGCTGGCGTCCCGGCCAGCCGGACCCGGACGCCGTCGCGCGCCCGGAGGAGGCGGCCCGCGGCTCCGTGCTCAGCCGACGCGCGGACCGCGCCGGCGCCTCGGGCGCCGCAGACCACGACGCCGGCCCCGTCCCCTCCGCCGTGCCCGCCGTCCCCCCGATGCCGGAGGTCACGGTCCGCGCGGGGGCGCTGTCCGGCATGTACTCCGGCAACATCCGCGCGGTCCTGGAGCGGGCGTTCCTGTCCCTGAAGTCGAACAACTGGTCCGTGTTCGTCTCCGGCTTCGCCGAGCCGGTCCTCTACCTGCTGTCCCTGGGGATCGGCCTGGGCTCCCTGGTGGGCGAGATGACCGGCCCGAGCGGCGAGCCGGTGCCGTACGGCATGTACATCGCCCCCGCGCTGCTGGCGGTCTCCGCCATGAACGGCGCGGTCTACGACTCCACCTGGAACGTGTTCTTCAAGCTGCGCTTCGCGAAGACGTACCAGACCATGCTCGCCACGCGGCTGGGCCCGCTGGACGTGGCCCTCGGCGAGATCCTCATGGCCCTGTTCCGCGGCGGGGTCTACGCCACCGGCTTCCTGATCGTCATGACGCTCATGGGCCTGGTGACCAGCTGGACCGCCGTGCTCATGGTCCCGGGTGCGCTGCTGGTGGCGTTCGGATTCGCCGCGGTGGGCATGGCGGCCACCAGCTTCATGAAGACGTTCCAGCAGATGGACTGGATCACCATGCTGATGCTGCCGATGTTCCTGTTCTCCGCCACGTTCTTCCCGCTGGAGGTCTACCCGCAGCCCGTGCAGTGGGTCATCCAGGCGCTGCCGCTGTGGCACGCGGTGGAGATGATGCGCCAGCTGGCCGTCGGTGCGCTGTCCTGGGCCACGGGCGGCCACATCCTCTACTTCCTGGTGATGGTGGCCGTGGGCCTGGTGCTCGCCTCCCGGCGCCTGGCGGCACTCTTCCTGCGCTGAGCCGGCGCGGACGGCTCCCGCCCCCGCCCCAGGCACCTCCCCCGCCCCCACGGATCCACTGCGGTTCTGACCCTTCTCAGCACGGAATCCCGGCTCAGAAGGGTCGGAACCGCAGTCGATTCCGGAGAGGGGGGGGAGGGGGAGAGGCCTCACGCGGCGGCGCGCTCCCGAGGACGGCGGCGCGCCAGGTCCGCGAAGGCGATCCCCGTCGTCGCGGCCCAGCACACGCCGACCATCACCAGCGCGGCGGAGCCGGCGTGGGCGTACTCCGCGGCCGAGGGCTCCCCGCCCGAGGCCGCGGAGGCCGCGCCGAGCGCGGCGAAGAACGCACCCATCACCACGGACAGGCCCAGGGCCGTGCCGGTGCGCTGCGCGGTCTGGGCCACGCCGCCGGCCGCCCCGGCCTCGTGCCCCTGGACGTCGTCCATCATGAGCACCTGCGCCGTGGTGAGGATCAGCGCCTGGGAGACCGCCATGACCGCGAGCGCCACCGCCACGGTCCACGGACTCCACGCGCCGGCGGCGGAGCGCTCGAAGGCCTGCCAGAGCAGGATGAGGGAGACCAGGCCCACCACGCCGCCGACGGCCACGAGGCGCGGCCCGTGGCGCTGCACGCGCGCGCCGGCCCAGGGGGAGAGCCCGGCCTGCACGGCGGCGCCGGGCAGGGTGGCCAGGCCGGAGGCGAGGGCGCTGAATCCGAGGCCCTGCTGCAGGAACACGGCGGTGACCGCGAACACGGCGGGCATGGTGGCCAGGAACAGGGTGGACTCCGCCGCGCCGATGGTGAAGGACGCGCGGCGGAACAGCGCGGGGTCCACCATGGGGGCGACCCCGGTGCGGGCCTGGGCGGCCTTCACGCGCCGCTCCCACAGCCACCACGCCGTGCCGAGCACGGCCGCGGCGGCCAGCAGCCACCACGTGCCGGGCACGATGAAGGGGACCATGAGGGACACGCTGGCGGCGCCGAGGAGGACGGCGCCCACCGGGTCGAGGGCCGCCAGGCCGCCGCGGACCGGGGTGTCGGCGCCCCGCACGCGGGTGTCCGGGGCGAGCCACACCGCGCCCATGGCGATCGCGAACAGCCCCACCGGGGCGTTCATCAGGAAGGTGGCGCGCCAGCCCCAGTCGGGCCCCAGGGCGCCGATGAGCAGGCCGCCCAGCAGCGGCCCCACGGCGACGCCGAGGCCCACCACCATCCCGAACAGCCCGTACGCCCGGCCGCGGGCCCGGCCTGAGAAGTGGGACTGGATGAACCCGATCACCTGCGGGTTGAACACGCCCGCGCCCACGCCGGTCACCAGGCGTCCGACGTTGAGCCACAGGGGGTCCGGGGCCAGCCCGGAGACGAGGGAGCCGAGCACGTAGAGGCCGATCCCCGCTAGGAACAGGGGCTTGCGCCCCCACAGGTCGCCGGCGCGGCCCGCGGCCACCAGCACGACGCCGAAGGTCAGCGTGTACCCGGAGAGCACCCACTGCAGGTCCGCCGGGGAGGCGTCGATGCCCCGCTCGACGGCCGGCAGGGCCACGTTCACCACGGACACGCTCATCAGGGCCAGGAACAGCGGGATGAGCAGGACCGAGAGGATGCGGCGCTGGGCGGCGGTGAACGCGCCGGCGTCGGCCGGGGAGGGGGAGGGGGTCACCGGCCCAGCCTAGGCGTGCGCCGGGCGGTGCGGTGCGGGCCGGCGTCGTGGATTCGGACGCGGGCCCGCCGGTGCGGGATGATGGGAGGAGTCCGACATCCACATGAGGAGCACACCCATGCCCCAGAGCATCCCGTCCGGGTCCCGCCCCGCCGCCGCCCCGCGCGCCGGCCTGGCGATCGGCTCGACCGGCTTCACGGTGATGATCATCGTGCTGCTGGTGGCCATCGTCTTCGCGGCCAACGCCAACGACCTCATCGGCTGGCTGGTGGTGGCGATCGCCGCGGCCTGGCTGGTGTTCGCCGTCGTGGTGTTCCTGCAGGTCCGCCGGGGGGTGCGCTCCGCCTCGCAGAAGGTGGACCGGACGGTCGAGCAGATGCGCTCGGACGCCGCGGCGCTGCGCGGCCCGCAGCAGCCGGCGCCCGCCGCGGCGGCCCCCGCCCCGGCCGGCGACCCGATGCGGGACACCAAGCTGGACCACTCCTTCAAGATCGTCCAGGTGCAGGCCCGTGTGGTGAAGGAGCAGCTGGACTCCGCCGACGGCGGGGACCGCGAGATGGTGGACCGCGCCCTGGAGACCATCCAGATCACCGCGTCCAACGCGCGGGACATGATGAAGGAGGGCCGCGGGGAGTCCGAGGGCCCCGTGACCGGGACGGTGGTGTCCTGATGCCGGACCGGACCCCCACGACGGACACGGGCCACCCGCCGGAGCCCGCCCCGGGCGAGCCGATCGTCCACGCGAACGCCGGCGCCCCCAAGGCGGACGGCGCCGTGCGCGTGGCCACCGTCAACGTCAACGGCGTCCGCGCCTCGCACCGCAAGGGCATGGCCGGCTGGTTCGCCGGCCGCGGCGTGGACGTGCTGACCATGCAGGAGGTCCGCGCCCCGCGGGCGATCGTCGAGAAGCTGGTCCCGGAGATCGTGGGCGGGGAGTGGGACGAGGTCCACCTGGCCGACGCCGAGGCCGAGGCCAAGGGCCGGGCCGGCGTCGCGATCGCCTCCCGCTTCCCCCTCGAGGACGTGCGCGTGGGCATCGGTGACGCGGACGCGTACTTCGACGCGGCCGGCCGCTGGATCGAGGCGGACGTGCGCCTGCCGGACGGCTCGCTGCTGACCGTGGTGTCCGCCTACGTGCACTCCGGCGAGGTGGACACCCCCAAGCAGGAGGACAAGTACCGGTTCCTGGACGAGATGGTCCGCCGCCTCGGGGAGCTCGCCGCGCAGGACCATCCGGCCCTGGTCACCGGTGACCTCAACGTGGGCCACACCGAGCGGGACATCAAGAACTGGCGGGGCAACGTGAAGAAGGCCGGGTTCCTCCCCGAGGAGCGGGCGTACTTCGACCGGTTCTTCGGCGAACTCGGCTTCACGGACGTGGGCCGCGCCCAGGCCGGCGACGTCCCCGGGCCCTACACGTGGTGGTCCATGCGCGGGAAGGCGTTCGACAACGACGCCGGCTGGCGCATCGACTACCACATGGCCACCGCGGACCTCGCCGCCCGGGCGACCTCCGCCGTCGTGGACCGCGCCCCCACGTGGGGCACCCGCTTCTCCGACCACGCCCCGCTCGTGGCCGACTACCAGTACTGACCGGCCCGAGGAGGACCACGATGACCGAGCAGACCCCCGTCGACGCCGCCGCCCCCGACACCGGCGGGCCGCGCCGGCCCACCGTGGCGGACGTGCTGGCCCAGGACGCCGGCCGCACCGCCCACCTGGCCGGCGCCTCCGCGCGCCACCGCGTGCTCTCCGGCATGCAGCCCTCGGCCGACTCGCTGCACCTGGGCAACTACCTGGGCGCCCTCGTGAACTGGGTGAGGGTGCAGGACGACTTCGACGCCTTCTACTTCATCCCCGACCTGCACGCCATCACGGTGCCGCAGGACCCCGAGGCCCTCGCCCAGCGGACCCGCGTGGCGGCGGCGCAGTACATCGCCGGCGGCATCGACCCCGAGCGCTCCGTGCTGTTCGTGCAGTCCCAGGTGCCCGAGCACGCCCAGCTGGCGTGGGTGCTGACCTGCATGACGGGCATGGGCGAGGCGATGCGCATGACCCAGTTCAAGGACAAGTCGGCGAAGCAGGGCCAGGACGCCGCCGGGGTCGGGCTGCTGGCCTACCCCATGCTGATGGCCGCGGACATCCTGCTGTACCAGCCGCACGGCGTGCCCGTCGGCGACGACCAGCGCCAGCACGTCGAGCTCACCCGCGACCTCGCCCAGCGGTTCAACCACCGCTACGGCGAGACGTTCGTGGTGCCCGCCGGCTTCTACCCGGAGACCGGCGCGCGCATCTACGACCTGCAGGCCCCGACATCGAAGATGTCCAAGTCGGCCGCGTCCCCGAACGGCCTGATCAACATCCTCGAGGAGCCGAAGAGGACCGCCAAGAAGATCAAGTCGGCGGTCACCGACGACGGCACCGAGGTCCGCTTCGACCGGGAGGCCAAGCCCGGCGTGTCCAACCTGCTGACCATCCTCTCCGCGGTCACGGACACCCCGATCCCCGTGCTCGAGGAGCGGTTCGCCGGGCAGATGTACGGCCACCTCAAGGTGGCGGTGGCGGACGCCGTCGTCGAGCGCCTGGCCCCCGTGCGCGAGCGCGCCCTGGAGCTGCTGGACGACCCGGCGGAGCTGGACCGCATCCTCGCCGCCGGCGCCGCGAAGGCCCGTGAGGTGGCCACCCCCGTCCTCGAGGACGTCTACGCGAAGGTCGGCTTCCTGCCGCCGCTGCGCTGAGCCGCGCGGGCCCGCGCGGCCCCGCCTCGCAGGACCGGCCCCGCCGGCGACTTCCTCCCGGGGTCGCTGGCGGGGCCGGCCGCATCTCCGACCCATGGGGGAGGGGCGGGGCACAGCGCCGTGTCAGGATGGCGGGGTCGGACCGCGTCGGGCGGCCGGCGGACGGAGGGAGAGCGAACGCATGTCCACGGTCTACGAGGCACCGCCCGTGGCGGGTGCGCCGGGCGGCGAGGAGCCCGTCCTGGAGACGGAGAACCTCGTGAAGGTGTACGGGCGGGGGGCCTCGCGCTTCGACGCGCTCAAGGGCGTCACCCTGCAGATCGGACGCGGTGAGTCCGTCGCCGTGGTCGGCAAGTCCGGCTCCGGCAAGTCCACCCTCATGCACCTGCTGGCGCTGCTCGACCAGCCGACGGCCGGCGTCGTCGCGATGGACGGCCGTCCCGTCTCCCAGCTGAAGGCGCGGGAGGTGACCCGCCTGCGCAACGAGCGCTTCGGCTTCGTGTTCCAGCAGTTCTTCCTCAACCCGGGGCAGACGGTCCTGGAGAACGCCGTCCTGCCGCTGAAGATCGCCGGCGTCGGCCACGCCGAGCGCACGCGTCGCGGCATGGCGGTGCTCGAGCGCCTCGAGCTCGACGACAAGGCCAAGAACCGCGCCACGGACCTCTCCGGCGGCCAGAAGCAGCGCGTGTGCATCGCCCGCGCCCTGGTCAACGAGCCCACCGTGCTCTTCGCGGACGAGCCCACCGGCAACCTGGACTCCGCCACCTCGGCGGCCGTGGAGGACATCCTCTTCGGCCTGCACCGGGACGAGGGCATCACCCTCGTGGTGGTCACCCACGACGACGACCTCGCGGCCAAGTGCGGCCGTCGCCTGGAGATGCAGGACGGCCGGATCGTCTCCGACGAGCGCGCCGGCCTGCGCCCGGGGGTCGCGCCCGCCGCCCTCGCCCCGACCTGGACGGAGGCCCGCCCGTGAAGGCCCTCGACCTGGCCGGGACGGCCGTCACCAACACCCTGCGCTCGAAGCTGCGCACCTTCCTCACGGTGATCGCGATCGTGATCGGCGCGTTCACCCTGACCCTGACCAGCGGTCTGGGCACCGGGATCAACAAGTACGTGGACACCATGGTGGAAGGCTTCGGCGCCCCCGACGAGCTGACGGTGTCCAAGCAGGCCAACACGCAGGCGGCGATGCCCGGCGGCGCGCCCACCGAGTACGATCCGGACGCCGTGGCCTCCGGTGAGATGTTCGGCATGCCCCTGCTCACCCAGGAGGACCTGGACGCCATCCGCGCCACCGAGCACGTCACGGACGTGGAGACCGCCCGCCTGGTGGAGCCGGACTACATCGAGGGCGCCGACGGGCGGCAGTGGGAGGTGCCGTTCATGGGCGCCTCGTTCGAGATCGACATGCTCTCCCTGGCGGCCGGCCGTGCGCCCGCGGCGGACGGGGACGCCCTCGAGGTGACGGTGCCCACCGACTGGGTGGAGTCCCTCGGCGGGTCCGTCCCCCAGGAGGTGGTGGGCCAGGAGGTCACCCTCGTGGCCTCCGACCCGCTCGGCGCGCAGTCCGGCGTGGACGCCACCGTCGTCGGCGTGACGGAGCCGGTGGCCTCCGGCTCCGGCGCGGGACCCGTGCCCTCCCCGGAGCTCGAGCAGCGACTGCACGACGTGACCACGCAGGGCCTGCCCGAGGAGCAGCGGAACACCTACTTCCAGGCCACCGTGACGGTCGATGGCATGCCGGAGAACGAGACCGCCGTGAAGACCGCGCTCGCCGAGCAGGGCTACCAGGCCCAGACGCTCGAGGACCAGCTGGGCGTGATCCGCGGGATCATCGACGCCGTGACGTGGGTGCTCAACGGCTTCGCCCTGATCGCCCTGCTGGCGGCGAGCTTCGGCATCATCAACACCCTGCTGATGGCCGTGCAGGAGCGCACGCGGGAGATCGGTCTCATGAAGGCCCTCGGCATGACGGGCGGCAGGATCTTCGGCCTGTTCACCCTCGAGGCCGTGGTCATCGGCCTCCTCGGGTCCCTGATCGGCGTGGGCCTCGGCGCGGCCGTGGGCCTGGTGGCCAACCAGGTGCTCACCCAGGGCGTCCTGAGCGGGGTGACCGGACTGATCCTCTTCGCGGTGGATCCGTGGGCGCTCCTGCTGATCGTGGGGCTGATCGTGGCCATCGCGTTCCTCGCCGGCACCCTCCCCGCCGCCCGCGCCGCCCGCAAGGACCCCATCGAGGCCCTGCGCCACGAGTGACGGCCGCCGCGCCGTCCGACCCCCGACCCCCGACCCCCACCGCACCTCGAGAACGGAGAGAGACCATGACGAACCAGGACCCGCAGTTCCAGAAC
>NZ_JAUNHR010000135.1 GCF_030523875.1 Micrococcus sp. | reverse complement strand
CCCATGGCCGACAAGCCCCAGCCCCTCATCTCCCCCGACGGCAAGCGCGAGTGGACGCCCACGTCCCCCACCGAGCGCACGAACCTCACCGCCCGCGGCTGGCGCCCCAAGGACGCCGTCCCGGCCCGCAAAACCCCCGCCAAGAAGTCCTGACCCGACCCGCAGAGAGGCCCACCAGCCATGAGCACCCCGCAGACCACCACGTTCAAGACCTGGGACCAGTACGTCCAGGAGGCCGGCCACGCCCCCTTCGAGCTGCCCATCTCCGAGACCGAGACCATCTCCATCCCCGCCCCCACCGGCGCCGCCCTCATGCAGTGGGCCCGCGCCTACCGGTCCGGGGACATGGAGGCCATGCTGATCACCCTCTGCGGTGACCAGTGGGAACGCGTCGAGCCCCTCCTCGCCAACGCCCCGTTCAAGGCCTTCGAGAAGCTCGTCTTGGACATCATGGTCTTCTTCGAGCTCCCCGAGGAGCACGACCTCGTCGGCCCCTCCGGCGGCACCCGCACCGAGCGAGACCCCCGCGTCATCCGCCGCCTCATCAAGCAGGGCTGGCGCCCCGTGGGGGAAGCCCCCTCCCGTACCTGATCCACCTCGTCAACAGGTACGGGCCGCACATCGAGTGCGACCTCCTCGACGTCTACGGCGTGGACCTCCTGGACGCCTTCCGGGGGGTCCACACCTGGCGCCGCCTCCACACCCTCATCGCAGGCCTCCCCCCGCGCTCGCGGACGGAGCTGGCGCAGCTCGAGGACGACGAGTTCATCGAAGCGCACCTGGACAAGATCCCGGAGCGCTCCGGTCCGCCGCGTCTGGCGGAGTACGGGCCGGTGGAGGCGCGCTTGGACCGGCTCACCGGGGCCACGGAGGCGCTGTTCAAGCTCGTGGCCGACGTCGTGAAGGCCAAGCCACAGCTGCCACCGCCGCCCCGCCCGGCCGAGACGGCCGTGGCGCGGGCCCGCCGCCGCCGCTCCGACGCCCGCATGGCAACCCTTCAGGCCGAGGCTCTGGCCGCGATCGGACGAGCGCCCACGCCCTGACCCTCAGGAGGTCCCGCCATGCCCCAGGCCAACGAAGCCGTCTGGCTGCCGGTCCTCCCCTCGTTCAAGGACTTCGGCCCGGCCCTGATCACCGGGGCCGGGTCCGAGGCCGACGACGCGGGCTCCCAGATCGGAGAGCGGTTCGGCAGGGCCATGGTCACCGGGGTCGCGGCCGCCGGGGCCGGCGTCGCGGCCGCGGGCGTGTTCCTGTACAAGGTCGGCGAGGTGTTCGACGACGTCGCCGACACCATCCGAGTGGGCACCGGCGCCTCCGGGGACGCCCTGGACGGCCTCGTGGAGTCCGCCAAGCGGGTAGGCCAGACCGTCCCGGCCGAGTTCGAGCAGGTCGGCTCCACCGTGGCGGACATCAACACCCGCATGGGGCTGTCCGGGGACACCCTCGAGACCGTCGCCGCCCAGTACCTCGAAGCCGGCCGGATCCTCGGCGAGGACGTGGACATCAACAAGACCTCCGCGGCCTTCAACGCCTTCGGCATCGAGGGCGAGGCCGTCGTCGGGGCCATGGACCACCTCTTCCAGGTTTCCCAGGCCACCGGCGTCGGCATGAACGAGCTCGCAACCGTGGTCGGTGTCAACGCCCCGGCCATGAAGGCCCTGGGCTTCTCCTTCCAGGAGACCGCCGTGATGGCCGGCTCGCTCGACAAGGCGGGCCTGAACTCGAACAAGATGATGGCCGCCATGTCCAAGGGCATGGTCACCCTCGCCAAGGACGGAGAGGCCCCTCAGGCCGCGTTCCAGCGCGTCGTCGGGGAGATCAACGGCTACATCACCGCCGGCGACCAGGCCGCCGCCCTCGAACTCGCCGGCAAGGTCTTCGGCACCAAAGGCGCCCCCCAGTTCATCGAGGCCCTGCAGTCCGGCGCCCTGAACCTCGACGACCTCACCCGCGCCGCCGGCCAGTCCGCGGACTCCATCCTCGGCGTCGGCCAGGAGACCATGGACTTCGCCGAGGCCTGGCAGCTCTTCAAGAACAACATCCTCGTCTGGCTCGAACCCCTCGGCGCCACCGTCTTCGGCGCCCTCGGCACCTGGATGGGCATGGCCGTGACCGCCGTCGGCGCTTTCACCGACGCCTGGGCCCGTGCGAACGGGACCATCACCCAGGGCGGGCTGCTCGGTTTCATGGAGACCCTCGCCGCCCGCGCGCTCATCGTCCATTCCTGGTTCCAGAACTCCCTGGTCCCCGCGCTCGCGGCCTTCGGTGGGTGGGTGCAGCAGAACGCGGCGGCCCTGGGCTTCTTCGCCGCGGTGCTCGGCGCTGCCGGCGGTGCCCTGGGCCTCTACGTGGGCACCATCCGGCTCGTGACCACGGCCAAGACCGCGTGGGCGGCGATCATGACAGCCCTGCAGGCCAAGCAGATCGCGCTCAACGCCGCCATGGCCGCCAACCCCATCGGGATCGTTCTGGTCGCTCTCGCCGCGCTCGTGGCGGGTCTCGTGTTCGCGTACACGCACTTCGAGTCGTTCCGCACGATCGTGAACGGGGCATGGGCGGGGATCGTGTCCGCGGCGCAGAACGCTTGGAATGGCGTCCTGCTGCCGATCTTCACGGCGATCTCCACTTGGGTCACCGGGGTCCTGGCTCCGATGTTCACGCGCCTGTGGGTGCAGCACGTGGCACCAGCCTGGGCCGGGATCGTGGCTGCGGTGCAGTCCGCGTGGGCGGTCATCGGCCCGGCTCTCACCTCGCTCGGCTCGTCCATCTCCGCGCTGGGCGCCCTGATCCTGTCCGCCCTGGTGCCGGCCTTCACCTTCCTGGCCCCGATTGTGGGCCGGGTCGCGCAGGTGCTCGGCGTCGTCCTCGGCGGGGCAATCACGGTGGCCGTCGGGTTCATCACGCTGCTCGTCAGCGCATTCGTCGACCACCTGGCCGGCGCCATCCGCGGGGCGATCACCTTCATCCAGGGCCTGATCAGCTTCGTCTCGGCGGTCTTCCGCGGGGACTGGGCATCCGCCTGGAACGCCGCGAAGGACATGGCGGTCGGCGCGTTCCAGTTCCTGTGGCACGCGATCAACGTGGTCCTCACGGTGAACGTGCTCGGGGCCGTGCGCTCCGGCCTGGCCGCGATGCTCGGCCTGTTCCGCGGCGGGATGAGCTCCATCACCGGCGTGTTCGCCGCCGCCTGGAACGGGATCG
>NZ_JAUNHR010000002.1:55995-82385 GCF_030523875.1 Micrococcus sp. | reverse complement strand
CCGCGCTGGCCGTCGGTGCCGCGCAGGCGGTCCGTGGCGTCGGTGACGCGGCCGTCGGTGTGGTTCGTGGTGGTGTTGGTGTCCACGCGGTGGGTCTCGTGGACGGGCTGCTGGCGCACGGGGGTCTCGTGCTTCTTCTTGCGGCCCAGGAGGCCGCCGAGGCCGAGGAGGCCCAGCAGGCCCCAGAGGCCCCAGTCGCCGTTGTCCTCGTCGCGCGGCTGCTCCTCGCGCTCGGCCGGAGCCGGGGAGGTGGTCTGAGTGGTGGCGGTGGGCGTGGCCGGCGCGGTGGTCTGGGCGGTGGCGGCGGGGACGCCGGCACCCATCAGCACGGCGGCGCTCAGGGTCAGGGCGGTGGCGGTCTTGCGGAACTGCATGGTGCTCCTCTCGCGGACGTCGCTGCGTCCAACTCTGGGTGATGCACCCCGGGAGGCGCCCGAGGCGTTGCTCGACGAGCAACAGGGGCTCACGTTACGCACTTCCCCGGTCAAAGGAAAACCCTTGTCAGGCCGCATTGTTGCGTGATGTTTCACGTGACGGCCGTTCCAGCGACCGCCGCCCGCGTCAGGACTCGACGGGGCGGATCACGTAGCCGGCGCCGCGCACGGTGTGGATCATCGGCTCGCGGCCGGCGTCGATCCGCTTGCGCAGGTAGGAGATGTAGAGCTCCACGATGTTCGCGCGGCCGCGGAAGTCGTAGCCCCACACGTCCTGCAGGATGCGCTCCTTGGAGAGCACCGTGCGCACGTTGGCCATGAGGAACTTCAGCAGGTTGAACTGCGTGGCGGTGAGCTGGATCAGGTCGCCGCCGCGGGTCACCTCGTGGGTGCGGGTGTTCATGATGAGGTCGCCCACCACGAGCTCCTCGCCCGAGACCGCGGCCAGGCCGGAGCGCTGCACGATCCGGTGGGCGCGCAGGAGCACCTCCTCCACGGCGAAGGGCTTGGCGACGACGTCGTCCGCGCCGGCGGACAGCGCCGCGATGCGGTCCTCGGACCCGGCCTGGGCGGTGAGGACCAGGACCGGCAGGTCGGCCCAGTGCGCGCGCAGGCGCGCGAGGACCTGAAGGCCGTCCATGTCCCGCAGCTGCGTGTCGAGGATGACCAGGTCGGGGCGGCGCCGGGTGCCCTCCTGGACGCCCATGGCGCCGTCGCGGGCCACCTGGGTCTCCCAGCCGCAGAGGGAGAAGCCCATGGAGAGCAGGTCGGCCACGAGCGGCTCGGCGTCCACCACGAGGGCGCGGACCGAGGAGCCGTCCGGGTGGGCCAGGTCGGGGAGGACCTGACGCAGCTCGGACATGGAGGCGGGGGAGACGGTGTGCTGGGAAGTGCTCACAGGAGCGGGTCCCTTCATGATCGCTGACAGTGGTCCGCACCCTGCCGGGACGCCGCTGCCGTGGACCTCCGGTGAGAAGGGCGGCGGCGCGGGTGTGCCCCGCGGGTGGCAGGACGGCGCGAGGCGCGGAGGGGATGGGACCGCCCCCGCACCGTCCAGCTCGGCGTCGGAGGCATCCCCATGGGGACGCTCCACACCGTGAGTGGATCGTCATGCTACTCCGCAGATGCTCAGATTACGGTGAGGGCCACCTCATTGAGATCCGTCATAGAGGCTGGTCAGTGCACCGGCTTCATGGCCCAGTGCACGGCCAGCGTGCCGAACATGAACAGCTCGTGCCCCACGTTCACGAACCCCGCATCCGCGAACAGGTCCGCCACCTCCTCCGGGGTGCGGAACGCCTTCGTGGAGGAGGAGAGGTACTCGTACGCCTCGGGCTGGTCCGCGATCAGCCGCGCCAGACGCGGCATGACCCGGTGGATGTAGAAGCTGGAGAAGGGCTTGACGATGTTGTCCGGCGCCGGAGAGGTCTCCAGGGCGGCCACCCAGCCGCCGGGGCGCAGGACCCGGAACTGCTCGGCGAGGGTGGCGGGGATGTCCGCCACGTTGCGCAGCAGGTAGCCATGGGTGATCGAGTCGAACTCCTCGTTCGCGAAGGGCAGGTCCATGGCGTCCGCCACGACCCACTCCACACGGTCCCCGCCCTTGCGGCCCCTGCCCACCTCCATCATCTCGGGCGCGAAGTCCGCCCCCACCACGTCGGCGTCCGGGTGCCGCCTGAGGATCTCGAGGGCCAGGTCCCCCGTCCCCGTCGCCAGGTCCAGCACGCGCGCGCCGACGCCGGAGGGGATGTTGGCGCGTTCCACGGTGCGGCGCACCAGGCGCGGCTCCTGGCCCCACGTCATGACGGCGTTCATCAGGTCGTACCGGCCGGCGACGGCGTCGAACATCGAGGCCACGCGGGCGCCGTGGTCCGCGTCGGGGGACGGGGCGGCGGAGGCGGGGCGCGGCAGGGGGGAGGTCTCACTCACCCCTCCACGGTAGCGGGCGCACTGCGTTTGTGCCGTGGACTTAGGTTGGGCTAACCTCCCGGATTAGCGCATACGCGCGTCACCTAATCGACCCGTCCGTGCGACGGCATCTCTCGAGAGGCCCCCATGCCCCAGCCCCTGTCCCGCCGCTCCGCCCTCGCCGCCGGCGGCTCCGGCCTGGCCCTGCTGCTGGCCGGCTGCTCCACCGGACCCGCCGGATCGTCGTCGTCCTCCTCCGCGCCCGCCCCGACCTCCGGATCCGCGGACGCCGGCGCCTTCCCCGTGAGCGTGGAGCACGTCTACGGCACCACCGAGATCCCGGCCCGGCCGACGCGGGTGGCCACCGTCTCCTGGGTCAACCAGGACGTGGCCCTGGCCCTGGGCGTGGTGCCCGTGGGCATGGCCGCCGTGGAGTTCGGCGGCAACGAGCGCAGGTCCACGGACTGGTTCGACGCGAAGCTGGAGCAGGTCGGCGGGGAGTTCCCCGCCCTGTGGTCCGAGGCCTCCGGGATCGACGCCGAGGCGATCGCCGCCGTGCAGCCGGACGTGATCCTGGCCGTGTACTCCGGCATCACCCAGGAGGACTACGACCGCCTCTCCAAGATCGCCCCCACCGTGGCCTACCCGAAGGACGTCCCGGCGTTCGGCACCTCCTGGCAGCAGTCCACGGAGATCGTCGGCCGCGTCCTCGGCAAGGAGCAGGAGGCGAAGGAGCTCGTGGCGGACCTGGAGCGGCAGGTGGCGGACGCCGGGCGGAAGCACGCCGAACTCCAGGGCACCACATTCGTCTACGGCACCGTGGACCCGGCCGCCGCGGACCAGATCAGCATCTACACGGACACGGACAACCGCCCGAAGTTCCTGGAGCTGCTGGGCATGGAGCAGGCCCCCGTGGTGACGGAGAACTCCCCGGAGGACGACGCGTTCTTCTTCACCTGGTCCCCCGAGCGCGCGGACGAGCTGGACTCGGACGTGCTGGTCTCGTGGGCGCAGTCCGAGGACGTGCGCCGGGCCATCGAGGAGGATCCCCTGCTGTCCGCCATCCCCGCGGTGGAGGACGGCGGCCTGGTGCTGCAGACGGACCAGCAGCAGGTGCTGTCCGTCTCCGCGATCTCCCCGCTGTCCCTGCCCTACGCGCTCGCGGAGGTCGTCCCGCCGATCGCCGAGGCCGCCAAGGCCGCGAAGGGCTGACCCTCCCCCCATGGCCCCCCGCTCCCCCGTCCTCCCGGGCCCGCCGCCCGCCCACCCGGTGCCCCTGCCCCGCGGCGTGCCCGCCGCCGGCCGCTCCGGCGTCCTGACGGGCCTGCTGCCGCTGGCGCTGCTGCTGGTCGCGGCCGTGGCCTCCGTGGCGTTCGGCGCCCGGACGGTCCCGGTCGGCACGGCGCTGGAGACGCTCGGCGCCCTGCTCGGGGGCGCCCCGGCGCCCGCGGGGATCGACGCCGCGGCGGTGGCGTCCCGCGTCCCGCGCACCGTGACCGCGGCGCTGGTGGGCGCCGCGCTGGCGGTGGGCGGGGCCGCCCTGCAGGGCGCCACGCGCAATCCGCTGGGCGACCCCGGCGTGCTGGGGCTGTCCGCGGGGGCGGCCCTGCCCGGGGCGGCGGGCCTGGCCGCGGGTGTGGCCTCGCCGGTGCCGGCCGTGATGCTCCGGGCCACCGCCGGCACGCTGGCGGCCGCCGTGCTGGTCTACGCGGTGGCGGGCGCCGCGGCCCGCGCGGCCGGCACCCCGGGCGCGCCCTCGCCCGTGGCCCTGGTGCTGGCCGGGGCGGCGGTGACGGCGGGCGCCACCGCGCTGACCACCGCCCTGCTCGTCCTCTCCCCCGTGGTGCGGGACCGCCTCCGCTTCTGGACGGTGGGCTCGGTGGCGCGCACCGACCTGTCCGACGCGCTGCTGCTGGCGCCGGTCGTCCTGGTCGGCGTGCTCGTCGCGGTGGCCGCCGCCCCGGGCCTGGACGCGATCGCCCTGGGCGACGACCTCGCCCACGGCCTGGGCAGCCGTCCGGCGCGCGTGCGCGCGGTGCTGCTGGCCGCCGTCGTGGCGCTGACCGCCGCGGCCGTGACCCTGGCCGGGCCCGTGGGGTTCGTGGGGCTGGTGGTGCCGCACGCGCTGCGGCGGCTGCGCCCGCCCACCACGCCCGCGCTCCTGGCGGGCTCGGCCCTGTGGGGCGCGGTGCTGGTGGTGCTCGCGGACCTGGCCGGGCGCCTGGTGGTCGCCCCGGCGGAGATCCACCTGGGCGTCACCACGGTGCTGCTCGGCGTGCCCGTGCTGCTGGTGCTGCTGCGACGGACGGGGGTGGGGTCGTGAGCCGGTCCGCCGTCGACGCCGTCGCGCACCTGCGCCGGGCCGCGGCCCGGCGCACCCTGCTCGCCTGCGGGGGCCTGGCCGTGCTGCTGGCGGCGCTGATGCTGCTGCGCGTGGTGTGGGGCACCTACCAGGTGACCGTCCCGGACCTGGTGCGGATCCTAGGCGGCGAGACGATCCCGGGGGCCGGCTTCATCGTGCTGGAGGAGAAGCTGCCGCGGGCCGTGGCGGCGGCCCTGACCGGCGTCGCCCTGGGAGCGGCGGGCGCGCTGTACCGGCGCACGCTGCGCAACCCTCTGGCCGCCCCGGACATCCTGGGCGTGACCTCGGGGGCGGCCGCCGCCGTCGTGCTGGGCACGGCCGCAGCAGCCGGGCAGGTCGGGGGCGCCTCGGAGCTGGCGCGGGCCGCACTGGCCCTGGCGGGTGCGCTGGCGGCCGCGGCGGCGGTGTTCGCGGCCGCGCGCTCCGTGGGCGGCGAACGGTTCGTGGTGGCCGGCATCGCGGTGGCGGCGGCGGGCCAGGCCATGGTGGCCGGGATGCTGCTGAGCCTGTCCCAGAACGACCTGCAGGCGGCCACGGTGTGGCTCGCCGGCAGCCTCAACGGCGTGACGTGGGGGCGGATCGGCCTGCTGGCCGCCGTGATCGCGGCGGCGCTGCCCCTGGCCGGATGGCTGCACGGACGGCTCGCACCGGCGGACCTGGGACCGGACATGGCCCACGCTCTGGGCGCGCGGCCCAGGCCGACGTCCGCGGGGGCGCTGGCGTTGGGCGCCGTGCTGGCGGCGGCGGCCACGGCCGCCGTGGGCCCCCTGGCGTTCGTGGCGCTGCTGGCCACGCCCGTGGCGCGCGGGCTCACCCGCGGCCGCGCGTCGGTGTCCGCGGCCGCGCTGAGCGGCGCCGTGATCGTGGTGCTGGCCGACCTGCTCGCGGCGGAGGCGGTGGGCCTGCTGGCCGACGGCGCCGCCCTGCCCACCGGCGTGCTGACCGGCGCGGCCGGCGCCCCGCTGATGCTCTGGCTGCTGCTGCGCCCGAGCCGGACGACTGGAGACGTGATCCGAGCATGAGCATCGACGATATGGACCGCGCCGCGCCGCACCCCCTCGCGGACGCCGGCGGCCAGGCCGGGACGCCCCCTGCCGTCCGCCTGCGCGGCGTCGAGCTGGGCTACGGCCCCGCGTCCGCCCCGCCCGTGGTGGGTCCCCTGGACCTGGACCTGCCCGCCGGGAGGGTGACGGCCGTCATCGGGGCGAACGGCTGCGGCAAGTCCACGCTGCTGCGCGGCCTGACCCGTCAGCTGCCGCTGCGGGCCGGGTCCCTGGAGGTGCTGGGCGCGGACGCCGCCGCGGCGTCCGCGCGGGACTACGCGCGCACCGTGGCGCTGCTCCCCCAGCACCCCGTGGCGCCGGAGGGCATGACGGTGGCGCAGCTGGTGGAGCGCGGCCGGCACCCGCACCGCGGCCTGTTCGGCGGCCGGGCCTCGGGCGACGACGCGGCGGTGGCCGAAGCGCTCCAGCGCACCGACCTGACGGGACTGGCCGGGCGGGAGGTGGCCACGCTCTCGGGCGGGCAGCGCCAGCGCGCGTGGCTGGCCCTGGTGCTGGCGCAGCGCACCCCCGTGGTGCTGCTGGACGAGCCGACCAGCTACCTGGACCTCAGCCACCAGGTGGAGGTCCTGGACCTGGTGCGGCGACTGCCGGACCCCACCGGGGCGGGCGAGCGGGCCACCGTGGTGGCCGTGCTGCACGAGCTCAACCTGGCGGCGCGCTCCGCGGACCACGTGGTGGCCATGGCGCACGGGCGGGTGGCCGCGCAGGGCACCCCGGAGGAGGTCATCGTGCCGGAGGTGCTGTCGGCGGTGTACGGACTGGACGCGGACGTGGTGGCGGACCCGCTGCTCGGCCACCCCGTGGTGCTGCCCCGAGGGAAGGGAGACCGCGGATGAGCGCGGAGGCGATGTTCGTGGCGCGCACCCGGGTGGTGTCCACCAGCCAGCCGTGCCGGGGGTTCCGGCGGATCGTGCTGGCCGGAGCGGACCTGGAGCACGCCAGTGCGGACCTGCTCGGCACCCTGCCGCCGGGGGTCCCGGACCTGCACGCGATCTACCACGGCAGCCGGCCGCGGCGGGACGCCTACCTGAAGGTGCTGGTGCCGCCGCCGGGCGGGGTGTCCCCGGACCCGGACCTGTCCGAGGGGTTCCGGGCGGGGTTCACGGCGCTGCCGGAGGAGGAGCGCGGCTGGATGCGCACGTACACGGTGCGCTCGGCGGGGCGGACCCGCGTGGACGGCAAGGAGGTGCCGGCGCTGACCATCGACGTCGTGCTGCACGGGGACCCGGAGGACACCCGGGACCCGCACCAGGGCCCGGGCCTGCGGTGGGCGCGCACGGTGGCGGCCGGCGAGTCCGTGAACGTGCTGGTGCCGAGCGCCGGGGCCCCGGCGTGGGCGGGCTGGCGGGACACGGGGGCGAGGCGGGTGCTGGCCGTGGGGGACGCGACGGCGGCCCCGGCGCTGGTGTCCGTGGCGGAGGAGCTGGCGGACCCGTTCGGCGGGTTCGACGGCGAGGCGGACATCGTGCTGGAGCTGGACCCGGACGTGGAGCTGGGCGACCTGATCGCGGGGCGCCTGGCCGTGCCGGAGCCGTGGGACGAGTCCCGCCCCCTGGACGTGGCCGAGCACGGCCGGGTGCGCCTGCACGTGGGCCGCACGCCCGTGGCGGGACACGACGACGGCGCCCGGCCGGGCGCCGACGCGGCGGACGGCCTGACGACCGGGGCGTGGGCGCTGCGCCGCCTGGCCGCGCTGCTGGGCGTGGGGCGCGGCCAGGACGTGGCGGCGGAGGCCCCGCCCGCCGAGGGGGAGGCCCGCGAGTGGACCCTCGCGGAGCTGGAGCCCGTGACCGGCGACGAGCGCCCGGACACCTACGCGTTCCTGGCCGGGGAGTCCGGCATGGTGCGCGCCCTGCGCCGGCTGGCCGTGGGCGAGGGCGGCATCCCCAAGAAGAACGTGAGCTTCATGGGGTACTGGCGGCGGGGCCAGGCGGAGAGCTGACGGGCTGGCGGAGACGGCGGCCGCGTGCCAGGAGGCCAACGCGTGAAGCGCTTCTTGACCTGCCGGGACTGGCACGGCCGGCCGTTCATCTGGAAATCGGACAAATATCTGACCTGCAGTGGTTTCCCCTCGATGCACTGCCCGCCCCCATGCCGGGCTGCGAGCGAGCCGTCGTGGAAAACATGCAAGACAAGAAGCTCTACCTGGATACCGCTTTCGGGTTCGACGGGCGCGCAGCGGACTAAGGAAGACAAGCGTCCCACCGCCGGTGCAACCCGGACGTGCGACACTGCACAGGACTCACCCGCTCACCGATGAGATGAGGCCCCGATGGCCCCGCAGTTCACCCCCGTCGAGCGAAAGAAGGCGGCCAAGGCCTTCGCCGCGAAGTGGGCCGGCCGCGGCTATGAGAAGGGCGACACCGCCTCGTTCTGGCTCGAGCTCCTCCGCGACGTGGTCGGCGTGAAGACGGCTGTCACCTATGGGTGCATCAGTCCCTGTCGCGATCACCGTTGAAGTCAACCGCACGATGCCCCACCGGTCCGGAATATCTTGCCCCGCTCCCCCGCTGTGCCGGTCGAGAGGCCCGGCCACCCGGGCCGCACCCGAGACGAAGGAGGACTCCCATGGCGGACGTCCTGATCATCGGCGGCCACGGCAAGGTCGCCCTGCTCGCCGCACCCCTGCTCACCGAGGCCGGCCACACGGTCACCTCGGTCATCCGGAACCCCGACCACGCCGAGGACGTGCGCGCCGCCGGCGCCGAGCCCCTCGTGCTGGACGTGGAGCACGCCTCCCCCGCGGAGCTGGAGCAGGCCCTCGCCGGGCGGGACGCCGTCGTGTGGTCCGCCGGCGCCGGTGGCGGGGACGCGGCCCGGACGAAGGCCGTGGACCGGGACGCCGCGATCGCCTCCATGGAGGCCGCCCGGGCGGCGGGCGCGCAGCGCTTCGTGATGGTCTCCTACCTGGGCGCATCGCTGGACCACGGCGTCCCGGAGGGCCACGACTTCCACGCGTACGCCCAGGCCAAGGCGGAGGCGGACGAGCACCTGCGCGGCACGGACCTGGACTGGACCATCCTGGGCCCCGGCGCCCTCACCCTCGACGAGCCCACGGGTGCCGTGGCCGTGGACCCGGACGTGGCCGAGGGCGGGGACTCCTCCACCTCCCGCTCCAACGTGGCCCGCATGATCGTGGCCGCGCTCGAGGCCCCGGACGCCGTGGGCCGTCAGGTGGAGTTCATCGACGGGCCGACGCCGATCCGCGAGGTGTTCCCGGCCGGCGCGTGAGGCCCGTCCGGCGTCGCCGTGCCGCGGGTCAGCGGGCGGCGAGCCGGCGGTCCACCTGGCCGAGCACGCCCAGCAGCCCGGAGAAGCCCGCGAGCACCACGGAGAGGGCGACGCCCACGCCCCGGTAGCCCATGCGGGGCACGTCCAGGAACGGGTAGGGGTACCAGTCGATCCGGGCGCCGCGGGCCAGCGTGACGGCCGCCCACATCAGCGGGATCACCGAGGCCAGCCCCGCGCGGCGCGCCGTGATCTGCCCGTGCGGGTCGAACGCCGCCCAGACGGCGGGCGCGAGGACAGGGTTGACGATGTGCTGGACGGCGTCGTTGAACCGGTAGAGGGCCGTGTCCTGCTCCATGCCGCGCAGCAGGCCGTTGTACACGATCCCCGTGACCATCACGGAGCCCAAGCCCGCGGTGCGCACCGCCCAGAACGCGTCCGAGGTCGGCGCGGTGCGGCGGGCGGCGAGGGTGAGGGAGGTGGCGGCGACCATCGCGTTGGACAGCCACGTGAAGTACGCCGGCTGGTTCACCGCGTGCTGCCAGCCGGCCGCGAAGCCGCCCCGGTAGCCCACGCCGGGGATCACCATGGTCGGCTTGGACGCCCCGATGGGGAACGAGGTCAGGCACCCGGCCAGCGGCAGCGCCCCGGCGGCCCACCACCCGGCGCGGGCGGCACGGCCGGGCCCGGGATCCCGCGGCACGGCACGACGACGTCGCGCGGCGGGCGCGGACGTCTCGGCGATGCGGCGGAGCCAGGCGGGCATGGGGGACCTCGGCGGTTCAGGGGTGGGATGTCGGGCGACACCCCAGCCTAAGGTGAACAGCCGGTGAACGGAAGTCGTCGGTCGGGTGACACGCCCCACGCTGGGGGCCGGTCAGGCGGCGCCGAGCATCCCGTCGGGGTCGATCACCTGGACGTCCACGCCGTCGGCCTCGAGCCGGCGGATACCCTCGGAGACCAGGTGGCGTCCCACGCGGGTCATGCGGTCCACCCGCTCGAGGCTGAGCACCACGGTGCGGATGGGCCCCTCCTCCTCGCGGACGGCGGCGGCCTCGCGCACGGAGCCGTCCCCGGTGGCGGCGGCCACGGCCAGGGCGGGGTCCTCGTCCTCGCGGGGCACGCGGTCCCCGTGCTCGGCCGCCACGCCCTCGATCGCGCCGAGCACCTCGTCCTCCCACTCGGGGTACTCGGGGCTCTGCCAGTCGCCCGCGGCGGGCTCGGCGCCGGTGCCCAGGTCCGCCATCGCCGTGGCCACGGCCTCGCCGCCGCCGAAGCGGATGACGCCCTGCAGGTGCATGAGCACGGTGTCCCCCTCGCGGCGGACGAACCGCACCACGGTGCCGCCCAGGGCGTCCGCCTCCATGACGTGCAGGTTCAGGTCCTCGGACATGCGCTCGAACGCCAGCACGCCGCGCACCGAGTTGCCGGCCGCGTCCAGCGGCGGGGAGAACACCGCGATCCCGGCCTGGCCGGGCAGGGCGCCGAGCACCGCGCCGGAGACGCCGGACTTGGCCGGGATGCCCACGTGCGCCATCCACTGGCCGGCGGCCTCGTACATGCCCGCCGAGGACATCACGGAGAGGACCTGACGGCAGAACAGGGACGGCAGGACCCGCTCCCCCGTGAGGGGGTGGACGCCGCCGGAGGCCAGGCACGCGCCCATGACCGCCAGGTCCCGGACGGTCACGAGCACGGAGCACTGGGCGATGTACCCGGCCACCACGTCCTCGGCGCGGTCGTGCAGGATCCCATGGCTGCGCAGCATGTGCGCCAGCGCCAGGTTGCGGTCGGAGGCGCCCATCTCCGACTCGTAGGTGGCCCGGTCCACGGTGAGGCGCCGGCCCGCCAGCGCGGACATCAGCCCCACCACGCGGTCGATCCGCTCCTGGCGGCCCGCGAACGGGCCCACCAGCAGCTGGTGCACCGCGAGCGCGCCCGCGTTGATCATGGCGTTGTCCGGGCGCTTGGACTGCTCCTCGAGGGAGAGCTCGTTGAAGGCCTCGCCGGAGGGGTTCAGGCCCACCGCGTCGTCCACGGCCTCCGCGCCGCGGTCCACGAGCGCGGCCGCGTACGCGAAGGGCTTGGACACGGACTGGATGGTGAACTCGGTGTCCGCGTCCCCGGCGCAGTGCACGCGCCCGGTGACGGTGGCCATGGCGACGCCGAGCCGCTCGGGGTCCGCCTCGGCCAGCACGGGGATGTACGTGGCGAGCTCGCCGCCCTGCTCCGCGCGGAGGCGGTCGACGAGGGAGGCGAGGTAGTCCTGCACGGGGTGCTGCATGGGTCCTTCCGGGTGGGCCGAGTCGGCACGGACCGGCCCGGGGCGCACGGGACCGGCCGGCCTAGCCTACGGGCCGGCCGGGGCCGGGAGCGTGACGCCCCCGGCCCCGGCCGGTCGACGGACGGTCTCAGGCCTCGAGGGCCTCGACGTCCTCGTCGATCCACTCGCGGGCCCGGTCCACGGCCTTCTTCCACAGGCGGAGCAGGCGCTCGGCCTTCTCCTCGTCCATGGTCGGCTCCCAGCGGCGGTCCTCCTGCCAGTTGGCGACGACGTCCTCGGTGGACTTCCAGAAGCCCACCGCCAGGCCGGCCGCGTAGGCGGCGCCCAGCGCGGTGGTCTCGATGACCTTCGGGCGGATCACGGGGACCCGCAGCAGGTCCGCCTGGAACTGCATGAGGGTCTCGTTCATGACCATGCCGCCGTCGACCTTCAGCTCCGTGAGGTCCACGCCGGAGTCCGCGTTCATCGCGTCGACGACCTCACGGGACTGGTAGGCGGTGGCCTCGAGGACGGCGCGGGCGATGTGGTGCTTGGTCACGTAGCGGGTCAGGCCCACCATCGTGCCGCGCGCCGTGGAGTCCCAGTGCGGGGCGAACAGACCGGAGAACGCCGGCACCAGGTAGACGCCGCCGTTGTCCTCCACCTCGCGGGCGAGCTCCTCGATCTCCGGGGCGCTGCTGATCAGGTTCAGGTTGTCGCGCACCCACTGGACCAGCGAGCCGGTCACGGCCACGGAGCCCTCGAGCGCGTACACCGGCTTCTCGTCGCCGATCCGGTAGCACACCGTGGTGAGCAGGCCGTTGTCGGAGCGGACGAGCTCCTCGCCGGTGTTGATCAGCACGAAGTTGCCGGTGCCGTAGGTGTTCTTGGCCTGGCCGACCTCGAAGCACGCCTGGCCGAAGGTCGCGGCCTGCTGGTCGCCCAGGATGCCGGTGATCGGGGCCTGGCGGAGCAGCTGGTGGCCGGCGGCGTGGCCGACGACCTCGGAGGAGCTGGCGATGCGCGGCAGCATGGACATCGGGATGCCCATGTCCCGGCAGATGTCCTCGTTCCAGTCGAGCGTGTCGATGTTCATGAGCATGGTGCGGGAGGCGTTGGTCACGTCCGTGACGTGCACGCCCGAGTCCACGCCGCCCGTGAGGTTCCAGATGACCCACGAGTCCGTGGTGCCGAACAGCAGGTCGCCGCGCTCGGCCGCCTCCCGGGCGCCCTCCACATTCTCCAGGATCCAGGCCACCTTGGGGCCGGAGAAGTAGGTGGCCAGCGGCAGGCCGACGCGCTCCTTGTACTTCTCCGGGCCCTCCTCCCCCGCCAGCCGGTCGCAGATCTTCTGCGTGCGGGTGTCCTGCCAGACGATCGCGTTGTAGACCGGCTTGCCGGTGCGGCGGTCCCACACGACGGCGGTCTCGCGCTGGTTCGTGACGCCGACGGCCACGATCTCGTGACGGGTGACCTCGGCGCGGGACAGGGCCTGGCCGATGACCTCGCGGGTGTTGCGCCAGATCTCCTGGGGGTCGTGCTCGACCCACCCGGCGCGCGGGAAGATCTGCTCGTGCTCGAGCTGGCCGGTGGACACGATGGCGCCGTCGTGGTCGAACAGGATGGCGCGGGTGGACGTGGTGCCCTGGTCGATCGCCATGACGTACTGCGGGGCGGACATGGGCTCCTCCTTCGAAGCGGGGGTGGGGGTGGGGGTGTGCGCTCGGGTGCTCAGACGAGCGCCGTGGAGGCGAGGCCGGCGAGGACCGCGCCCAGCAGCGGGCCGACGATCGGCACCCAGGCGTAGCCCCAGTCGGAGCCGCCCTTGCCGGCGATCGGCGCCACGGCGTGGAACAGGCGCGGGCCGAGGTCACGGGCCGGGTTGATGGCGTAGCCGGTGGGGCCGCCGAGGCTCGCGCCGATGCCGACCACGAGCAGGGCGACGGCCAGCGGGCCGAGGCCGGAGGGCGTGTTGCCGAACATCAGCACCACCAGCACCAGCACGAACGTGCCGATGGCCTCGGTGACCATGTTCCACACCGGGTTGCGGATCTCCGGGCCGGTAGCGAAGGTGCCCAGGATCGCGCCCTGGTCCGTCTCCGCCGCGTAGTGGTCGCGGTAGGCCAGCCAGGCCAGGGCCGCGCCCAGGAAGGCGCCGATCAGCTGCGCCGCGAAGTAGGCGAGCGTGGTGCCGGGGTTCACGGCGATGCCGGGGGCGTACTCCTCGGCGCCGCTGGCGAGCATGCCGACGGTGACGGCGGGGTTCAGGTGCGCACCGGTCGCGCCGGCCACGTAGACGCCCGCGAAGACGCCGAGGCCCCAGCCGAAGTTGATGAGCAGCCAGCCTCCGCCGTTGCCCTTGGTCTTGGTCAGGATCGCGTTGGCGACGACGCCGACGCCGAGCAGCAGCAGCATCGCGGTGCCCGCGATCTCGTACAGGAAGATCGTGCCCATGGGCGGGCTCCTCTCAGGGGGTGGTGGTCTCGGCCGCAGCCAGGGCGGCGGCGGCGGTGCCGTCGTCGTGGGCGCTCTCGCCGCGCAGGCGGGCGTCGACGAGGTCCTGGTACGCGCGGATCTCCGCGGCGGTGCGCTCGTCGTCCCAGCCCAGCTCGGGGGCCACGAGGGACGCGATCTCCTCGGCCGCCGCGACGCCGCGGTCGCGGACCTCGGTGGACAGGCGCGTGCGGCGCTCGATGACGTCGTCCAGGTGGACGACGCCCTCGGCGCGGGCGGCGTAGACGATCTCGGCGCGCAGGTAGCGCGGGGCCTCGGCGAGCGGGGCGCCCAGGGACGGGTCGGCGTCGATCAGGTCGAGCACGAGGCGCAGCACGGTGCCGTAGCGGGACAGCAGACGGTCCGCGCGGGCCTCGTCCAGGCCGTAGTCGGCGGCGATGCGGTCCGCCTGCGCCTCGATCTCGGAGTAGCCGAGGCCGCCGAGCACGGGGGTGTGCTCGGTGAGGCTGGGACGCGTCGAGTGGGTCTCGCGCACCACGAAGTCCACGACGTCCTCGGCCATGGCCCGGTAGGTGGTCCACTTGCCGCCGGCCACGGCGGTGAGCCCGGGGGACACCTCGGTGACGGTGTGCTCGCGGGAGATCTTGGTCGAGGCGCCGTCGGAGCCGGTGACCGGCTGCAGCAACGGACGCAGGCCCGCGTAGGTGGCGATCACATCGTCGCGGGTGAGGTCCTCCTTCAGGACCGCGTTGGCGTGCTCGATGATGTAGTCGATGTCGTCCGAGGTCGTGGCCGGGTGCGCCACGTCCTCCTTCCAGGGGGTGTCCGTGGTGCCGATCACCCAGTACTCGTCCCACGGGATGAGGAACAGCACGGACTTCTCGGTCTTGGTGATCACGCCGGTGGCGGCGTCGGCGCGGATGCGCTCGCGCGGGACGACGATGTGGGAGCCCTTGGAGGCGAGCACCTCGAGGCCGCCGTCGGCCTCGGCGAGCTCCTGCTGCTCCTGGGTCCACACGCCGCCAGCCAGGATGACGGCGCGCGCGTGCACGTCGAACTCCTCGCCGGAGGTCTCCTCGCGGACGCGCACGCCCTGCACGCGGCCGTCCTCGCCGCGCAGGTAGTCGACGACGGCGGTGTAGTTGGCGGCCAGGGCGCCGTGGTCCACGGCCGAGCGCACGAGCATCATGGCCAGGCGGGCGTCGTCGAACTGGGCGTCCGCGTACTCCACCGCGCCGACGATCTTCTCGTCGTCGAGGGAGGGGAAGGTCGCGGCCATGGAGCGGCGGCTCAGGTGGCGGTGCACGCCCACCGCGCGGCGGCGGCCGAGGGACTGCATGGCGTCGTACATGGTGACGCCGGCGCCGATGAAGCCGCGGTCGATCACCTTGTGGAAGAACGGGAACACGAAGCGCAGGGGGCGCACCAGGTGGGGCGCCGTGTGGGTGAGCAGCAGGTCGCGCTCACGCAGCGCCTCGTAGACGAGCTTGACGTCCAGCATCTCGAGGTACCGCAGGCCGCCGTGCATGAGGCGGGAGGACCGCGAGGAGGTGCCGGAGGCCCAGTCGCGGGCCTCCACGATCCCGACGTCGAGGCCGCGGGTGGCGGCGTCGAACGCGGCGCCCACGCCGGTGGAGCCGCCGCCCACGATCAGGATGTCGAGGGGGGCCTCCGGCGTGGTGGCCCGGAGACGGGCGAGGTGGTCCTCCCGCGTGGCGGCGGAGAGGGGGACGGTTCGCAGGGTCGGCACGACGTGGCGCTCCTTGGGGGTCGACGGGCGTCACCGTTCGGTGACGCGGCCCGCGCAGACTCGATCTCAGGCATTGAGACCCGGTTTCAGTGGGGGCCGTCGTCGATGATGCCACTCCGGGCCGTGGATATCCACGTGGACACCACGCCCACGGCGGAATCCCCGGTCAGGCCTCCCACCACATGCCGGTGAGGTCCTCGGTGCCGTGGGCCGTCACGGGCCCCGTCTCACGGAAGCCGAGCCGCTCGTACACGGGCACGTTGGCGCGCGTGGAGGACTCGAGGTAGATCCCGACGCCGGCCTGCCGCGCGTCGCGCCGGCGGCGCTCCACGAGGGCGCGGGCCACGCCGCGGCCCCGGGCGGCCGGGCGCGTGCCCAGCTCCCGCAGGTACCAGTGGGCCACGCGCGGGCGGGCCCGCTGGCACTCGGCCTCGGTGCGGACGTGGTCCAGGGTGTGACGCCCCATGACCCGCAGCATGCGCGGCGTCGCGGCCACGGTGCCCACCAGGTCCATCCCCCGCGGCGCCTCGGGGCGGTCCCAGACGGCCGCGCCGAGCAGCGTGCCGTCCGCCGGGTCCACGGCCACGTCCACCACGCCGCGGACCTGCCCGTCCCGGGCGGGGTCCGGGCGCAGGGTGTCCCGGACCATCCGGTCGAACATGTCCGCCAGGCGCTCCTGCCGGCGGCTGCGCGGCAGGAAAGAGACGGTGTACGGGTCCGTGAGGAACGCCTCGGCGAGGGCGCCGGCCACGCGGGCCACGGCGTCGCGGTCCAGCCCGTCCGGGCGCAGGGAGGTGACCAGGGGGCGGGGCGGGCGGGCGACGTCGGACATGGGCTCCACCCTAGGCAACGGCGGCGGTGGGATGCTGGGGGCATGACCGGCGCCACGTCCCCCTCCCCCGCCACACCCGCCTCCTCCGCAGCCGCGGCACCCGCGGCGGACGGCGACGTCGTCGCCCGCCTGCGCGCGGAGCTCGGCGACGTCGTGGACACCTCCCCCGCCGCCCTGGAGGCGGCCCGCACGGACCGCTCGGGCCACCGCTCCGCCGCCGCCCCGCTGGCCGTGGTCCGCGCCCGGACCACCGCCGACGTGCAGGCCGCGTGCCGGGCGGCGCACGCCACGCGCACCCCGCTCGTCACCCGAGGGGCGGGCACGGGCCTGGCCGGCGGTGCGGTGGCCGGCGCCGGGGAGCTCGTCCTGGACCTCTCCGGCATGGACCGGATCCTGGAGGTGGTCCCGGAGGACCGCGTCGCCGTCGTGGAGCCGGGGGTGCTCAACGGCGCGCTCAACGCCCACCTGGCCGGGCACGGGCTGTGGTGGGCGCCGGACCCGGCGTCCAAGGACATCTCCACGGTGGGCGGGAACATCGCCATGAACGCCGGCGGCCTGCTGTGCGCCAAGTACGGCGTCACGCGCGAGGCCGTGCTGGGCCTCGAGGTGGTCCTCGCCGACGGCACCGTGCTGTCCCTCGGGCACCGCACCGTCAAGGGCGTCACCGGCTACGACCTCACCGCGCTGATGATCGGCTCCGAGGGCACCCTCGGCGTGATCACGCGGGCCACCCTGGCGCTGCGCCCGCTCGTGCCGGGCGCGGTGCACACCGTGGGCGCGTTCTTCCCGGACGTGACCGCCGGCGCCGCGGCCGCCGCCGCGATCACCGGGGACGGCCTCGTCCCGGCGATCATGGAGCTGATGGACGAGGCCACGCTCGCCGCGGTCCGCGCCCACGCCTCCGACGACGACGCCACGCACCTCCCGCGCAGCGGCGCCTTCCTGCTGGTCCAGGCCGACGGCGAGGGCGCCGCCGCACAGGCCGACCGCATGGCCGAGCTGGCCCGCGCCGCCGGGGGCGACGTGGCGGTGACCGCCGACCCGGTGGAGGCCGACCGGCTCGTGGCTCTGCGCCGCACCGCGTTCCCCGCGCTCGAGGCGCTCGGCACCCCCCTCGTGGAGGACGTGGCGGTGCCGCGCTCGCGGATGGTGGAGATGTTCGCGCGGATCCGGGGGATCGAGCAGGCCACGGGGCTGCGGATCCCCACCACCGCGCACGCCGGCGACGGCAACCTGCACCCCATCCTGCTGTTCGGGGAGGCGTCCCGGGTGGGCGGGGAGGGAGCCGGGGAGATCCCGGAGGCCGTGTGGGAGGCGGCGGGGATGCTCTTCCGCGCCGGCCTGGAGCTCGGCGGCACGCTGACGGGCGAGCACGGCGTGGGGCTGCTCAAGCGCGCGTTCCTCAAGGACGAGCTCGGGGACGCCCAGCACGCGCTGCAGGAGCGGATCAAGGCGATGTTCGACCCGCACGGGATCCTCAACCCCGGCAAGGTGTTCACCCCGGCCCGCTGAGGTGGGTAGCGTCCGGGGCATGAGCGAGCAGACCCCCGACCCGCGCCCGTCGACCCCCTGGGAGGGCAGCATCGAGCTGCGCTGGTCCGACCAGGACGCCTACGGCCACGTGAACAACGTGCGCCTGCTGACCCTCACCGAGGAGGCCCGCGTGCGCGCCTCCCGGGCGTGGGGCGAGTGGAGCGACGACGGCGTCATGCGCTTCGTGCGCTCCATGACCACGGAGTACGACGCCCCCGTGCAGTACGGCCCCGAGCTGACCGCGCGGGTGTGGGTCTCCGCGATCGGCCGCACCTCCTACACGCTCCACCACGAGCTGTGGCAGGAGGGCCGCCGCTGCCTGTCCAGCGACGCCGCCATGGTGGTGGTGGACGCCGACACCGCGCGCCCCGTCCCCCACTCCGACGCGCGGCGCGCCCTTCTCGAGGCCGTCCTGATCGAGCCGGAGGACGGCAGCCAGGACACCGCCGCGGGCGCCTGAGGGACGCCGCCCGATGCTGTGGACGGCCCAGTGCGCTCCCAGGGTGCACCCCTAGGCTCGGACCCATGTCTGGTGACGAGGGACACCCCGCGCCGGAGCCGGTCGACGGCCCCGGCGACCCCGGCGTGCCCGCCTCCACGGCGCTGGAGGCGCTGCAGACCACGCCGCTGGCGGACCTGACCCGCCTGCCGCCCCCGGTGGCCGAGGCCCTGGAGAGCCTGCGCTCGGACGTGGAGCGGTTCGACCTGGAGTACCGCTCCGCCCTGCTGCAGGTGGAGACGCGGCTGGAGACCCTGCAGGACGAGTTCGCCCACCTGCACGAGTACAACCCCATCGAGCACATCACCACGCGCGTGAAGTCCCCCGAGTCGCTGCTGCGCAAGGCGTCGGAGCGCGGGCTGTCCCTGGACCTGGAGGCGCTGCGCCGCGGGGTCACGGACATCGCCGGCGCCCGCGTGATCGTGAGCTTCACGGAGGACGTGTACCGGGTGTTCCGCCTGTTCACCTCCCAGCCGGACATCCGCGTGCTCGAGGTGGAGGACTACATCCGCCGGCCCAAGCCCAGCGGCTACCGGAGCCTGCACTGCCTCGTGCAGGTGCCCGTGCACCTGTCCACAGGCACGCTGCCGGTGACCGTGGAGATGCAGTTCCGCACCATCGCCATGGACTTCTGGGCGTCGCTGGAGCACAAGATCAACTACAAGTTCGCCGGGGACGTGCCCCCGTCCATCACCACGGAGCTGGCCGCCGCGGCGCGCGTGGCCGCGGATCTGGACGGGCGCATGGAGCACCTGCACCACCAGGTGCACGACGTCGCCTCACCGCCCGAGCACGACGACGAGGAGGACTGGCACGGCCACGCCTGAGGCCGCCGTCCACACGTCCTCCACATATGCCGGCCCCTCGTGCACAGGGTTGTCCACACGGCTGTCCACACCTGGGGACAACGGTCCGGGTCCGGTGCCGCGGGGCGGCCCCCGCACGCCCTAGGCTGACTCGGTGAGCTCCCCCGCCGACCCCAGCACCCCCGCATGGGGCACGCTCGTGCGCAACACGGCGCTCGTCGTCGTGGTGATCGCCCTGATCTGGGTGGCGTTCCACGTGCGCCTGCCGGACCTGGAGACGCTGCGCGGACGCCTGGAGGCGTTCGGCTTCTGGAGCGGGGCGGCGTTCACGGCCCTCTACGCCGTGGTGGCCGTGACCCCGATCCCCGTGACCGTCATGGCACTCACGGCCGGGGTGCTCTTCGGCGCGGTCGAGGGCTCCCTGTACTCGGTGGCCGGCGCGATGCTCGGCTCCGCCGCCGCCTACGGGCTGGCCCGGCTGCTGGGGAAGGAGACCGCCCTGCGCATGCTCGGCCGCCACCGGGGCCGGGTGGAGGAGCAGATGGAGGGCGCCGGGTTCCTGGCGGTCCTCACCCTGCGCGTGGCCCCCGGCCTGCCGTACTGGCCGGTGAACTACGGCGCGGGGGCGCTCGGGGTGCCCTTCGGCACGTTCGCCTCCGCGTCCACGCTCGGCTCGCTGCCGGGGCAGGTCGCCCTGGTGGCGGTGGGCGCGTTCGCCGCGCAGCCCAGCGTGCTCACCGGGGCGATCGTGGGCACGGCGTGGCTCGTGGTCCTGGGCATGACCGTGTGGGGGCTTCGCCGGTGGCGCGCCGCCCGCCGGGAGCTGGCCGACGACGCCGTCCCCGCCGAGGGCTGAGCCGGGCTCAGCCCACCGCGCGGCGCACGAGGTCCGCGATCCGGGCCCGGACCTCGTCGGTCAGGGCGGTCACGGCGAAGGAGGTGGGCCACATGGCGCCGTCGTCGAGGGCCGCCGACTCGTTGAAGCCGAGCGTGGTGTAGCGCACCCCGAACTTGCTGCTGACCTGCAGGAACACGACCACGTCCTTGCCCCGGGCGTAGGCGGGCATCCCGTACCAGGTGCGCGGCTCGAGGTCCGGGGCCACCTCGCCGACGATCTGGTGCAGGGCCACGGCGATCGCGCGGTCCTGCTCCGGCATCGCCTCGATCTTCGCCACGAGGTCCTGCAGGGCCTCGGCCTTCTTCTTCCCGCCGCGCTGAGCGCGCAGCTCCTCGGCGCGCTCGGCCATCGCGGCCCTCTCCGCCGCGCTGAAGCCGGTGGACTCGGACATGGGGAGCCTCCTGGGGTCCGTGCGGGCCGGACGCCGCACGGCGTCCGGCGGGATCACGGCCAGGCTAGCGCCCGCTCACGCGACGACGTCGACGCCCATCCCCGTCAGCAGCGCGGCCACCCGGCCGCGGATCTCGTCCCGGATGGGGCGGACGGCGTCCACACCCTGGCCGGCCGGGTCCTCGAGCACCCAGTCCTCGTAGAGCTTGCCCGGGTAGATGGGGCAGGCGTCGCCGCAGCCCATGGTGATCACGGCGTCCGAGGCCTGCACGGCCTCCGGCGTGAGGACCTTCGGGCGCTCGCCGGCCAGGTCGATGCCCTCCTCGAGCATGGCCTCGTGGACGGCCGGGTTGATGGTGTCCGCCGGGGCGGAGCCGGCCGAGCGCACCTCGACGGCACCCCCGGACAGGTGGCGGGCGTACGCGGCGGCCATCTGCGAGCGGCCCGCATTGTGCACGCACACGAACAGGACGGAGGGCCGGTGGGCGTCGCCCGCGGCGGGGGCTGTGCCGGCGGTGTCGGCGTCGCAACCGCCGGCCCCGGTGAGCTCGGCGAGCAGGCCCTGGACGCGGGCCGCCAGGTCCTCACGGATCAGGCGCATGCGCTCGGCGCCCTCGATGCCGCGCTCGGAGGGCTCGTCCGTCGCCCACACCTCCACGGGGGCGGTGCCCGGCCGCTCGAGCTGGGCCCCGGTGCCCACGAGCACCACGCGGTCCACGGAGTCCAGCAGGGACGGGTCGATCGGCTTGGGGTGCTCGCCCTCGAAGGTCGCGCCCACCTCCTCGACGGCGGCGCGCGAGCCCTCGTTGAGCGCGGAGCCGGGGCGCGTGCCCGCGGAGTGGACGGCGACGGCGTCGCCGGCGGCCTTGCGCATCAGGGCGGCGGCCATCTGCGACTTGCCGCCGTTCTTGACGCACACGAACAGGACGGAGGGGCGGTCGGCGGCGGTCATCGTGCGGTCTCCTCGGCGGTGCGGTCGGCGGCGTGGGGAAAGCGGCGGCGCAGCCACAGGCTGACGTACACGAGGCCCACCAGCACGGGGACCTCGATCAGGGGCCCGACGACGCCGGCGAGGGCCTGGCCGGAGGCGACGCCGAACGTCGCGATGGCCACCGCGATGGCCAGCTCGAAGTTGTTGCCGGCGGCGGTGAAGGCGAGCGTGGTGGTGCGCTCGTAGCCCATGCCGAGGCCGCGGCCGACGCCGTAGCCCAGGCCCCACATCACCGCGAAGTACACGAGCAGGGGCAGGGCGATCCGGGCCACGTCCCACGGGCGGGCGGCGATCTGCTCGCCCTGGAGCGCGAAGAGGACCACGATCGTGAAGAGCAGTCCGTAGAGCGCCCACGGGCCGATCCTCGGCAGGAACGAGCCCTCGTAGGCGGCGCGGCCCCAGCGGCGCTCGCCGATCACGCGGCTGAGGAAGCCGGCCAGCAGCGGGATGCCCAGGAAGATCAGGACGGAGCGGGCGATGTCCCACGGGGAGGCGTCCAGGCCGGTCTGCGGCAGGCCCAGCCAGCCGGGCAGCACGGAGAGGTAGAACCAGCCCAGGGCCGCGAACGCGATCACCTGGAAGATCGAGTTCAGGGCCACGAGGACGGCGGCGGCCTCCCGGTCCCCGCACGCGAGGTCGTTCCAGATGATGACCATGGCGATGCAGCGGGCCAGGCCCACGATGATCAGGCCGGTGCGGTACTCGGGCAGGTCGGCGAGGAAGATCCAGGCCAGCGCGAACATCAGCAGCGGACCGAGGACCCAGTTGAGCACGAGGGAGGCCACGAGCAGGCGGCGGTCCCCCGTGACGGAGTCCAGGCGGTCGTAGCGCACCTTGGCCAGCACGGGGTACATCATCACGAGCAGGCCGAGGGCGATGGGCAGGGACACGCCGTCCACCTCGACGGCGGCGAGCGCCCCGCCGAGGCCGGGCACCAGGCGGCCCAGGACCAGGCCGGCCACCATGGCCAGGCCGATCCACGCCGGCAGCCAGCGGTCGAGGGTGGACAGGCGGGCGGTCACGGGGGCGTCCGCGCCGGCCGCGGAGGCCGCGGGAGCGGAGACGGGGGGACGGGGTGCGTGGTTCACGCGGACCTCTCGGCCGAGGGGGTGGCACATCGACGGGCGTCGATGTGTGGGACGGCATGATCCTGGCAGTCGTATCGACGACCGTCAATGCGACAGGCCGCTCGGGGCACTAGAGTGGTCCGCCATGACCGCCTCCGCCCCCGTCGACGCCTGCTGCGCCCCCTCCGGCCCGGGCCTGCTGCCGGCGGAGACCGCCGCGGACCTCGCCGCGGTCTTCAAGGCGCTCTCGGACCCCACGCGCGTGCGGGTGCTCGCCCACGTGGCCGCCTCCCCCGAGGGCACCGTGTGCGCGTGCCACCTGACGGAGCCGCTCGGGATCAGCCAGCCGACCCTGTCGCACCACCTCAAGAAGCTCACCGAGGCGGGCCTGGTGACCCGGGAACAGCGCGGCCGCTGGGCGCATTACATCGCGGTCCCCTCGGCCCTCGACGCCGCCCGCGCGTTCCTGGCCGCCCCGGCCTCCTCCGCCCGCTGACCGCCCGCCGGCCCGGGCCGGCACGAGGACGGCGTCCCCCGCCCGCCCCCTCTGGGCGGGCTCGGAGCGCGGGCGTACCGTGGAGTACGGAAGCAGCACTCCCCCGAGGAGGTCCCGCCATGACGACCGACGTGCCCCCTCCCACGCCCCGGCCTGACGCCGAGGGCCGCGCCTCCGAGCCCCCGCCCCTCTCCGGGTCCCTCCCCCGGATCGGCGAGCACGCGGGCATGCTGGCCCACGGGACAGCCGAGCTGCGGCGCACCTTCGGGCCGACGCTGGGCGAGGACACCGTGGAGCGCGTGGTGGCGGAGTCCCACGAGGAGCTCCTCGCCATGGCCTCGGATCCGGCCCACCGGGAGTCCATCGCGGTGCGGTTCGCCCGCGAGCGGCTCGAGGCCCTCGCCGACGCCCGGGGGCTGGAGCACCGCGCCGTGCCCCACGTGCTGTTCGTGTGCGTGCAGAACGCGGGCCGCTCGCAGCTGGCGGCCGCCCTGCTGGCCGCCCGGGCCGGTGACGCCCTGCGGATCAGCTCGGCCGGCTCCCAGCCCGCCGATCGCATCCACGAGAACGTGGCCCCGGTGCTCTCACACATCGGCGCGGACCCCGCGGACGCGTTCCCCAAGCCGCTCACGGGCGAGGTGCTCGCCGCGGCGGACTACGTCATCACGATGGGCTGTGGGGACGACTGCCCCGTCTCCCCGCATCAGGACGCGCGGGACTGGCCGGTCGGCGACCCGGCCGAGGCCGACTGGGAGCGGCTGCAGGAGATCGTCGCCGAGATCGAGGACCGGGTGGACGCGTTCTGGCGCGAGGTCTCCGGGGGCCGCTGACCGCTCAGGCGGCGCGGCCGAGGCGGGCGAGCACGCGCGTCTGGCGGTCAGCACCCTCCGGCGCCTGCAGGGGACCGGCGAGGATGCCGGGCTGGTAGGCCTGGTCGCCGAAGCTGTCCAGAGCGCGCTCGATCTTGTCCAGCTCGAGGTCCGTGAACCGCATGTCCTGGCCCTGCGAGCGGGCCAGGTCCCAGCGGTGCACCAGCAGGTCGAAGCCGTGGTAGTGCAGCAGGGCCTCGCCCACGGTCATCTCGCCGGTGGCGGTGTCCAGCGCCTGCATCACGAACGTGCGGTCGCCCGCGAGGGCGCTGACGGCGGAGGCGTGCTTGACCCACTGGGTCCACAGCTCGTTGCGGGAGCCGTCGAACACGGGGATCTCGCGCCCCTGGCGGGCGGCGAAGTCGCGCTCGGAGGTGATCACGTGGTCCAGCAGGTCGCGGGCGTTCCAGCCCTCGCACGGGGTGGGCGCCTCCCAGTCGGTCACCGAGCGCACCAGCTGGGTGAAGGGCTCGGCGCAGGCCTTCCAGCGGCCCTCGATCGTGGTCTCGGCGGTCATGCACGTCCTCCTGGTGATGCGGTGCGGGGCCGGGCGGGACGGTCCGTCACCGGGCGTGCCCATTGTGGCCGGTCCCCCGCGCCGGGGCCAATCGGGGTCAGCGTCAGGCGGACGCGGATGCCGGTGCGGAGGGCGAGGGCCGCTCCCCCGGCGGGACGTAGCTCGGGCTGTGGATCGTCTCCGGCCGCGCGTCGTCCACCACGGAGGCGGAGTCGATGAACTCGTCGAGGACGGGGCGGGAGCCGTCCAGGGCCGCGGCCAGGCTGATCCCGTCCACATTGATGCGGGAGCCCCGGTAGTACCCGGGCTCGAGCTGGCCCCAGGCCTTGGCGGAGCCGTCCACGAGGAAGAAGGAGCGGAAGCCGATCGAGCGCAGGTACTCGTACTTGGGGCCGGAGTACGTCTCCGTGCCCGCGATGTCCGCGCCGAACGGGTAGATGAGCATGTCCGTCTCCCCCAGGATCGGCTGGACGTCCGCGATCCACATCTCGCAGTCCGCCTTGAGGTCCGCCAGGTCCATGGCGCCCAGGGACCTGTGGCTCCACGAGTGGGAGGCGAACTCCCAGCCCTCCTCCGCCATGGCCTCCTTGACCCGGCGGGCGGCGGCGATGTCCTCCTGGAGCGTGGGGCTGTCCGCGTACTGGGACGGGGAGGACCGGTAGCCGAGCACGCCGTTGTAGCCGGTCAGGCCGAGGACGCCCTTGGCCCCGGTGAGCGTGAAGTCCGGATGCGCGGCCACGAAGTCGTCGAGCACCGGGACCATGTCGTGCGCGCCGATCTCCGTGTTCCCCGCCGCGTCCGTGTACTCGGTGCGCACGCGCCCGTCGTCGGCCACCACGAGGCGGGAGGCGAACCCGTCCCCTTCCATGTACTCGTAGTACGAGCAGTCGTCGAGGGACAGGATCAGGGGGGTGCGCCCCTCCGGGACCATCAGCTCACGGGGACGCACGACGTCGTCCGCGCCCACCTCGTAGAGCTCGTGCGGGGAGACCAGCACGTAGCCGTGGGTCCACAGCTGCGGCAGGATCCGCTGGAACTCCTCGAGGGTGACCATGTAGTCGAGGTACCCGTCCGCCTTCCCATGCGCGTGGAACGCGCGGTCCGTGTCCACCACGAGGGAATGGAAGAACAGGTGCGGCACGCGCGTGACGTCCGCCCAGGGCGTGGGCGGCCCGGCCGGGGGCGGGCCCGCCGGGCCGGACGAGGCCGGCGCGGGCGTGCCAGCGGTGCTCCCGTCCGGGGCAGCGGACGACGACGGCGCCCCCGCCCGGCCCGGCGCGCACGCGGCGAGCAGGGCGGTCAGGGACAGGGCGGATCCGCCGAAGAGCACGTGACGGCGCGAGGGGGACACGGGATCACCTTCCTGCCGGCCCGGGGCGCATCGGGGCCGACCCTCCATGATGACCGGAGGCAGGCCGCCCCCGCCACGCCCGCCTCGTCACAGGTGCGTCACGATCGCGTCCCCCTGCGGGGCTCAGAGGGCGGTGAGACGGACGTGGTCCTCCTCCGGGTTGCCGCCCACCATGAACCGGCGGGCGCCCACGCGGCGGAACCCGACCTTCTCGTAGAACGCGTTGGCCCGGTGGTTGGCCACGGACGTGCCGAGCCACGCGTGGCCCAGCCCGGCCGCCCGCATCGAGTCCAGGCCGGCGGCCATCAGGGCCGCGGCGGCGCCGGTGCCCCGCGCCTCGGGCAGCAGGTACAGCTTGGACAGGCAGCCCACGCGGGCGTCCGGACCGACGGCGGCCGTCACGGCCGGCTCCTCCTCCGGTGCCAGGTCAGCCATGACGTAGCCGAGGACGGCGCCGGCGTCGTCGTGCCCCTCGGGGCACACCGCCACGTGCACCGCGTGGCGGGGGTCCGCGATCCATCCCGCGACGACGTCCTCGTTGAGGTTCCGGGCGATGTGCTCGTCCTTGGCCGCCTGCGGGGTGGTGGGCGGGCAGGCGTCCGGGAAGGTCAGCGCAGCCACACGCGCGACGGCGGGGACGTCCTCGAGCGTGGCGGGCCGGATGCGGACGGGCGCGGG
>NZ_JAUNHR010000002.1:43818-55895 GCF_030523875.1 Micrococcus sp. | reverse complement strand
GGCGGGGAGGCCGGCGGCAACGTGATCCTCGTGGACGAGCCCGGTGGGCGGCAGTGGCTCTACGCGCACGCGCGCACCGGCAGCGCCGTCGTCGAGGAGGGGCAGCGGGTCTCGGCCGGTGACGTGCTGGCGGAGGTCGGCGAGACGGGCACCGCCACGGCGCCCCATCTGCACCTGGAGCTGCGCGTGGCCGGCGAGCCGCGGAACCCCGCGCCGTTCCTCGCCGCGCGCGGCGTGGTCCTCGGCGACGGCTGGCGCGCCCCGCGCGGCTGCTGAGGCGGACCCTCAGAGGGCCAGCAGACCCCGCACCAGCGCGACGGCGCCGCCCGTGCCCGCCAGCACCAGCGCCAGCCCGCGGGCCCGCCCGGCCGGCACCCGCCGGGCGACCAGCCCGCCCAGGAGGATGCCGGACGGGACCCCCACGAGGACCACCGCCCACACCCCGGCGGGCACGCCCGCGTCCAGGCCCGCCGAGCCGAGCAGGGACTTGGTGGTCAGCGAGGTGACGTTGGCCAGCAGGAAGATCGGCTGCAGGGTGGCGGCCCAGGACCGCTGGTCCCACCGTGAGGCCACCGCGTAGACCGCGAGCGCGGGACCGGCCACCCCGGCGGTGGTGTTCATGAACCCGGCCACGGCTCCGGAGGCGAGCGCGGCGCCGGGCCCGCGCACGGCCAGGCGACGCTGGAGGCCGAGGGAGGCGGCGATCGCCACGAGGATCGAGGCGCCCAGCACCACCTCGAGCCAGGCGACGTCCAGCACCCGCACGGCCCACGCGCCCGCGAGCGAGCCGGCCACCAGGAGCGGGGCGAGCCGCAGGAAGCGGCGCCAGTCGACGTCGCGGTGGAGGACCAGGGTGAGCAGGACCGCGGAGACCACGGCGGCGGCGTTGCTCAGGGACACCCCGGCGGCGGGGCCGAGCAGCAGGGTGAACGTGGGGGCGGCGAGCATGCCCACGCCCATGCCGCTCACCCGCTGGAGGGCGCCGCCGACCAGCGTGCACAGCAGCACCGCCAGCACGAGGACCATGCGGCCAGTGTCCCACCGCCCCGGATCCGCTCCTCCCCCGGGAGGAGCGCGGGGGTGCGGGGATGGTCCCCGGGGTGGATGCGGCCGCGCGGGGCGCACGGCAGGCTCGGTGCCATGCGCTCCCCTGCCTCCGGGCCCTCCCCCGCCTCGATGACGCCGACCGCCCGCCGCCGCCTCGGCCTCGCCCTCGCGGCGGTGGTCACGGTGGCCGCGGGGCTGGCGGTGCGCCTGGGGCTGCGCGGGGTCGAGGGGGCGGCGTGGTGGACCGGCCCGGCCGGCGACGCGCTGTACGCCGTGCTGATCTACCTGCTGGTGGCGTTCTGCACGCCCCGGGCGCGGACGGCCGTCCCGGCGGGGGCGGCGTTCGGGATCTGCGCGGCGATCGAGCTGTTCCAGCTCACGGGCATCCCCGCGGACCTGGGCCAGGCGTTCCCGCCCGCCCGGCTCGTGCTGGGCACGGGGTTCCTGTGGTCGGACCTGCTGCTGTACCTGGTGGGCGTGGGCGCCGCTGCGGCGGTAGACGCCGCAGTGCGCCTCAGCCCTCGAGGCAGCGGTCCTCGGGGTCGATCTGTCCCATGATCCGCCGGCCGATCGCGGTGAGCTGACGCAGCTGGGCCCGGGTGAGCGGGTCCACGACGGTGCGGCGCACCTGGGCCACATGGCCCGGGGCGGCGGCCTCGACGGCGGCCCGGCCCTGATCGGTGAGGATCGCCAGGGTGTAGCGGCCGTCCTCAGGATCGGGGCGACGCCGCACCCAGCCGCGCTTCTCGAGGCGGGTGACCACCTGGGACAGACGGGGCAGGGAGCCCGAGGAGAGGTGGGCGAGCGCGCTCATGCGGCGCCGGCCGCCGTCGGCCTCGGACAGGCTGGCGAGCACCGAGTACTCGAAGTGGCTCATGCCGGCCTCGCGGCGCAGCTGGGCGTCCAGGGCGGGCTCGAGGCGCAGGACCACGGACATCAGCGCCAGGAACGCGCGGCGCTCCTCCTCGTCCAGCCAGGGGACGTCGGCGGCGGGGTCGCGGTGCGAGTCGGCGGGGGCGGCGTCGGACATGCCGGACATCCTACGGCAGTGAGTTCATCTCTTAAGTCGCCGCGCGAGAGCCCGTCAGTTGCACCGTGAAGTCGATCGACGTAGGGTCCGAAACCGAGAGCATGACTTCAACCGTGAACCCGAGACGGCCCCGGCCGTCGTGAGGAGGACCCCATGACCGCCGTCGCCGACCCCTGGGCCCAGCCGCTGCCGGCCGGCGCCTACGACGAGCTGCTGCGCCGCGCCCTGCCGATCACGCGGGCCCAGCGGCGCTGGGAGCCGGCGGACGGCCGGATGCCCGCGCTGTTCGTCTCCCACGGCGCCCCGCCCACCCTCGACGACCCGCAGTGGCTGGACGACCTGTTCCGGTGGGCCCAGACCATGCCCAAGCCCCGGGCGATCGTGATCGTGTCCGCGCACTGGGAGGACGCCCCCGTGGCCGTCTCCTCCGCCGCGGCGGGCACCCCGCTCGTCTATGACTTCGGCGGCTTCCACCCCCGCTACCACGAGCTGCAGTACGCCACTCCGGACGCCACGGACCTGGCCGCCCGCGTGGTCGGTGTGCTGGGCGGAGGCCGGCCGGGCGCGGTGCACCGGACCGGGCGCGGCCTGGACCACGGCGCCTACATCCCCCTCATGGCCATGTACCCGGACGCCGACGTCCCGGTGCTCCAGGTGTCCATGCCCAGCCAGGACCCGGCCGCGCTGCTGGCCCTGGGCGAGCGCCTGCGCGAGCTGCGCGACGAGGGCGTGCTGGTGATCGGCTCCGGCTTCATGACGCACTCGTTCGCCGCCATGCGGGACCCGCGCCTGTTCGGCCACGTGGACGCGTTCGACACGTGGGCCGCCGAGATGGCCCACGCCGGCGACGTCGACGCCCTGATGGGCTACCTGGACAAGGCCCCGGGCGCCCGGATCGCCCACCCGACGGCGGACCACTTCGTGCCGCTGCTGCTCACCATGGGCGCCGCACACGACCCGTCCACCACCCGCACCGTGTTCGCCCGCTTCGTGTACACCACCCCCATCCGCAGCTACACGGTCGACTGAGCCGCACCACCCCGCCCCCCCGGCGCGATCGGGTTGAGTTCTCGGAGGTGCAGTGGCCTCTGACCTCCGAGAACTCAACCCGATCCATGGGCGGGGGAGGCATAGGAGGCTCGGCGCGCGGGTCAGCCGGCGCTGACGGAGATGGGGATCGAGGGCAGGTGCTCCTGGAGGCAGAGGCCGTCGGGGGTCTCGCCGAAGACGAGGTCGCCCGGCATGGGCTCCCCCACCCGGGGCACGCCCTCGCGCACCTCCACGTTGATGTGCCACCGCCCGTCGATCCGCTCGGGCTCCCCCGCGCCGGCCCCGCGCCAGTCGTCGGGCTCACCGAGGTCCACGTCGACGCCGTCGCACACCGCGGGGGCCACGCCCGCGGCTGCGGCGTCGATCACCGAGCGCGTGGTCTGCTTCACGGCATACCCGCCCCCGCCCCACAGCAGGCGCTCGCCGACCCCGCAGCCGGTCAGTGCGAGCATTCCGCCCGCCAGCACGACGGCGACACTCGCCCACGTCCCACCTCTGCGGCCCCGGACCGCGGCCCGCACGCTCACCGCTCCCCCGCGCGGTGGCGGCGGGTGGGCTCGCCCTCCCAGCGCTGCGTCGGCTCCTCCTCGGCGGGCAGAGGCCGCACCACGTCCGTCAGCCAGAGTGTCGCGTCCGGATCGAAGCCGGCCATCAGGCAGGCGCGCCCGCCGCCGTCGTCGGTGAGGGCGCCCGTGGAGGGGTCGTCCAACATCAGGGCGCGGGTGGCCGTGGACAGGTAGCCGGCCACGGTGAGGTGGACCCCGTCCCAGTCGCGCGCCACGGACCGCCAGTCCGGCAGGAACCAGCGGCCCTGCCGGCCTGTGACGGCACCCCAGTCCGCGCGCCGGGACTCGGTGACCTCGAACGGATGCTCCCGGCACAGCGCCACCCAGTCCTCCGGTCCGCGGATCTCCAGGACCCGCCCGTGGCCGCGCACGGGGTAGGCGGAGACCTCCTCGGGAGCGTCGGAGTCCTCGATGAGGTCGAAGGCCTCCGGGATCTGTGCGCGGGTGAAGCGCATGGGGGGCTGAGTCCACCAGATCCCGCCCACCGGGCCCTCGCCCGCCTCGCGCCAGGCGCGGAAGCGGAGCTCGTCGTCCTCGGCCTTGGCCATGAATGTCTCCACGTCCTGCGGGAGCACCACGCCGGGGCCGTCGCCGGCCACCGGACGCCCCCACGGGTGCAGGCTCCACTGCCGCACCGGGCACGGCCGGGTCCACCACGCGGTGTCCGGGTGGGCGGCCACGACCTCGGCCACCGGGCGCAACGCCTCCACCACACCGTCCGCGGCGAGGAACGCCTCGTGCTCCCACGGCGCCTGCCAGTACATCGCGTCGTCCACGCTCGTCAGGAGCGCCGCGTGCAGGGTGGAGCGGGTGAGCGAGGCGGGGTCCCAGCGTCCGACGGCCGCGCGCATCGCCTCGGCCGCGTCCGCGGGTACGGGCCCGAACAGGGTCGGCGGCGGGTCGGGCAGCAGGGCGAAGCACAGGTCCCGCCCGCGGGGGCCGGTCAGCAGGGTGTCCACGGTCAGGGCGGGGACGTCGTCGCTCATGGCGCGAGCATAGGTGTGCACGGCGTCGGCGCACATACGACCACACGTGGATGTCCGAGACTGCCGTCCGGAGGGCATCTCAGCCCCGGCGCGCCTGCTCCAGGATCCCGCGGACCATGCCGCGGTGGCCGGAGCCGCCGAAGACCGCCATCAGCGGCGCGACGAGCCCGCCGAGCCGCCCGAAGCCGCGCACGCCCCGGGTCAGGGTGAGGACGGACCCGCCGTCGTCGGGCTCGATCCGGACGTGCACGTAGGCGCCACGCGGATCCGTTCCCTCGCTCCGCGGGCGCACGCCCTCGGGCCAGAACATCTGCCAGACCACTTCGCGGGCGCCGTCGACGTCGGCATCACGAACGAGGCGGTACTCGAAGGGCCGGCCCTTCAGGCTGCTCGCCAGCAGGCCCGGGGCGACCCGCACGTCCTGCCCCGCGGTCTCGGCGTCGGGGAACAGCAGGGGCCGCATCGCCTCCGCGTCCCCGACGACGGCGCCCACCGCCTCCGCGGACACCGGCACCCAGCGCCGGCCCCGCCGCGTGGTCTCCCGGAGGCCGTCGAGCAGGCCGGGGATCGGGGCGGCGGGGGCGTTGTCCTCGGCCTGGGCGTCGCCGAGGTCGGCCAGGGCCGCGCGCAGGCCGGGCAGGTCGGCGCCCGCGGCGCGCAGGGCCGCGGCCGGGCGGCCCGAGGGGTGGTCCGCCAGACCGATCAGGAGCGCCGCCGGGGACCCGGTGGCCTTCTCCAGGAACCGGGCGGCCTCGGGGTCCATGCGGAAGGAGCGCCGCGGATCCAGCCGGCCCGGCACGCGGACCGGCTCGGCCGACGGCGGCGGGGTGATGCCGAGGGCGGCCAGGTCGGCGGTGTCCCGCTCGCGGACACCGGCCCGCAGCGCCTCCGCGGTCAGGCCGTGGGCGGCGAGCGTCCGGCCTACCGGCCCGCCGACCAGGGCGAAGGCCACGAGCAGGTCGTCGAGCGTGACGGCGTCGCGGCCGGCGGCGTCGGCCTCGTGCCACGCCGCGGCGGCGAGGTCCTGGGCGGTGGCCAGGGTCCGACGCGCGGCGGCGGGCTTGGCGGCGAGCCGGCCGGGCAGGGCGGTGAGGGTGTCGGTCAGGCGGGTCATCGGGTCTCCGTCCGTCGGGGGCGGCGCAGCTCGGTGCTGACGCGGCGGCTGAACTTCTTGTGCGCGGCCTGGCGGGTCACGCCGAGCGCGGCGGCGATCTCGGGCCAGCCGAGGCCCGCGGCGAGCGCGGCCTCGACCTGCTTCAGCTCGAGCTCGTCGGTGAGACGGCGCAGGGCGGCCACGGCGCGCAGACCCCGCTGGGGGTCCTGCACGTCCGCGGCCGTGGCGGCGAGGTCCGTGCCGGCGGCGGGGTGCGCCGTCGTCGTCGAATCGGGGATGCCGGGGGATGCCATGTGTCAACCATGGTTGACGGTGGGCGTGCCGTCAACCCCGGTTGCTTTACCCGCCCCCTCCCCGAGCGTCCTCGGTTGACTTCCCGGGGGTGTCCGGCCGCAACACCCCCGAGAAGTCGACCGACGACGGAGGGGAGGGGCGGAGCGACGGATCAGCCCGCCGCGACCGGGCGGGCGGCCGGGGTGCGCCCGTGCACGAGCGCGTACTGCACCCCCGCCACCGCCACCACCGCGGCCAGCACCAGGTACATCCAGAGGTAGCCCGCCGCGGCCAGCAGTCCGCCCAGCGCCACCGGGCCCAGGCCGATGCCCACGTCCACGCCCAGGTACACCGTGGAGATGCCGGTGCCGAGCTGGGTGGGCGGGACCAGCCGCACGGCGATCGCCTGGGCGGCCGGCATCAGGGTGCCGTACCCCAGCCCGGCCAGCGCGCCGGCGAGCACCACCACGGCGTCCTGCCGGGCCACCGCGAGCACCACGAGGGACGCGGCGAAGGCCACGACGCCGATCCCCACCACGATGTTGTCCCCGCGCCGGTCCTGCAGCCGCCCCAGCACGAAGCGCATCACGAGCATGACGGCGGCGTAGGCCAGGAAGAAAAGCCCCGCACCGGCGGTGAGCCCCCGCTCCTCCGCGTAGCCGTTGAGATACGTGATCACGCCCGCGTAGCCGACGCCCACCAGCAGCATGAACACCCCGATCGGCAGGACGGCCGGGTGCAGGATCCCGCCCAGACGGAAGTCGCGGAGCAGGTGCGGCCGCGCGGCCGCGGGCGTGTCCGGGATCCGCAGGACCAGGCCGAACACGAGGCCCAGGGCGGCGACGGCCGCGGTGGCCCAGAACATCCCCGGGTAGCCCGCGGCGTCCACGAGGAGCAGGCCCAGCGCCGGGCCGAGGGCGGTGGCCAGGGTGGTGCCCAGGGCGAAGTACCCCGTGCCCTCCGCGCGTCGGGACGGGGGGATCACGGACTGCACGAGCGTCATGACGGCCGTGCTGGCCAGGGCGTAGGCAGCGCCGTGGACCATCCGCAGCGCCACGAGGGCACCGAGGGACGCGGTGGGCAGGTAGGCCAGGCACGCCAGGGTGACCACGACGAGCGAGACCAGCAGCACGCGGCGCCGGCCCAGGCTGTCCACCACGTGGCCGGCGACGACGCGCGCCGCCGTGGCCCCGACCACGAAGGAGCTGGCCGCGAAGCCCGCCGCGGACTCCCCCGCCCCGAACTGGCGCACCGCGTAGAGCGCCATGGTGGTGGTGAGCAGGTAGAAGGTCAGGTACTGGGCGAAGTTCACCAGCCAGGCCACGACGAAGGTGGGGGTGACCACCCGTGACCCGGCCTCGACGGCGCTCTCGGTGTCGGGGTGCTGCATGGGAGTCCTCTGCGACGACGTGCGCGGGCCGGGCCACACGCCCGCCCGCCGGATGTGCATCATGCAATGTTCATGATGCACACGGCAGTCTAGACTCCTCTCGCCGCCCCGGTGTGCCACCGGGCCGGGGCCCCGCCCCGACGTCGACCCCGGAGTCCCCCATGCCCGATCTGCCCGACCGCGCCGAACCCCCTGCACGACCCGCCGAGGGGGCTGAGGGCTCCGCGCCGGGGCTGGACGCCCTCGTCCACGAGCACATGCTGCTGCTGCGCCACGCGGTGCACGGGTTGGGCGCCTACCGGCGTCCCGACGCGCTGGACCGCAGCGCGGTGATCCTGCTGGCCCGCCTGGACGCGCAGGGGCCCATGACCATGGCCGAGCTCGCGGCGGCCTTCGGCCTGGACGTCTCCACCCTGCAGCGTCAGCTCACCGCCGCCGGCCGGGCCGGCCTCGTGGAGCGGATCCGGGACCCCGACGGCGGCCAGGCCCGCCGCTTCCGCCCCACCGACGCCGGCCGGGCCGCCCTGCAGGACGAGCTCGCCGCCCGCCGCGCGGCCGCCGCCCGGGTGACGGCCGCGTGGCCCGCGGAGGACGTGGCCGCCCTGGCCGCGCTGATGCGGCGGTTCAACGAGTCGGTGGAGGACCTCCGCGAGCAGCCCTGGCCGCGGGAGGGCGGCATCAGCCGTTGAGGCGCTCGCCGCCCTCGGCATGGAACAGGTGCACGCGCTCCTGCCGCGGGACCACATGGACCACGGAGCCCTTGCCCGGAGCGGTGTAGCCGCCGGTGCGGAGGGTGATCATGCGCTCCTGCCCGTCCAGGACGGTGTGGCCGTAGACGTAGGCGTCGGCGCCGAGCTCCTCCACGGTGTCCACCTCCACCTCGAGGCCGTCGCCCGAGGTGATCTCCAGGTCCTCCGGGCGAACGCCCAGGTCCACCTCGCCGCCGGCGGAGGCCAGCACCTCCCGCTCCACCGGGAGCACGGCGGAGCCGAACCGGACGCCGCCCTCAGCCAGCGGCAGGCGCAGGATGTTCATCGCCGGGGAGCCGATGAACCCGGCCACGAACACGTTCCGCGGACGCTCGTAGAGGTTGCGGGGGGTGTCCACCTGCTGCAGCAGGCCGTCCTTGAGCACGGCCACCCGGTCGCCCATGGTCATGGCCTCGGTCTGGTCGTGGGTCACGTAGACGGTGGTGGTCCCCAGGCGGCGGGTCAGCTGGGCGATCTGGGCGCGGGTCTGCACGCGCAGCTTGGCGTCCAGGTTGGACAGCGGCTCGTCCATGAGGAAGACCTGCGGGTCGCGGACGATCGCCCGGCCCATGGCCACGCGCTGGCGCTGGCCGCCGGAGAGGGCCTTGGGCTTGCGGTCCAGGAACTGTTCGAGGTCGAGGAGCCTGGCCGCCTCCTCCACGCGTCGGCGGCGCTCGTCCGCGGGGACGCCCGCGATCTTCAGCGCGAAGCCCATGTTGTCCGCGACGGTCATGTGCGGGTAGAGGGCGTAGTTCTGGAACACCATCGCGATGTCCCGGTCCTTGGGCTCCACGTCCGTGATGTCCCGGTCACCCAGGAACACCCGTCCCCCGGTGAGGGGCTCGAGGCCGGCGAGCATGCGCAGCGAGGTGGACTTGCCGCAGCCCGAGGGGCCCACGAGCACGAGGAACTCGCCGTCGGCGATCTCCAGGTCCAGGCGGTCCACGGAGGGGCGGGGGGCGTTGGGGTACTGACAGGTGGCGGACTTGAACGTCACGGAGGCCATGGGAGGGGTCCTTTCACGGGCAGGCACGTGCCCGACGATCCGGGGTGGAAAGGGGTCTGGGGGACGACGACGGGCGGCCGCCGTCCAAGCCGGTCGCCTAGGGCGGCGGGGCCGTGCTGGCGCGGCGGCGCAGGTGCAGCCGGTGCAGGATGCGGCGGGGCTCAGGCGTGCCGCGCAGGGTCTCGGCCACCAGCCGGGCCGCGCGACGGCCCTGCTCCCGGGGGGTCTGGTCCACGGTGGTCAGGCCGAGCCGGGCTGCGTCCGGGTGACCGTCCACGCCCATCACGGACAGGTCCTCGGGCACGCGCAGCCCCAGCGAGAGGGCGGCCATCCAGGCGCCCATCGCCATCTCGTCCGAGATCGCGAGGATCGCGGTCGGCCGCGGGCCGGGACGCTCGAGCAGGGCGCGCACCCGGTGGCAGGCCCCGCCGAGGGTGAAGTCCGCCTCGACCATCCGGTCCGGCGGGACGAGCACCCCGGCCCGCGCCATGGTGCGCTCGAAGCCGCGCGTGCGCTCCGTGCTCACCTGGAACTCGACGTCCTCGGGGACGGTGCCCAGGAACGCGATGTCCCGGTGCCCGAGCTCGAGCAGGTGCTCGGCCGCGAGGGTCGCCACGGCCACGTCGTCCACCTGCAGGGCGGTGAACCAGTCGGGCAGCTCGACGCCCGGGTCCACGAGGCCGCCGAGGGCGACGACGGGCCGGCCCAGGCGCGCCAGGCCCGCCAGCTCGAAGCCGCTGAGCTTGAAGGAGACGGTGGCGAGCGCGTCGAGGCGCCCCCGGTGGACCAGCTCGGAGAAGATCGCGCCCCGATGCCCCGGCGACACTCCGGCGTTGAAGAGGGTCAGGTCCAGGCCGCCCTCCATGAGCTCGTGGGCGATCCCCTCGAGGGCGGCGGCGAAGAACCACCGGTTCACGTCCGGGACCACCACCCCCACCGTGCCCGTGCGGCCGGAGGCGAGGGAGGCGGCGGGGGCGTGCGGGACATAGCCGAGCACCCGCGCGGCGTCCTGCACGCGCTCGCGGGTCGTCGCGGCGACCGCGCCGGCGCCCGTGAGGGCGCGCGACGCCGTCGCGGTGGAGACGCCGGCCAGGTGCGCGACGTCCTTGATGCCGGCCATGGGGTCTCTGCTTCTCTCGAACCGGGCCGCCGTCAGGCGGGGAGGACTGGGCCACATCCTAGGCCCGCGGCGTCCGCAGTGGAAACGTTTCCATCGGCCCCGCGACGCCGCGATCGACCACCGGCTCCGCGCCAGGACGCGCGGACAGGCCGCTTCCGCCCCCTGTGTGGACCGCCACACTGGAAACGCTTACACTGCTTCCATCCCGTCCGGGCCCGGCGAGCCCGACCCCCGGACGGCCTCGACCCCGGTCGCGACGGCGCGACCGCCCGCGGCCCCGCCGTGCGGCGATCCCACGGGGTCGTCCAGCACCGAAAGGCAGCCATGACTGCGAACATCCCCGGCGGCATGTCCCGCCGCACCTTCGCCCTCTCCCTCACCGGCGCGGTCTCCGCGCTGGCCCTGAGCGCCTGCTCGGGCGGCACCTCCTCCGCGCCGTCCTCCTCGGCGGGCTCCGCGTCCGCCGGGGCGGCCTCCTCCTCCCAGGACCTGACCCAGGGCGGGGCCACCACCATCACCATGTGGGTGGACCAGAACCGCCAGGGCCCCCTGGAGGCCGTGGCCAAGAAGTTCAAGGAGGAGAAGGGCATCACCGTCAACCTGGTGGTGAAGGACAACTCCTCCATGCGGGACGACTTCATCACCCAGGCGCCCACCGGCAAGGGCCCGGACGTGATCGTCGGCGCCCACGACTGGATCGGCGCGCTGGTGCAGAACGGCGTCATCGAGCCCCTCGAGATGGGCGAGAAGTCCGGCGCCTTCTCCGAGGCCGCCGTCCAGGCCGTGACCTACCAGGGCAAGACCTGGGGCGTGCCCTACTCGGTCGAGAACATCGCCCTCCTGCGCAACACCAAGCTCGCCCAGACCGCCCCGAAGACCTTCGACGAGCTCGTCGCCGAGAGCAAGAAGGTCGTCGACGGCGGCCAGGCGAAGTACGGCTTCGTCGTCGGCCTGGACCCGGTGCAGGGCGATCCCTACCACCTGTACCCGTTCCAGACCTCGATGGGCGCCCCCGTCTTCGCGCAGAAGGCCGACGGCTCCTACGACGTCAGCTCGCTGGCCATGGGCGGCCCCGAGGGCGAGGCCTTCGCCGCCAAGCTGGCGGAGCACGGCCCCGAGGGCACCGGCATGTTCAACCCCAACATGACGGGCGACATCGCCAAGGAGCAGTTCTTCAAGGGCCAGGCCGCGTACTTCCTGACCGGCCCCTGGAACGTGGAGGACGCCCAGAAGGCGGGCGTCGAGTTCGCCGTCGAGCCCATCCCGGCCATGGGCGACCAGCCCGCCCAGCCGTTCGTGGGCGTCAACGCGTTCTTCGTGTCCGCCGAGTCCAAGAACAAGCTGGCCGCCAACGAGTTCGTCATCAACTACCTCTCCACGGAGCAGGCGCAGGACGCCCTGTACCAGGAGGGCAAGCGCGCCCCCGCCCTGAAGGCCTCCTTCGACAAGGCGGCGCAGGACGAGGTCGTCAAGGCCTTCGGCGAGATCGGCAAGGAGGGCGTCCCGATGCCCGCCGCCCCCGAGATGGGCGCCGTGTTCGAGTTCTGGGGCTCCGCCGAGATGCGCATCATCAAGGGCGAGGCCGAGCCGGCCGAGGCCTGGAAGAAGATGGTGTCCGACATCGAGGGCAAGCTCGGGAAGTGACCCGCCCCGTCCCGGGGCGCACCCCCCCCCCGGGGCCCCCCCCGGCCCGCCCCCCCCCCGGCCCCGGCGGGGGGCCGCGGGGCCCCCCCCCCCCCCCCCCCC
>NZ_JAUNHR010000002.1:12959-43808 GCF_030523875.1 Micrococcus sp. | reverse complement strand
TCGGACCGGGCGGCAACGCTGGGGACTGGACCCGCCCGGGCCCGTGGCGGGCCGCGTTGCGGGCCCGCGACGGGACGCTCGCCTCCGGCGGCCGTGGCGGTCGCCGGAGGCGCACCCACGCCGCACACCACCGAGGGCCCGTCCGGGCCGGATGAGGGACCATGAGCACGACTTCCACGGCGCCGGACCGCACGCGCGCCATCGACGACGACGCCCCCGCCGGGCGTCGCGGTGCAGCCGGACGCGGCCCCGACGGGCTGACGGGCACCCTGGTCAAGATCGTCCTGCTGGGACTCGTGGACGCCTTCGCGGGCTTCGTGCTGTTCCAGCTCGCCGCCGCCGGCGACTGGGTGGTCTTCGCCCTGACGCTGGCCGTGACCCTGCTGATCAACTGGATCTACCTCCGCCGCGGCGGCCTGCCGGCGAAGTACCTGGCCCCGGGTGTGTTCTTCCTGGTGCTGTTCCAGGTGTTCGTGGTGCTGTACTCCTCGTACATCGCCTTCACGAACTACGGCGACGGCCACAACTCGGACAAGCCCGCCGCCATCGAGGCCATCCAGCGCTCGTCGAGCGTGCGCGTGCCGGACTCCCCCGCCTACCCGGTCACCGTCGTGGACCGCGGTGGGGAGCTGCACCTGCTCACCGTCCAGGACGGGCAGGCGATGGTCGGCTCCTCGGAGAGCCCTCTCGAGCCCGTGGAGGCCGAGGTCTCCGGCGACCGGCCCGTCTCCGCGGACGGGTACACCTCCCTCACCTTCGGCGACCTGCTGAGCCGGCAGGGCGAGGTCGCCGAGCTGGACGTCCCGCTCACGGACGACCCCGCCGCGGGCTCCCTCAAGACCCAGGACGGCTCGGTCGCCTACGCCTACGCCCCGGCGTTGAGATACGACGAGGCCACGGACACCTTCACCGACAGCCAGGACGGCACCGTCTACCGCGACAACGGCGAGGGGCAGTTCGCCGCGGAGGACGGCAGCACCCTGCAGAACGGCTGGCGCGTGTTCGTCGGCATGGAGAACTTCACCAAGGCCTTCACCGACCCCCAGCTGCGGGACCCGCTCATCCGGGTGACCGTGTGGACCTTCGCCTTCGCGCTGCTGTCCGTGGCGAGCACCTTCGTGCTCGGCCTGCTGCTGGCCATCACCTTCAACAAGGCCACCATGCGCGGGCGCCGCATGTACCGCGTGCTGATGATCCTCCCCTACGCCTTCCCGGCGTTCCTGTCCGGCCTCGTGTGGTCCGGCCTGCTGAACCCGGAGTTCGGGTTCGTCAACAACACCCTGTTCGGCGGGGCGGACATCCAGTGGCTCACGGACCCGTGGCTCGCCAAGTTCTCCGTCCTGCTGGTGAACCTGTGGCTCGGCTTCCCCTACATGTTCCTGGTGACCACGGGTGCCCTCCAGTCGCTCCCGGAGGACGTGGACGAGGCCGCCAAGATGGACGGCGCGAGCGCGTGGCGGATCTTCCGCTCCATCAAGCTCCCGCTGCTGCTGGTGTCGGTGGCGCCGCTGCTGATCTCCTCGTTCGCCTTCAACTTCAACAACTTCAACATCATCTACATGCTGACCGGCGGCGGCCCGCAGTTCCCGGACGCCTCCGGCAACATCGGCGCCACGGACATCCTGATCACGGTGGTCTACAAGACGGCCTTCTCCGGCGTGGGCCGTGACTTCGGCCTCGCCTCGGCCCTGTCGATCGTGATCTTCCTGATCGTGGCCACCGTCTCCGCCCTCAGCTTCAGCCGCACCAAGGCCCTCGAGGAGATCAACTCGTGAGCAGCTCCCCCGCACGCCAGGACCCCCGCGGACCCCGGGACGTCCCCGGGCCGGACACGGCCACCGTCACGGCGTCCGCCGCCCCCGCCCGGGCCGCCACCGGCATGGCCGCGGCGCTGGCCGCCCAGGAGGCCGACCCGATCCGCTGGGACGACGACGGCCCCTCCGGCTCCCAGCGCGGCTTCGGCCGCTGGCTCAAGGAGGACGGCTGGCGGCACGCCGTGGGCGTGCTGGCGAGCGCGTTCTCCCTCTTCCCGCTGCTGTACGTGCTCTCGGCGTCCTTCGACCCGACCGGCACGATGGCCAGCTCCAACACGCTGTTCAGCGCGTTCAGCACGCAGAACTACGTGGACCTGTTCCAGGACCAGCAGCGCCCGTTCGGCCGGTGGTTCATGAACACCCTGATCATCGGCGTGGTGACCTCGGTGGCCACCGTGTTCCTCGGCGCCCTGGCCGCCTACGCGTTCTCGCGGATGCGCTTCCGGGGCCGGCGCGTGGGCCTGCTGACCCTGCTGCTGGTGCAGATGTTCCCGCAGCTGCTGGCCGTCGTCGCGATCTTCCTGCTGCTGAACTGGATCGGGGACATCGTGCCCGCGCTGGGCATCGGCACGCACCTGGGCCTGATCATGGTCTACCTCGGCGGCGCGCTGGGCGTGAACACCTACCTGATGTACGGCTTCTTCAACACGGTCCCCACGTCCCTGGACGAGGCCGCGAAGCTGGACGGCGCCTCCCACGTGCAGATCTTCTTCCGGATCATCCTGCGCCTGGTCACGCCGATCCTCGCGGTGGTGGCGCTGCTGTCCTTCATCTCCACGGTGTCCGAGTTCGTGATCGCCTCCGTGGTCCTCACCGACCCGCAGGCGCAGACCCTGGCCGTGGGCCTGTACGGGTACGTCTCGGAGACCCGGTCCGAGAACTGGGGCGTGTTCGCCGCCGGCGCGGTGCTGGCCGCCCTGCCGGTGATGGCTCTGTTCCTCTTCCTGCAGAAGTACATCGTCTCCGGCCTCACCGCCGGCGGCGTGAAGGGCTGACGACGACGCCGAGCGTCCCCTTCCACGCGAAGGGGCGCCCGGCGTCGTGGGCTCGAGGAGCTCAGAGGCCGGCTGCCGACACCCCCGCCTCAGCCTGGGAGGACGTGAAGCCTTCGAAGACGAGCTGGTCGACGAGCGCCGACCGCGACATGGACGTGTGCTCCAGATAGGACGCGGCCGATTCCGCCGCCTCGGCGGCCCAGTCCACATCCAGGCCTTCAACGGCGGACATCGCCTCTTCCGCGGAGAAGCCCTCGTACTGGAGCTGGTCGATCAGGCCGGACTCGGACATGCCGGAGTGCTTCAGATACGACCGCGCGGACTCCACGGCCTCAGACGCGGTGTCCACGCCGACGGCGGCCACCGCTCCGGCCGCCTGTTCCGGGGTGTACCCCTCGAACTCGAGCTGCCCCTGGAGACCCTCCTCGGAGAACGCGGTGTGCTCGAGGTAGGCCTCTGCAGACTGGAGAGCCTCCGCGTCGAAGTCGATGCCCATCCCGTCGACTGTCTGGGTGGCCACGGCATTCGAGTAGCCCTCGTACTCGAGCTGATCAATGAGACCGGTGCGCGAGAATCCCGTGAACTCGAGGTAGGACCGTGCCTGGTTGCGCGCCGCGGCGACCTCACCCGAGCCGGCCTCCGCAGCCGCCGAGGTATCTGAGGACTCCTCATCTCTCTCGGACCCGGATTCCCCGCCCTCCGTCGGAGCCGCAGCCGGCGCCGCCGTCGGCGAGTCGTCCCCCTCCGACCCCGCCGCGGCGGCCTCCTCAGCGGATGCCGGACTCGAGGTCGGCGCAGAGGACGACGGGGCGAGCGCCAAGCGGGTGACACCTGGCAGTGACCACCCTGTGACGCACCTCATCCTCACAGGTGATCCCTTGACAGTCAGGGCCCGATGCCCCGCCCCCCCGAGGCCAGACTCAGAGGGTGGCGGAGCGGCGGGCGCGCTCGACGATCGCGCGGCGGCGCTCGGCGAGGCGGTCCCACGGGCGGTCCACGCCGGTGGAGTGCAGCGCCGGGGAGAGTTCGCGCGTGACCGCGGCGGCCACCTCGGCGGCGTCGACGCCCTCCGGGGCCTCCCACCAGCTCAGGCGCAGGTGGGCGCGCATCCAGGCGGTCAGCTCCTCCTCGGCGTCCGAGGTCAGGCCCCGCCGGCCGGAGACGCCGGGGCTGCGCGGGACGCCGTCCAGCTCCAGGTCCTCCGAGAGCAGCGCGGCCAGGCCGGCGCGCAGGTGGGAGGCGGCCGTGCGCCCGGACTGGAAGTGGGCGCGCACCGTGCGGTCCCGCAGGGACTCCGGCGCCGCGATCACGTAGACGAGCCCGCCCGCGAGCGCGCGGTCCGTGAGGCCGAGGCGACGGGCGCCGTCGAGGTCCACGTGCACGCCCACCACGCCGGGGGAGTCGGGCGCGTCCGCCACGAACTCGGCATGGGGCACCGCGCGGGCGGCGGTCAGGGAGAGCAGGGCGTCCGTGGCCGGGCTGGGCGTGAAGGCGGGGTGCGGGGTGCTCATGGGTTCATGATGATTCACCGAGTCGCCCCGGACGGACCCGCGTTCAGCATGTGGAACCCGTCTCACTCCGTGAACGTGGCCGGCTGGTGGCCGGCCAGGCAGAGTCCGCCGCCCTCCTCGCGGAAGGCGAGGGAGCCGGGGTGCCGGTCACTGTCCCGGACCGCGTCGAAGTCCGACTCGACGTTGATCTCCCAGTCAGGCCCCATGGCCTGGACGTCCTGCGACCACCAGCGCGCCCGGAACGGCTCCGGCTCCCCGGCTCCGGCGCCCGACCAGCCGGCGGGGTCACCCAGATCCACGGCCGCCCCGGGCACAGGTTCGGCTCCTCCCCCTCCTGCGCCGCGGCGATCACGTCCCGGGCGGCCGCCTTCACGGCGTACCCGTCGGCCCCCCAGATCACCCGGTCCACCACCGCGCAGCCCGGGAGGCCCGCCCCGAGGGCGAGAACGAGGATCACCGCACCCCCGCGCACCCACGCCGGGGCCCGCCGCACTCCGTCCCTGTCATCGACCGGAGAACCTCTCATGCCCCGACCCTAGAGGCCCCCTGCGGCGCCATCCATGGGATCGTGGGCCCATGCTCCCCCGCCTGCGCCGCACCCGGCCCGCCCTCGCCCGCCCGGGGCGGATCCACACCGCCCGCACGGGCCCGTCCCGGCCCGACGACGTCTGGGCCGCCTACCTGCATCCGGACCGCTGGCCGTCCTGGGCGCCGCACCTGACCGGCGTCGAGACCGCGGACGCGGTGATACGCCCCGGCACCACGGGCGTCGTGACCGCGGCGTGGGCGGTGCCCGTCCCGTTCCGGGTGACCGCCGTGGACGCGTCCGCCCGCACCTGGGCGTGGGGCGTCCGCCTCGGGCCGTGGCGCATGGCCCTGGAGCACACCGTGGAGCCCGCCTCCGCCCCCGCGGGGGACCACTACGACGCCGGCACGCGCGCCGGCGTGACCGTCACCGGGCCGCGGTGGCTGCTGGCGGCCTACCGGCCGCTGATGGGGTACGCGCTGGGACGCCTCACGCGCGTCGTCTGACCGGCTCCGGACCGCGGCGCCGCCCCCGGTCCCTCAGACCAGGCGCGGCAGCGCCTCGGCCACGGAGGCGACCACCTCGTGCGTGGCCGCCCGCACCGGCTCCGGCGACCACGGGAAGCTGAAGGAGCGGTCCGCCACGGCGTGCATGGACAGGTCGTTCCACGAGTCGCCGAACGTGATCAGCTCGATCTCCTCCCGCGGGACCCCCAGATGGGTCAACAGCCAGCCCAGGGCGTCGCCCTTGGTGGAGCCCGCCGGCAGGATGTCCGCGAAGTGCTCGTTGACCTGCACCACGGCGTCCTCGAACGTGGCCTCCACCCAGTCGGCCACGCGGCGGCGCTCGGCGTCGTCCGGGATCCACACGGGCATGCTGACGAAGTCCTCCGCCTCGGCGGCGTCCGGGCCGAGCTCGCGCACCTCGCGCAGGAGCGCGTGGCCGCGGCCGTCCGCGCGGGTGGAGAAGAACCGGCCGTCCGCCTGCCCCACCGCCGAGCCGTACGCGGTCACCTCCGGCATGTCCCGCACCTGCTCGAGCACGCCCCGCACCGTGGCGCGGGAGAGGGTGCGGCGGTGCAGGACCTGCCCGGCGGCGTCCACCACGACGGCGCCCGTCGCCAGGATCCCGAAGTCCACCTCCACGGGACCGGAGCGCTGGGCGAGCTCGAACGCGGCGGTCGAGCGGCCGGTGGCGGCGACAGCCAGGTGCCCGGCGGCGCGCCAGTCCCGGACGGCGGCCACCGTCTCCGGGGCGATCCGGTCCTCGAAGAGCAGGGTCCCGTCGACGTCGAGTGCGGCGATCCTCATGCCCCGCACGCTACCGGCGGGGCTACGCTCGCCCCATGCTCCCCGCCCCCACCGCCCGCCTGCGCTTCCGGGAGATGACGGAGGCCGACGTCGTCCCGATGGCCGCGCTGCTCGGCGACCCGGCCGTGATGGCCTACTACCCCGACCCGAAGACGCCCGAGGAGGCGGCCCTCTGGATCGCCGGCAACCGGACGCGGTACCTGCGGGACGGGCACGGGCTGTGGATCATCGAGACGCACGAGGGCGCCTTCCTCGGGGACTGCGGCCTGACCTGGCAGTCCGTGAACGGCGAGCGCCGGCTCGAGGTCGGCTACCACGTGCGCACCGACCGGCAGGGGCGCGGCTACGCCACCGAGGCCGCCGCGGCGTGCCGGGATCTCGCCCGCGAGCGCGCCCTGGCGGACGAACTCGTGGCGATCGTCCATCCGGAGAACACGGCCTCGCTGCGGGTGGCCGAGAAGATCGGCATGACCCATGTGGACGACGACGTCTCGGGCATGCCCGCCGAGGTGTTCGCGGCACTCGGGATCGCCTCCCGCACCGTGATGGGGATGCCGCTGGCCTGAGCCCCCGGCCGGCCGTCGCGGCCCGTCGTGGGCCGTCAGGCCAGGGCCTGCAGCGCCTCCACGAGTTCCTGCACGGCCAACGCCTCGGGCGCGTCCGTGGGGGTGAGCGGCCCCTCGACGCCCGCGACGGCGTCGAGGAACGCGGTGGCGGCGATCGCCGCGTCCGGGCCGCCGCCGGTGAGCACGTGCGCACCGTCCCGGGTGAGGGTGCCGCCGCGCACCTCCCACGTCGGTGCGCCCGCCGGACCCTCGGCGCGGGCCGTGAACGTGCGCCGCTCGTTCGCGGTGACGCTCAGCCGGATCTCCGTGGCGCCCGCGCGCAGCACGGCGGCCCCGCCGGCGTCGGACAGGCCGTCCGCGGCGGGCTCGAGCGTGCAGGCCACGGGCTCCAGCTCCCCCAGCCCGAGGCGCCGGGCCAGGTGCACCAGGTGCAGGCCGAGGTCCAGGAAGTTCCCGGACCCGCCGCGGGCGGGGTCCACCATCCACGCGTGCTCGCCGGTGAACATGCCGGACACCCGGCCGTCGTGGCCGAAGTCCACGGTGATCCGCTCCGGCGGCTGACCGTGCTCGACGGCGGCGCGCACCTCCCCGATCCACCGGCGGGTGGCCGGCAGCAGGTGCTGGAAGAAGCCCACGGAGTGCGGGCGGCCCTCGAGCGCGGCGGCCACCTCGGCGGCCGCGGCGGCGTCCACCCCCAGCGGCTTCTCCACGAGCACGGGGATCCCGGCGGGCACGGCGCGCACCTGCGCCGCATGGCGCCCGGTCCGGCCGTCCAGGATGACGGCGTCCACGCCGTCCCAGTCGATCCCCGCCGCCTGCGCGGCGGGGTCGGGGGCGCCGCCGTCGTCCGAGAACTCGGCGGCGAGACGGGCGCGCGGGTGCCGGGCGACGGCGTCGCGGTGGTCCTGCGTGTGGACGTGCGTGGCGCCCCAGATCAGGACGGCCACGGAGGGCTCGGCGGAGATCGGGGGCGCCACGGGGGTCACGGTGTGCGGCCGGTCAGCGGAGGACGCGGCGGTGACGGGCGAGGAGCTCCTCGGCCGCCTCGGCCCCGGCGGCGCGGACGTCGTAGGTGCCGTGCTGCTCGAAGAAGTCCTGGGCGGCGGCGGTGATCTCGAAGTTCGTGGGGTCCTGCGGCGGCACGGCCTCGGTGAGCACGTGGATGAGGTAGGTCTCGGCGTCGGCCAGCTGGCCGTCCAGGTCGTGGTTCTGCGGCATGGTGGTGTCGTCCTCGGGGGTCTAGGCCCCCGGGCTGATCCGCGGGGTGCAGAGCGGAAGCCTAACCCGGCCGGCGCCGCCGCGGGGAGAGCGGTGCGTCCCGGGAGCGCCGACGGCATCCGCGCAGGTCAGGGCATCCGCCCCGGCAGGACGGCTCAGCCGGCCAGCGTGGCGTAGACCACGTGGTTCGCCTCCCACCGGCCGGTCCAGGCGCTGTAGGCGTCGCACGTGATGAGGCGCAGCTGGGCGTCGTCCGTGTTCCCGTAGACCTCGTCCGCAGGGAAGTCCTCCCGCTCGTAGGACACGCTGCGGTCCACCTCGAACACCGCCGTGGTGCCGTCCTCCCGGTCCACCTCGACGACGTCCCCCGGCTCCAGCTCCGCCAGTCGCCCGAACACGCCGAGCCGCCCGGCCGCGTTCCCGACGTGCCCCAGCAGGACGGCCGGCCCCCGCTCGCCGGGCGTCGGGGAGTTGCGGTACCAGCCGGCCGGGGAGCCCGCGCCCGTGGGCGGGACCTCCACCGTGCCGTCCTCGTGCAGCCCGAGCTCCAGGAGCGTCGAGTCGACGCCGATCCTCTCGACCCGCACCCGGACCGGGGCGGACTCCGGCATGACCTCGGGCTCGGGGGCGGGGGCCGCCTCGGCGGGCTCGGCCGAGGGGGTCGCGGACGCCGCACCGTCCGCGCCGAAGTACTCCTCGACCTGATCCTCGCGGGACCAGTCCTCAGCGGACACCGTCGACGACGGGGCGAGGGAGGACGAGGGGGCCGGCGGTGCGGAGGAGGGCGAGGCGGGGGGCGTGGCGGGGGGCGCCGTCGTGCCGGGAGGAGGAGCTGGCGTCGTGCTGGGAGCGGCCTGCGGGGCCGGGGCGGCGGCCGGGCTCGCCTCCGGCCCGCCGCAGCCGGCCACGAGCAGGCACAGCGCCGCCGCGGACGCGGCGAGGCGTCCGCGGCGGAGCGGTGCGGTGAGGCTCATCCGGAGACGGTACCTCCGCTGCGGGCCTGGATCAGGCCTGACGACGGCGCATCGCCACGCCGGTGCCGGCTACGGCGGCCAGGGCCAGCGCGCCCGCCGCGAACGGGGCCAGCGGGGTGCCCTCGGCGCCGGTGTCCGGGGTGCCCTCGGGGACGACGGTGACCTGCGGCTCGTCCTCGGACTCCTCCGACTCCGCCTCGGTCTCGGTGTACTTGGCGACGATGGCGGCAGGAACGTCGGCGTCGTCGCCGTTGACCTCGCAGCCGATGCCGTCGAGATCCGCGTCGAGGTCGATGTGGTAGTACTCCGAGGACTTCGGGAGGTTCGCCAGGCCAGCAGCGAAGACGTCCTTGCAGTCCGGGTACGTGTACTGGTTGTCGATCGAGTCCGGCTGGGTGACGTGATCCGGCAGGTCCGAGTCGACATCGACGGAGGGGGCCGAGGGGGCCCACTTCGTCGTGTTGTAGTAGCCCGCGTTCTCCGGGTTCTCGCAGCCGATCAGGTCGTCATCGCTGTTGTCGAGACCGGAGTCGTACTGCGGGTGCTCCGGACCGATATGGGAGATGCCAGACGCGTACACCTCGTCGCAGTTCTTGAAGTTGCCGTTGCGGTCCAGGGCGGACGCCGGGGCGGCGGAGAAGGCGGTCAGGGACAGGGCGGCGGCCAGGGTGAGGCCGGTGGCGGTCTTCTTCATGGAGTCCTCAGGGTCGAGAGCGGGGTGTGGCGTGACGCACGTGTGCACGCGATCCAGCGCACACGGTGCTCTCAGTACTACCAGTATCTCAGCACACGCGTCCACCCTTGACAGCCCCCTGACAGGGTCGGCATCCGCCCACGCCAGCAGCCTGGCAGCGGGTCCGGCGGACCTCCCTCGGCCGCCCCGCCCCGGTCCGCCGCCGCGCGGCCCCCAGACTGGACAGCGGGCCCCGGACCGGCCGGAGCCCGGAAGGGAGCCCGCCATCACCGCCACCGCCCACCGCGCCGCAGCCGCCCTGCTCGCCTCGGCCGCACTCGCCCTGTCCGGGTGCGGGACGGACGCACCCGCTCCCGCCCCGACCTCCCCGGCACCGGCGTCCTCCGCCTCCCCGGCCGCCACCCCGTCCGCCACGACGCCGAGCACCTCCGCCGCGGCCTCCTCGGCCGCCGCCTCGACGGCGCCCGCCGCGAGCACGTCAGCCCCGACCAGCCCCGCGCCGACGGCGAGCGAGGTCCCGGAGGCGGACGCGCCGTCGTCGTCCTCCGCCGCCCGGACCCCGCGGGCCACGGTCGGGGCGGGCGCCACCGACTGCTCCGCCGCCGCGTGCGTGGCCCTGACCTTCGACGACGGGCCCGTGCGTCCGACCACCGTGGAGGTGCTCGACGCCCTCGCCGCGCGGGACGTGCCGGCCACGTTCTTCGTGATCGGACGGCTGGCCGAGCAGGAGCCGGAGCTGCTGCGGCGCATGGCCGCCGAGGGGCACGAGATCGGCAACCACACGCACACGCACCCGGACCTGACCACGCTGGACCGGGCGGAGGCCGTGGCCGAGCTGGAGGCCGCGCAGGACGCGGTGGAGGCGGCCACGGGCGAGCGACCCACGGTCGCCCGACCCCCGTGGGGCTTCCACGACGCCGGCGTGGACGCGGCCATCGAGGAGACGGTGGGCACCGCGCTGACCTGGACCGCGGACACCGAGGACTGGCAGAGCCGCAGCGCCGCGGCGGTGACGGACGTGGAGGTCTCCGCGGGGGACGTGGTGCTGATGCACGACATCTACCCGTCCACCTCCGGGGCCGTCGGCGCGCTCGTGGACCGGCTCGAGGCGGAGGGCTACACGCTGGTCACGGTGAGCGACCTCCTGGACGGCTGACCTGCGGCGCTTAATGCGTCCGCCGCGTCCGTAGGGTGCACCCCATGGACAGTCGTGCGCGCGATCGGGACCCCTCCGAGCAGGAGGCGCTGCTGCGCCGCGCCGCCGAGGAGTGGCAGGACGCCCTGATCGACGTCGGCGGCACCAACCGGCTGCTCCACTTCCGGCCCACCGCCGCCACCGTGGACCTCACCGAGGCGGACCCCGCCGCGCTGCGGAGCCTGCTCGCCGGGGAGGACGTGCGCCTGAGCCGCCTGGTCCCCGGCGCGGAGGCCCAGGCCGCGGCCCACCGCGCGTGCGGGCGGCTGCACCGCCGCCAGCGCGAGGCCGTGGAGGAGTACGGCGTGCCCGTGGCCCACCTGGCGGTGGGCTTCGCCCGCTGGGACACGGACGGGGACGCCCCCGCCGCGCACGCACCCGTCCTGCTGCGCCCCCTGCGCGTGGAGCGCACCCGCGGACCCGGGGACGGCTGGACCCTGGCGCTCACGGACGACGTCCAGGTCAACGGCGTCCTGCTGCACGTGCTCGCCCGCGCCGGCACGGAGATCGCGGAGGAGGACCTCCTCGAGCCCCTCGAGGACCTCGGCCCCGAGCAGGGCCTGCGCGTGGCGCTGGCCCGCCTGGACGCCCTGTGCGCGGACGTGGCGGGCTTCGCCGTCGAGGACCGGGCCGTGCTGGCCGCCTTCTCCTACCAGAAGCAGGCCATGGTGGCGGACGTGACGGACCTCGAGGCCCTCGCCGCCTCGCCGCTCGCCCGCGCCCTCGCGGGGGACCCGGAGGCCGTGGAGCAGACCCGCTCCGCGGCCCGGGACGCGGACCTCTCCCCCGCCTCGCCGGACTACCGCCCGGTGGACTCGGAGCACCTGGTGCTGGACGCGGACGCGAGCCAGTCGTACGTGGTCAACGCCGCCCTGGCCGGGCGGAACCTCGTGGTGCAGGGCCCGCCCGGGACGGGCAAGTCCCAGACCATCGCCAACATGATCGCGGCGCTGGCCGCCGAGGGCCGCACGGTGCTGTTCGTGGCGCAGAAGCGCGCCGCCATCACCGCCGTCCTGGACCGGCTGGAGCACGTGGGGCTCTCCCACGCCCTGCTGGACCTCTTCGCCGCGGAGGGCTCCCGGCGGGCGGTGGCCCGCCAGCTCAAGGAGGCGCTCGAGCGCGAGCCGGACGAGGAGCAGCCGGACACGGACGGGGTCCGCCGGCGACTGACCGCCACCCGGGACCGCCTCGTGGCCCACAAGGACGCCCTGACGGAGCCCGTGCACGGCTGGGGCGTGTCCGTGGCGGAGCTGCGCACGGCCCAGGCCGGGATCCCCGAGGCCGCCCGCTCCGGCTTCCGGCTGCCCGCCGAGACGTTCGCGGACTGGACCCCGGACACGCTCGCCCGCCACGCGGACGCCCTGGACGAGCTGCACGACCTCGGCGCCCTCGGCCCCGCGTGGCACACCGCCCCCGGCTGGCGGCCCGAGGCCGTCGCCTCCCGGGAGGACGCCCGACGCCGGCGCGGGCTCGTCCTGGACGTGCAGCAGCGCCTGGTCTCCCTGGACCACCTACTCCCAGCGCTGGCGCGCGCCGCCGGGTACCCCGCCCCGGAGACGGTCGAGCAGGCCCGGTGGGTGCTGTCCCTGCACGAGGACGCCGCGCTCCTGGCCGAGCGCGCCCCCGGCCTGGTCCTGTCCCCCGAGGTGGACGAGATCGCCGAGGCCCTGGGCGGCGGGGAGGACGTGGGCTTCTGGCGGCGCCGCGGGCTGCGACGTCGCGTCCGGGACCTGATGGCGGACGTGCCCGAGGAGGAGCGCCCCGCGCTCCTGCGCCGGGCCCACGGGCTGCGCCGCTACTGGCGCGCGGACACCGCGCCCGCGCCCGCCCCCGGGCGCGCCGAGGCCCGGGCCGTGCTCGAGGAGGCCGAGGCCCTCCTGGCCGAGCTCTCCCCCTGGGTGCAGGGGGTGGACCTGTCCGCGCTCGGGTTCGCGGAGCTGCGGGACCGCCTGGCGTCCCTGACCGACGGCGCCCGCACCAGCGCGCTCGTGCGCGCCGCGGACGCCCGCCGCGCCCTGGCCGAGGACGGGCTGGACCCGTTCGTGCGGCTGCTCGTCTCCCGGCTCCAGGCGGGCGAGCCGCTCACGGCCCCGCCCGGCCTGCAGCTGCGCTGGGTGGTGCTGCGCTCCCTGCTCGAGGAGGCGGAGCTGACCAGCCCCGGGCTGGCCGGCCTGCGCGGCGCGGACCTGGACCGGGCCGGGGAGGCGTTCCGCGCGCTGGACGCGGCGCACCTGGCGGGCAACGCGGACCGCGTGCGCGCCCGCCTGTCCGGGCACCTGGACCGGGCGGTGGACGAGCACGGCGCCGAGTACACGCGCCTGATCACCGAGGTCACGCGCCGCCGCGGCGTCCGCCCCGTGCGACGCCTCCTCCAGGACGCCCCCCACGTGATGCTCGCCGCCACGCCCGTGTGGGCCATGAGCCCCCTGCAGGTCTCCCGGCTGCTGCCGCTGCGGCGGTGCTTCGACGTCGTGATCTTCGACGAGGCCAGCCAGGTGCGCCCCGCGGACGCGATCCCCGCGCTGCTGCGCGCCGGCCAGGCCGTGGTGGCCGGGGACAGCCGCCAGCTGCCGCCCACCGAGTTCTTCGCCAAGGTCATGGAGGAGGAGTCCGAGGACGAGGACGCCGCCCTGGCCTCCGCCGGCCGCGGCGGGGCCCGGCGACGCGCGGACGAGGCCCCCGCCGGCTCCCTCACCCGGGACGCGGAGAGCATCCTGGCCGCCATGGACCGGCTCCTGGCCGGGCAGGGCCGCAGCCTCCAGTGGCACTACCGCTCCCGGGACGAGCGGCTGATCGCGGTGTCCAACGAGCACGTCTACCACCGCAGCCTGACCACCTTCCCCGCGGTGGACGCCGCCGAGGCCGTGCGTCACGTGGAGGTCGCCCCCAGCCGCGGGATCGACGGCGGGGCGAACAGCCCCGAGGCGGAGGTGGCCGCCGTCGTCGAGCAGGCCCGCGAGCACGTGCGCCGCCACCCCGGGGAGAGCCTGGGGATCATCGCGTTCGGCGTGAAGCACGAGGCCCGGATCGAACGGGCCCTGGTGGAGGCCATGGCGGAGGACCCCGCGTTCGAGCGGGCCCTGACCGCGCGCCGGGACGAGCCGTGGTTCGTCAAGGCGATCGAGCGCGTGCAGGGCGACGAGCGGGACGCGATCATCCTCAGCGTCGGCTACGGGCGCGGCGAGGACGGGCGGCTGCGCTACCTCTGGGGTCCGCTCCTGCAGGACGGCGGGGAGCGGCGCCTGAACGTGGCCATCAGCCGCGCCCGCCGGCGCATGACCCTGGTCTCCAGCTTCGGCCCGGACGACGTCCCCGCGGACGGCCACCCCTCCGCCGGGTTCCGCCTGATGCACCACTTCCTGCGGTTCATGGCCTCCGGCGGCACGGACCTGGCCTCCGGACCCAGCCGCGGGATCGCGCTGAACCCGTTCGAGCTGGACGTGCAGCGCCGCCTCGAGGGCGCCGGCCTGGCCCTGGATCCGCAGGTGGGCGTGGGCGGCTACCGGATCGACTTCGCCGTGCGGCACCCGGAGAGGCCGGGGCGGCACATCCTGGCCGTGGAGGCCGACGGCGCCTCGTACCACTCCGGGCACACGGCCCGGGAACGGGACCGCCTGCGCCAGAGCATGCTCGAGGCCCGCGGCTGGCGCTTCCACCGCATCTGGAGCACCGACTGGTTCGCGGACGCGGACGCCGAGGTGGCGCGCGTGCTGGACGCGGTGGAGGAGGCCCTCGCCGCGGAGGGCTGAGCGGCGTGCGGCCGGCCCGCCGGTCCCCACGGGTGCCGGCGGCGGCGCGTCAGGGGGCGGCCGTGGCCGCCCGCCCGCGCAGGGCCAGCTCGAGGTCGAACCGCGCGTCGGGGTCCTCGAGCACGTCCCCGAACAGCTCGCGCAACCGGCCCACCCGGTAGCCCACGGTCTGCGGATGGACGCTGAGCTCCCGGGCCATGGGGGCGCGCTGGCCCCAGTGGCGCAGCCAGGAGGCGAGGGTGGCCTCCATGGTCTGCCTCTTGCCGTCCGTGAGGCCGTCGAGGGGCGCCAGCACCCGGTCGGAGAGCTGGCGCAGCACGTCCGGAGCGGCGCCGAGCACCACGGCGCCCAGGTGCTCCTCGGCGAGGATCGCCGCGCCCTCGGCCACGCCCGGCAGCCCCGGGCGCTGGGCGGCGAGCGCCCGTGCCACCCGATGGGACGCAGGCACGCGGGGGACGATCACGGTGGGGCCCACCACGGCCCCCGTGCCGTCCAGGGCGTCGAGCATCCGGCGCCGCACGGCCGACGAGGTGGGCGGGGGCGCCACCAGGACGGTCTCCCCGCCGCGCTCGAGCACCAGGCCGCGGCGGACGAGCACCGCACGCACGGCGGGGTCCACCTCCGCGGGCAGCACCACCACCGTCAGCCGCTCGGGCACGGGCCAGTCCGCCACGCGGGCGAGCCGCTCGATCTCCGCCGGGCCCGCCGTGCCGTGCACGAGCGCGGCGGCCAGCTCGGCGCGGTGCCGCTCGAGCACGCCCGCCCGCGCGGACTGCTCGGCGGCATAGGCCTGCGCGCTGACGGAGGAGAGCTCGTCGATGTACGCCCAGATGGACTCCCCCAGGTCCACGACGACGCTCATCGCCATCCCCTGCCGCGCGCACTCCTCGGAGAGCTCGCGGAAGGCGATCCGGGCCGCGAGGCGGTAGGCGCCCAGCAGGTGGTCCATGGTGCGCCCCTCCCGGAACTCGCCGGCGCCGAGGGAGGCCATGAGGTCGCGGGTCTCCGGGTTGAGGGTGCGCCGCGCGGTGCCGGGCAGGCTGAGCAGCTGCTCGAAGGCCGTCCGGACGCCGAAGGCGATCTTCTTGCCGTAGCCGCCGTCCCGGGCGGCGGCGTACGCGGGGATCTGGTCCGGCACGGTGGCGATGATGCGGTCCACGACCCCCGGGACCACGGGCGCGAGCGCGTCGGCCAGGTCCGGGGGCAGGGACTGCCAGGGCGGGGCGGAGGCGCCGGATCGGGGCATTCTTCATCTCCTGACGATGAACTCTCGGGCATCATCGTACGCGGGGGGCGAAGAATCCTGACGCGCCCGGTGCATACGCTCTGACTCATGGCCGCATCCCCCCTGCTGTCCCGTCTCGCGTCCACGCTCCTGCACCCGCTCACCCCGCAGGACGTGATGGCGCTGTTCGACCCCGTCCACTCCTCCCGCCAGCTGCGCGGCGTGGTGACCGAGGTCGAGCACCCCGCGGCCGGCACCGTCACCGTCCGCTTCCGCCCCGGCCCCGGCTGGCACGCCCACGAGGCCGGCCAGTGGGCCCGCATCGGCGTGGACGTGGACGGCGTGCGCCGCTGGCGCTCCTACTCGCTCTCCGCCGCCGAGGGCCAGCAGCCCGAGATCACCGTCCGGGACGTGGGCCTGGTCTCCGGCACGCTCGTGCGCCGGACCCGGCCGGGCGACGTCCTGTTCCTGGCCCCGCCGGAGGGCGACTTCGTCCTCCCGGGCCACCCGCGCCCCCTGCTGATGCTCACCGCCGGCTCCGGCCTGACGCCGGTGATGTCCATGATCCGCACCCTGGTGCCCCGCCGGCAGGACGCGGACGTGGTGCTCGTGCACTCGGCCCGCACCCTCGAGGACATCCCGTTCCGCGAGGAGCTCGCGGAGCTCGCCGACCAGTTCCCCGGGCTCACCGTGCACCACCGGCTGACCTCGCAGGACGGCCGCCTGGACCTCAGCGGCCCGGGCGCGCTGGACGCGCTCGTCCCCGACTGGCGCGAGCGCACCGCCTACGCGTGCGGCCCCACGGAGTTCCTCGACGCCGCCGAGGCACTGTGGGCCGAGCACGCCCCCGAGGAGCTGCTGCTGGAGCGGTTCAGCGTGGACCTGGTGGGCGGCGAGGCCGGCGCGGGCGGGCTCGTGACGTTCGAGCGCTCCGACGTCGAGGCCGCCGGCCCGGGCGACGCACCCCTGCTGGACGTGGCCGAGGACGCCGGGGTGGCCGCCCCCTACGGGTGCCGCATGGGCATCTGCCACGCGTGCCTGACCCCGCTGCGCTCGGGCCAGGTCACCGACCTGCGCACGGGTGAGGTGCACGGCGAGCCCGGCGACCTCGTCCAGACGTGCGTGTCCGCCGCCGCCGGCCCCGTGTCCCTGGACCTGTAGACCCGCGGCGCGCCGGCCCCACGCCGCGCGGCGCCGCCCCCGATCTCCGACCACCCCACGACGAAGGAGTCACCGTGACGCACACCCTCGACCGCCCACACCTGCCCGCCGAGGCCCGTCCCCTGCGGATGACCATCGGCACCGCCGCCTCGGCCACGCCCACGCTGCCGGGCACCGCGGTCCGCAGCCCGCTGCGCCACGTCCTCACGGACGACGTCGCCGACACCACCAGCTGGGCCCCCCTCGACGACGCCCCGGCCGCCGGTGGGGCCGCCGCGGACGACGCCGGCACCGCCTCCGGTGCGGACCGCGCCGCCGAGCCCCGGACCGAGGGCGCGGAGACCGCCCAGGCCGCCGCGCCGTCGTCGCCCGCCCCCACCGGCAGCGCCCGCCGCAGCGACGCCCTGGCCGCCGCCGGCGGCCCCGTGGCCCGCCACCCGCTCACGGCGCACCTGACCGACGAGGACATCGCGGAGATCGGGCGCGAGCTGGACGCGATCCAGGAGTCCGTCCTGGCCACCCGCGGGGCGAGGGACGCGGCCTACATCCGCCGCGTCATCCGCCTGCAGCGCGGACTCGAGGTCGGCGGGCGCGTGTGCCTGCTGAACGCCAAGAACCCCGCCGCGTGGCTGGCCGGGACCACCATGCTCACGGTGGGCAAGATCATCGAGAACATGGAGATCGGCCACAACGTCCTGCACGGGCAGTGGGACTGGATGCGCGACCCGGACATCCACTCCACCACGTGGGAGTGGGACTTCGTGACCCCCTCCAGCGCGTGGCAGAACACCCACAACGACGCGCACCACCGCTGGACCAACGTCTCCGGCAAGGACCATGACCTCGGCTACAACGTCCTGCGCATGGACCCCTCCGAGCCGTGGAAGCCGCGCCACCTCCTCAACCCGGTGATCAACGGGATCCTGGCGCCGTTCTTCGAGTGGGGCATCGCGATCTACGACCTCGAGCTGGCGCAGGTGCAGTCCGGCGAGAAGCCGAAGGCCGCCCTGTGGCGCGACCTGCGCTCCGTGGGCGTCAAGGCCGCCCGCCAGCTGGCCAAGGACACCGTGGCCACCCCGCTCGTGGCGCAGGCGCTGACCGGCTCGGGCGTGGCGGCGTGGGCCGGCACCACCACCGCGAACTTCGTCCGCAACATCTGGGCGCACTCGGTGATCTTCTGCGGCCACTTCCCGGACGGCGTGGAGACCTTCTCCGAGGAGATGGCCGCCGGCGAGACCCGCGGGCACTGGTACGTGCGGCAGATGATGGGCTCGGCGAACATCTCCGGCTCCCCGTTCATGCACTTCATGACCGGCAACCTCTCCCACCAGATCGAGCACCACCTGTTCCCGGACCTGCCGTCCAACCGGTACGCCGAGGTGGCCCCCCAGGTGCGGGACGTGTGCCGCCGCTACGGGCTGCCCTACAACACCGGGCCCCTGCTGACCCAGGTCGGCTCGGCGTGGCGGAAGGTCTGCCGCCTGGCCCTGCCGTGACCTCAAGGACGAATCCACTGCACTTCCGACCCCTCTGAGCGGCCTTCGGGCGCTGAGAAGGGTCAGAAGTGCAGTGGATCCATCCCCCCCCGGGGAGGGAGCAGGAGCGCCGCGGCACGGCCGCACGCGTCCCGCGGGATACTGGCCCCATGACCCGCTCCCCCGCCCCGCGCACCGTCCACCTGGCCGCCTCCGGGACCGACGCGCGGATCCTGCCCGACCCCCACGGGGACGGCCACGTCCTCGAGGTGGGCGGGCAGGTGCAGTCCCACGTGGACCTCGACCGCCCGGAGGAGGTCCGCTACGAGTACCTGCGGCGGATCGCGAACATCCTGGACGCCCTCGCCCCGGTCGGCGCCCCCCTGCGGGTGCTGCACCTGGGCGGGGGCGCGCTGACCCTGCCGCGGTACGTCACGGCCACCCGGCCGGGCTCGGCGCAGACGGTCGTGGACCTGGACCGCGAGCTGATGGGCCTGGTCCTGGCCGAGCTGCCCCTGCCCGCGGGCGCGGACGTGGCGGTCGTGGTCGCGGACGCACGCGCCGCCGTCGACGACCTGCTGGACCCGCTCGAGGGAGAGTCGGGCGCGGGGGCGTGGGACGCCGTCGTGCTGGACATCGATACGGACGCCGGCGCCGTGGCGCACCTGACCGGGGCGCCCTTCCACGCCGAGCTGCTCGCGCTGCTGGCCCCGGGCGGGGCGCTGTGCGTGAACGTCGGCGACGACGACGGCCTCGCCCACCTCGGCACGCAGCTCACAGCCCTGGAGGCGGCCTGCGCCGAGGCGGGCGTGCCGGGGCCGTGGACGCTCGGGCCGGCCTCCGTGCTGGAGCGGCTCGAGCTGGGCAACGCGGTGCTCGCCGCCGGCCCGGGTCTGGCGGCCATGGATCGGACCGCGCTGGCGGCCGCCGGACCGCACCCGGGCCTCGTCCTCGACGAGCACGCCACCGCCACGCTCGTGGCGCGGATCGGGCGGCGCTGAGCTCCGAGGACGGTCAGCGGGCGACGCCGGCCGCGGCGCTGAGGTCCTGCACGAGGCGCTCGGCGAGCGGGGCCGAGGACTGCGGGTTCTGCCCCGTGTAGAGGGCGCCGTCCACCACCACGTGGGGCTGCATCGGGAAGCGGGCCTTCTCGTACTGCACGCCGCCGTGCTTGAGCTGCGCCTCCACGGTCCACTTGGCCTTGCGGGCGAACAGGTTCAGCTTCTCCTCGACGTCGGAGAACGCGGTCATGCGGCGGCCCTCGGGGACGATCGTCCCGTCGTGGCGCTTGGCGGCGAACACGGCCGCGGGGGCGTGGCACAGCATCGCCAGCGGGGTCTCGTCCAACAGGCGCTGGGCGATGATCGCACCGGAGGCCGGGTCGTGCGCGAGGTCCTCCATGGGGCCGTGACCGCCGGGGTAGAACACCAGGTCGTAGCGGGACTGGTCCACGTCGGCGAGCACCAGCGGGCGCTCCAGCCACGGGCGCAGGCGCTCGAGGGCGGCCTTCAGCTGCTCCCGCGTGGCCGGGGACCCGCCCATCACGCCCAGGCTGAGGCGGTCCACGGTGGGCGCCTTGCCGCGCGGAGTGGCCACGTCCACCTGCCACCCGGCCTCGGTGAAGACCTGGTGCGGCACCACGAGCTCCTCGGCCCAGAATCCGGTGGGGTGCACGGTGCCGTTCTTGAGCGTCCACCCGTCGGCGGCGCTGACGACGAACAGGACACGGGTCATGAGAGGGCCTCCTGAGGCACGTGGGGTCGGACGGCGTCCACCGCCCCTTGCCCGCCAGTGTCCCCGACGCGCCGGGGGCTCGGCCAGCCGCGGCCGCGCGGCGTTCCCGGCATACTGGCTCAGGTGACCCCCGCCTCCGCCCCGCCCCCGCCCGCCCGTCCCCGGTCCGCCGCGGCCACGGCCGTGCTGGTCGGCCTGGCGCTGACGGCCGGCGTCGCGATGCCCCTGCAGGGGCGGGTGAACTCGGCGCTCCGCCTGGAGCTGGGATCGCCCGTGCAGGCGGCGCTCGTGTCCTTCAGCTCGGGCCTGGCGCTCATGCTGCTGGTGTGGCTGCTGCTGCCGGCCGGGCGGCGCTCGGTGGCGCGGATCCCCGCGGCCGTGCGGGACGGGCACGTGCGCTGGTGGCAGATGCTCGCCGGCATGATCGGCGCGGTGTTCGTGTTCAGCCAGGCGCTCACCATCCCCGTGATCGGGGTGGCCGTGTTCACCGTGGCGGTCGTGACGGGGCAGATGCTCGGCGGCATGACGCTGGACCGGCTCGGCTGGACCCCGGCGGGCGTGCAGCGCATCAGCCCGCGGCGCCTCCTCGGCGCCCTCCTGGCGTTCGCCGCCGTCGTGACCGTGGTGTGGCCGAGCCTGCGGAGCGCGGGCAGCCCCGGCGCGTGGCTGCTGCTCGCCCTCGTGCCGCTGCTGGCCGGCATGGCCACCAGCGGGCAGCAGGTGCTGAACGGGCAGCAGACCGCGCACTACGGCAACCCGATCCCGGCCACGCTCCTGAACTTCGTGGCCGGCACGGCCCTGCTGGCGGCGGTCGCCGGGGTCGTCGCGGGCGCCTCCGGGGGCCTGGCGCCGCTACCGACCACGTGGTGGATGTACATCGGCGGGCCGCTGGGCTGCGTGTTCATCGCGCTGGCCGCGTTCCTGGTCCCGCGCGTGGGGGCGTTCCTCACCACCCTGGGGATGGTGGGGGGCCAACTGATGGGCTCGCTGCTGCTCGACGTCGTCGCGCCCGCCCCCGGCTCGCACGTCACCTGGCTGACGGTCCTCGGCACCCTGGGGGCCCTCGTGGCGATGGTGGTCGCCTCCACCCCGGGGCTCCCCGCCGGGCTGCGCCGGCGTCGCCGCGGCGGCCTGCGCTGAGCCAGGACCGCGCGCGCGGCGAAAACCCCGTAGTCTAGACCAAGACTTCACCCGTTCCCCGCCCGCGCCCTCGACGGCCGCGTGTCCGGGGCGGGTCCCCGCACGCCTCGAGACCGAGTCCGTGCCCCTCCCTGTCCGACCGACGAAAGCATGCTGACTTGACCCGTTCCTCCCGCAACTCCTCCACCCGTCGCCGCGGCGGCTCCGGCTCCGGCCGCAAGCCCCGCGGCACCACCGCCCCGGGCCCCCTGGCCAAGGGCGGCCTGCGCGTCACCCCGCTCGGCGGCCTCGGCGAGATCGGCCGCAACATGACCGTATTCGAGCACCAGGGCAAGCTCCTGGTGGTCGACTGCGGCGTGCTGTTCCCCGAGGACCACCAGCCCGGCATCGACGTGATCCTGCCGGACTTCACCTCCATCCGGGACCGCCTCAAGGACATCGTGGGCATCGTGCTCACGCACGGCCACGAGGACCACATCGGCGGCGTCCCGTACCTGCTCAAGGAGCGGCCGGACATCCCCCTGATCGGCTCGGAGCTGACGCTGGCCTTCATCGAGGCCAAGCTCAAGGAGCACAAGATCGCCCCGAGGACCCACCTGGTGGTCGCCGAGGACAAGCGCCACTTCGGTCCGTTCGAGCTCGAGTTCGTGGCCGTGAACCACTCCATCCCGGACGCGCTGGCCGTGGCCATCCGCACAGACGCCGGCCTCGTGCTGCACACCGGCGACTTCAAGATGGACCAGTTCCCCCTGGACGACCGCATCACGGACCTGCGCCACTTCGCCCGCCTGGGCGAGGAGGGCGTGGACCTGTTCCTCACGGACTCCACCAACGCGGAGGTCCCGGGCTTCACCGTGTCCGAGCGGGACCTGACCCCCGCCATCGACCACGTGTTCCGCACGGCGCCGAAGCGGATCATCGTGTCCTCCTTCGCCTCCCACGTGCACCGCATCCAGCAGGTGCTCGACGCCGCCCAGGCCTCCGGCCGCAAGGTCGCCTTCGTGGGCCGCTCCATGGTGCGGAACATGGGCATCGCCGGGGACCTCGGCTACCTGAAGATCCCCCAGGGCCTCGTGGTGGACTTCAAGAAGCTGCAGGACATGCCGGACGACAAGATCGCCCTGATCTCCACCGGCTCCCAGGGCGAGCCGATGGCCGCGCTGGGCCGCATGGCCAACAAGACGCACCAGATCAAGCTCAACCGCGGTGACACGGTCCTGCTGGCCTCCTCCGTGGTGCCCGGCAACGAGACCTCCATCACCGGGATCATCAACAAGTTCACGGACATGGGCGTGAAGGTGGTGCACAAGGGCAACGCCAAGGTGCACGTCTCCGGCCACGCCTCCGCGGGCGAGCTGGTGTACTGCTACAACATCGTGCAGCCCACCCACGTGATGCCCGTGCACGGCGAGGCCGCGCACCTGCACGCCAACGCCGAGCTGGCCCGGAAGACCGGCGTGCCGGAGGACCGCGTGATCATCGTCAAGGACGGCGACGTCGTCGACCTGGTGGACGGCGAGATGTCCGTGGCCGGCAAGGTCGAGGCCGGGCTCGTCTACGTGGACGGGGACACGGTCGGCAAGGTCACCGAGGGCACCCTCGAGGAGCGCCGCTCGATGCAGGAGGGCGGCCTGGTCACCGTGGTCGCCATCGTGGACCCGGACACCAACCAGCTGGCCGAGCCGCTCGAGTTCATGACCAAGGGCTTCATCCAGGACGCCACGGTCTTCAAGGGCGCCGCGGAGAAGGTCAAGGCCGCGCTGGCCGGCTCGAAGGTCCAGGACATCGACGACATCGAGAAGCTCGAGAAGGTCATCGGCGACGCCGTGCACCGCCACCTCGACCGGGCCTACCGCCGGGCCCCGCTCGTGACCGTGGTGGTCGTGGACGCCTGATCCCCGGCCCCCACGACGACGCCCCCGCCCTTCCGGATGGAAGGTGCGGGGGCGTCGTCGTCAGCGCCGGGGCCGCCGTCGGATCACGGGTAGAGCCCGCGGATCTCGTGCGCCTCCTTGACGCGCTTCACCGCGGTGACGGTGGCCGCCTCGCGCAGGGACACGCCGTGCTTCTGGCTGGTGGCCAGGACGCCGTCCCAGGCAGTGCGCATGCGCTCGGCGAGGCGGTCGTTGACCTCCTGGAGCGTCCAGCGGTAGGCCTGGTTGGCCTGGGCCCACTCGAAGTAGGACACGATCACGCCGCCGGCGTTGGCCAGGATGTCCGGGGCGACGAGCACGCCCTTCTCGTTGAGGATCGCGTCGGCCTCGCCGGTGGTGGGGCCGTTGGCGCCCTCGACCACGATCGTCGCCTTGACGTCGGGCGCGTTGTCCTTGGTGAGGACGCCCTCGACGGCGGCGGGGACCAGGACGTCGACGTCCATGGTGAGCAGGTCGGCGGGGTCCATGGCCTCGGTGCCGGGGCAGCCGACCACGGAGCCGGTCTCGGCCACGTGGGCGGCGAGGACGGCGTAGTCGACGCCCTCGGAGCGCCGGACGGCGCCGTACTGGTCGGACACGGCCAGGACCTTGACGCCGGCGTCGGCGAGGAACTCCACGGTGCCGGCGCCGACCTTGCCGAAGCCCTGCACGGACGCGGTGGCGGCCGTCGGGTCGATGCCCTTGTGCTTGAGCGCGGCGAGCGCGATGTGCACCACGCCGCGGGAGGTGGCCTCGGCGCGGCCCAGGGAGCCACCGAGGGAGACGGGCTTGCCGGTGACGACGCCCTGCACGGTGTGGCCCATGGCCACGGAGTACGTGTCCATCATCCAGGCCATGGTCTTCTCGTCCGTGCCCACGTCCGGGGCCGGGATGTCCTTCTCCGGGCCGATGACCGGCAGGATCTCGGTGGTGTAGCGGCGGGTGACGCGCTCCAGCTCGGCCTGCGAGTAGTTGCGCGGGTCGATGGCCACGCCGCCCTTGGCGCCGCCGTAGGGCACGTCCACGAGGGCGCACTTCCAGGTCATCCACATGGCCAGGGCGCGCACCTCGTCCAGGTCCACCGACGGGGCGAAGCGCACGCCGCCCTTGGCGGGGCCGCGGGAGAAGTTGTGCTGCACGCGGTAGCCGTGGAACACCTCCACCTCGCCGGAGTCACGCCGCAGCGGGATGCTCACGGAGAGTTCGCGGCGCGGGTTGGCCAGGAGCTGGTGGGTGCCCTCGTCGTAGCCGAGGGTCTCAACGGCCCTCTCGAGCTGGGCCAGGGCGTTGGCCAGCGGGGACGATGCGGTGCTCATCGAGGCTGTCTTCCTTCGTGGACGGATCGAGCGGGTCTGCTCACCGGGGCGCGTCCCGTGGGGGCCCGGGGTGCGGGATCCACGACGGTCGGCCCGGTCGAGGGCGCGCCGAGCCACGAAAGGGGAGGCCACGACGCTGTGTGCCAGGCGACGACGCTAGACCCCGCACCCCCCGCTGACCAGGGCGGAGGCCGCGGCGACGACGGACCGGAGACGAACCGCTGGCATGCCACCGCCGGGTGGACGTCCTGCCTAAGGGACGTCGCGGTCAGATCAGATCGTCCACGCCACCCTGGAGGCGTTCCGCCTCCTGAGGGTGACCTGCCGTCAGGTGGCACACCCGGAGGCAGGACGACGGTGACGCCCCCGCTCGGGGACGTCACCGTCGTCGTGGATGCGGCGAGACGCCGTATGGTCCGCCGCGCGCGGCGGACCACAAGGGATCACTCGGCGTCGTCGTACATGGCGATGAAGCGGCCGATCACGCCGCCCTCGCGCAGCTTGTCGATCGCCTCGGGGATCTCCGCGTGGGTGATGTGGTTGATCGGAGCCTTCAGGGAGCCGTCCTTCATGAGCTCGTAGATGCCCGCAAGGTCCTCGGTGGTGCCGGACTTGGAGCCCTTGAGGGTCAGCTGGTTCACGATCAGCGGGTAGGTGTTGATGGTGGACTCGAGCTTGCCCATGCCCACCTGCACCACGGTGCCCTTCTCCACGAGGGTCTCGAGGGCCTCCGCGGTGGTGGTGCCGAAGCCGGCGTAGTCCACGATCAGCTCGAGGCCCTTGTCCTTGAACTCGGTGATGGACTCGGCGACGCCGGCCAGGCCGATCTCGTCGGCGAGCTCACGGGTCTTCGGGTTGACCTCGGCGGCGTACACCTCGGCGCCCTTGAGCACCGCGATGCGGGCACCCAGGTAGCCGAGGCCGCCCAAGCCGATCACGCCGACCCTCATGCCGGGCTTCAGGCCGCCGGTGGAGACGATCGCACCGTACGCGGTGAGGCCGGCGTCGGTGGCCATGGCGCCGAAGTCGAAGGGGACCTCGTCCGGGAGGCGGACCAGGTTGTCGTCCGTGGCCTTGAGCTTGGGGGCGAAGCCGCCGTCCCACTTGCCATACCCGAGGGCGTCGCCGTCGGCCATGACGGGGGCCAGGCCCACGCGGTCGCCGACCTTCCAGTGGTCCATGCCCTCGCCGACGGCGGAGATCACGCCGGCGTTCTCATGGCCCATGGTGCGCGGGAGGCCGTTCTGGAACAGGCCCATCCAGCCCGGGTCGTCCAGCGCGGTGACGTCCGAGTGGCAGACGCCCGCGGCCTTGACGTCCACGACGACCTCGCCGGGACCCGGGGTGGGCTCGGGGACCTCGTTGAGCTCCAGGGGCTGGTTGGTGCCGGTGAACTGCCATGCCTTCATGGGTCGATCACTCCTTCGTGGGGGACGTGCGGTCGGGGCGACACGCGCCTCGTCCGCCTTTCTGCCCCCTACTCTTGCAGGTTTGAACTACCTCGGCCAGGGGTGACGGTCCCATGGCCGGCATCCGGGCAGAATGGGGCCATGGAGCACACCGCTGGGCCCCACGCCCCCGCACCCCGCGACCTCACCGGCCCGGACTGGGCCGCGGACGACGTCGACGCCCGTGCCTACCTGCGTCGCCTCGGCGTCCGCCCGGACGCCCGGACGGACCGGGCCACGCTCGAGGCGGTCCACGCCGCGCACGTGCACGCGTTCCCGTTCTCCAACGTGGACGTGCTGCTGCGCCGCCACCCCGGGATCGACCCCGCGACCGTGTCCCGGCGCATGCTCGAGGAGGACCGCGGCGGGCTCTGCTATGAGCACGTGCAGCTCATGGCCGCCGGGCTCGAGGCCCTCGGGTTCACGGTGGTGCGGCGTCTGGCCCGCGTGAAGACGCCGTGGAGCGGCCGCACCCACGCCGTCCTCGAGGTGCCCCTGGACGGACGCCGCCTGCTGATGGACCCCGGGTTCGGGCTGAGCGTCACGGGGCCGATCGAACTGGTCGACGGCGCCGAACGCCCCGAGCCGCTGGGCCCGTACCGCGTGGAGCGCCGGGGGAAGGGTCCGGCCGCGGCCTGGGCCCTGCTGCGCGGGGACGAGCTGCTCCACCTGACCGACGAGCTGCCGGCCCTCCCCCGGGACCTGCGCGCCGCCGCCACCGTGGTCTCCACGGACCCGGGGGCCGGGCCGTTCCTCCACGGCCTGGTGGCGTCCCGGTTCACGCCGGAGGGGCACGTGACCGTCACGGGCGCGCACCGGACCGTGCGCCGGCCGGGCCGCGCCACGGAGCGCGAGCCCCTCTCCCCCGCGTCGGCGGTGGCGGCGGTGCGGGAGCTCGGCGTGGCCGTCGACGACGACGCCGCGGCCGCCCTCGAGGAGCGGCTCTCCTCCCGGCCCGCCCGCTGAGGCCTCAGCCCTCGGCGTCGTCGGCGAGCCGCTGCAGGTGCGCCACGGCGGCCGGGGTGAGCGTCGGCCGGGCCTGACGGATCCGGCACCGCAGGGCCAGGCCGTGCGGGCGGTGCGCGCCGAGCGGGGTGAGGCTGCGCGCCCAGCGGACGGCGGCGTCGTCGTCCGGGAAGCCGGTCTTGCGCAGGGTGAGGCAGGGCCCCTCCCGGTCCGCGTCGGCGCGGCCCGGGGCGATGTCCAGACGGATGGGTCCGGTCATGCCGTCCTCCTTCGTCATGCGGCTCACGCCGCGGAGACGTCCCACGCTGGCACAACCGGGGCGTCGGCGGCAGGTCCCGCCGACGCCCCTCGGACGCGGACGACGCCCCGCCGGAGGCCCCGGCTCAGACGAGGCCCTTCTCGCGCAGCCAGTCGGCGGCCACCTGGCGGGGCTGCTTCTTCTCCTCGCCCATGGTGGCGGCGTTCATGGCCAGCAGGTCGTCCGTGGTGAGCTTCTTCTGGACGGCGTCCAGGGCCGTGCGCACCCGGTCCGTGGCCTTCCCCGTGGACATCAGGGGCACCACGTTCTGCGCCGTGATCATGCCCTTGGGGTCCTCGAGGGTGACGAACCCGTTCTCCTGGATGGCCGGCGTCGTGGAGAAGATGTTGGCCACGTCCACGTCCCCGTCGGTGAGGGCGCGCACCGTGAGGGGGCCGCCGCCGTCGCTGATGGGGGTGAACGCCATCTTGTCCTGCGGCACCCCGTAGACCTCGGTGAGCCCGGACAGGCCGGCGCCGTACTCGCGCTGGGCCAGCTCCGGCAGGCCGCCGATCCGCAGCGTGCCCGCGTACCCGGCGAGGTCCTCGAGCGAGGTGATGCCGTTGTCCTTCGAGAACCCGGCGGTGACGTTGTAGGAGTCCTTGTTCTCCGCCTCGGCGGGGGTGAGGGCGGTCAGGCCCTCGGGCAGCGCGCCCTCGAGGGCGGAGGCCACCTCCCCCGAGGACTTCGCCGTGGCCTCCTTGTCGAAGTAGCCCAGCAGGTTGCCGGTGTACTCGGGGACCACGTCCACCGAGCCGTCCTGCAGCGCGGCGATGTACACCTCGCGGGCGCCGATCTGCATCTTGCGCTCCACCTGCAGGCCCTGGGCCTCCAGGATCTGGGCGTAGAGCTCGCCGAGGATCTCGGACTCGGCGAAGTTGGCCGAGCCCACGCGGACCACGCCGCCGGCCTCGCCGGAGGACGCGGCGCCGCCCGCGGCCGGGCTCGAGGAGGTGGAGGAGAGCGGGTCGCCGCCGCCGCACGCGGCCAGCAGGGGCGCAGCGGCGAACATGCCGAGCACGGCCCGACGGCGCGGGGCGACGGCGTCGGAGAGGCGGGTGGGGAGGGAGCCGGGGCGGGACGGGGAGGGCGCCATGACGGTGTCCTTTCGGGGTCAGGCCCGGGCGCGGATCGCGCGCAGGCCGGTGGGGGTGAGGAGTCGTTGGAGCAGGAGGAGGAGACCGTCCACGGCCAGGGCCAGGACGGCGATCAGGAGGGCGCCCACGAGCATGGTGGTGTAGTCCTGCACCGCGAGCGCGTCGAACAGGTACCGGCCGAGGCCGCCGAGTCCCAGGTACGCGGCCACGGACGTGGTGGCGAGCACCTGCAGCGTGGCCGAGCGCAGCCCGCCGACCACCATGGGCATGGCCAGCGGCAGCTCCACCTGACCGACCAGCTGGCCGGTGGAGTGGCCGTTGGCGCGGGCGGCGTGGACCACCTCGCGCGGCACGGCCTGCAGCCCGGCATAGGTGCCGGCCAGCAGCGGCGGGATCGCCAGGACCACCAGCACGATCACGGTGGGGACCACGGCCTGCCGCAGCCCGATCTGCAGGACGATCGCCAGGAACGTGAGCAGGCCGAGGGTGGGCAGGGCGCGCAGTGCGCTGGAGAGGCCGACGACGACGCGCCGCCCCTTCCCGGTGTGCCCGATCCACACGCCCACGGGCACGGCGATCAGCACCGCGATGACGAGCGCCAGGGCGGAGTAGCCGAGGTGCTCGAGCACGCGGGCGGGCACGCCGCCGGGCCCGGACCAGTGGGCCGGGTCGGAGAACCACGCGACCAGGGAGGCGATCATCGGGTGCCTCCCGCGGTGGTGACGGCCGGATCCGGGGTGGGGACGACGTCGTCGGCGGGGGCGGTGCCGTCCGGGCCGGGTACGGCCGAGCGCCGGCCCCGGCGCGAGCCGGCCTGGCGGCGGGTCCACGGCATCAGCAGGGCGGCGAGGACCTGCAGGATCGCGTCGAACACCACCGCGAGCAGCACCGTGCCCACGATCCCGGCGGCGATCTCGGTGAGGAAGCTGCGGGAGTAGCCCTCCGTGAAGAGGGTGCCGAGGGACTGCACGCCGATCAGCGCGCCCACGGACACCAGCGAGATGGTGGAGGCGGAGACCACGCGGGTGCCGGCCAGGATGGACTCGCCGGCCAGGGGCAGCTCCACGCGCCAGAACCGCTGCCACGGGCTGTGGCCCTGGGCGGTGGCGGCGGTGAGGAGCTCGTCGTCGACGGCGTCGAACGCCTCGGAGGCGCTGCGCACCAGCAGGGCCGCGCCGTAGAGGGTGAGCGCGATGACCACGTTGAGCGGGTCCAGGATCCTCGTGCCGATCAGGCCGGGCAGGATCACGAACACCGCCAGGGACGGGATGGCGTAGAGCAGGGAGGAGCCGCCCACGATCAGCTTCCGGCCCCAGCCGGTGGCGTTGGCCAGGCGGGCGACCGGGACGGAGATCAGCAGGCTCAGCAGCACGGCGGGGGCCGCGATCAGGGTGTGCTGGCGCGTGAGGGCGAGGATGTAGTCGAGGTTGGTGGAGATCCAGGTCATCGGGTCTCCAGCGTCCCGGCCACGCGCCCGGCGGCGTCCACCACGGTGGGGGTGCCGGCCCGGTCCTCCACGTGGAGGCGGCGGCGGTCCCCGCCCACGAAGGAGCGCACGAAGTCCGACGCGGGGTGCAGGAGGATCTCCTCCCCCGGCCCCTGCTGCGCGATCCGCGCGCTCTCCCGGAGCACGAGGACCTCGTCGCCGAGCAGGACGGCCTCGTCCACGTCGTGGGTGACGAACAGGACGGTCTTGGCGAGCTCGCGCTGGATCCGGCGCATCTCCGCCTGCAGCTCGGCGCGCACCACCGGGTCGACGGCGCTGAACGGCTCGTCCATCAGGAGCACGTCCGGGTCGGGGGCCAGGGCGCGGGCCACCCCCACGCGCTGGCGCTGACCGCCGGAGAGCTGCGCGGGGTAGCGCTTCGCCAGGGCCGGGGACAGGCCCACGAGCTCGAGCAGCTCCTGCGCGCGGGCGCGGTCCGCGGCGGACGCGCGGCCGGTCAGGCGCGGCACGGTGAGGACGTTGTCCAGCACGGTGCGGTGCGGCAGCAGCCCGGCGTTCTGCATGACGTAGCCGATGCGGCGGCGCAGCTTCACGGGGTCCAGGGCGGCGACGTCCTCGTCGTCGATCAGGACGCGGCCGGAGGTGGGGTCCACCATGCGGTTGACCATCTGCATGAGCGTGGTCTTGCCGCAGCCGGAGGAGCCGAGGAGGACGGTGGTGGTGTGGGACGGGACCTCGAGGCTGAAGTCCTCGACGGCGCGGGTGCCGCCCGGGAACGTCTTGCCCACGTGCTCGAACCGGATCATGCGGGGGTACTCCAGGGGGTCGGGGAGCATCGGGCGGGGCGTCGCGGGAGCAGACGCGGGCGCACGGAGGGTCCCGGGCCGCGCTCCGACGCCTGGTCAGCCAGGATAGGGGTGTGCCGGATCACGCGTCGAGGGGTCGTCGGCGCGGGAGGTCAGCGGCTCCGGCCTCGGTGGTGCGCAGGTGCTCCGCCGCGGCGGCTGCGGTGGCGCGTGCGGGGGCGCCCACGCCCACGAGGGTGGCCGACGCCGGTCCGCACCAGTCCCCGTAGCC
>NZ_JAUNHR010000002.1:0-12859 GCF_030523875.1 Micrococcus sp. | reverse complement strand
ACCACGATGTCCCCGAGCGCCCCGACGCCGCCCTCCGCCCGGTCCCCGTCGGGGCCGCCCTGCGACTCCGGGTCGGTCAGCGACCGCACCCGCGCGGTGGCGGCGCGGAAGAGCGCCGCGCCGTCGACGTCGTCGGGCATCCACCGGGGCGGGCGGCGTGTGGCCCACGTGAGGGAGCGGGCCCCGGGCGCGAGGTCGGCGGCGATCTGCGCGCCGGAGTTGCCGCCGCCCACCACCAGCACCCGCTGCCCCGCGAAGTCCTCGGCCCGGCGGTAGTCCACGGTGTGCAGGAGCCGTCCGGCGAAGTCCTCCGCGCCGGGCAGGTGCGGCCGGAACGGGCGGGTCCACGAGCCGGTCGCGGAGATCACGGCGCGGGCGTGCCAGTCGCCGCGGTCCGTGCGCACGGCGAAGCCGCCGTCGGGGGCGTCGGCGACCTCGAGGACGGTGACGGGCCGGTGCACGGGCAGCTCGTAGCGGCGCTCGTACTCCGCCAGGTAGGCCACCACGTGGTCCGCGGAGGGAGTGCCGGGCCCGGGCCACGCGGGCATCCGCCACCCCGGCAGGGAGCTGGTCTCCGCCGGGGAGAACAGGGCGAGGGACTCCCAGTACTCGCGCCACGCCCCGCCGGGCTGCGGGGCCGCATCGAGGATGGCGAAGCTCGGCGCCGGTCCGCCCCGGCCGCGTTCGGCGTCGCGGGCGAGGCGGTGCAGGTGGTAGCCGGCGGCGAGGCCGGCCTGTCCCCCGCCGACGACCAGGACGTCCACGCGCCGCGCGTCGCCGGCGGGGGCCTGCGATGCGGGGGCGTGGACGTCCGGAGCGGGGGGCGTCACGGCGTGGGCATGCCCCCGGTCACCGGGATGGTCGCGCCCACCACGTAGGAGGACTCCGGGGAGGCCAGGAACACGTAGGCCGGGGCGAGCTCGGTCGGCTGGCCGGCACGGCCCAGCGGGGTGGCCTTGCCGAACTCCGGCAGGTCCTCGGGCTTCTGGCCGCCCGAGGGCTGCAGCGGCGTCCAGATGGGGCCGGGGGCCACGGCGTTCACCCGGATGCCCTTCGGCGCCAGCTGCTGGGCGAGGGACTTGGTGAACGTGTTGATGGCGGCCTTCGTGGCGGAGTAGTCCACGAGGACCTCGGGGGCGTGGTAGGTCACCACGGAGGTCGTGTTGATGATCGAGGCGCCCGGCTGCAGGTGCGGCAGGGCCGCCTTGACCAGGCGGAACTGGGCCAGGATGTTGACGTCGAAGGTCGCCTCGAGCTGCTCGTCGTCGATGTCCTCGATGGACTCCTGTGCCACCTGCTTGCCGCCGTTGTTGACGAGGATGTCCAGGCCGCCGAGGGTCTCGACCGCCTGCGCCACGAGGTCCTTGCAGAACTGCTTGTCCCGCAGGTCGCCGAGGATCACGGCGCACGTACGGCCCTCCGCCTCGACGACCTCCTTGACGTGCTGGGCGTCCTTCTCCTCCTCCGGCAGGCCGGAGATGACCACGTCGGCGCCCTCGCGCGCGAAGGCGATCGCGGTGGCCGCGCCGATGCCGGAGTCACCGCCGGTGATGAGCGCCTTGCGGCCCTCGAGTCGGCCGGTGCCGCGGTAGGAGTGCTCGCCGAGGTCCGCCTTCGGGGTCATCTCCGCGTCCAGGCCGGTGCCGGACAGGGACTGCTCGGGCGGCGTGATCTCCGGGTAGCGGGTCACGGGATCCTGCAGCGTGAGCTGGTCGGTGGCGGTGGTGTGCGCGTCGTCCTGGGACATGTCGTGCTCCTTCGCTTCGTCTGGATGGCCGCCGCGCGAGCCGCGCCGGCCCTCCCAGCGTAGGAAGCCCCTCCGGCCGGGGCCAGCCCTCAGGTACGCGGCCGCCGAGCGGGCACGCCGTCAGCGCGGCAGGGGCTCGGTGTCCTCGTTCGCGGCGAGACCCGCCTCCACCTTGCGGCGGTGGTCGGCCTCCCACTCGTCCAGGCTCATGGCGTCCTCCGTGGCGGCCTTGGCCTGGGCGGCGGCGAACGCCTCCTGCGCAGCGTCCGCCGGCACGACGACGACCCCCTCCTCATCCGCGACGATCACGTCCCCGGTGCGCACCGCCACGCCGCCGACCCGCACATCCTCCTGGGAGACCGCGCCCTTCTTGGTGCCCGGCTTGGGGAAGACGCCCCGCGCGAAGATCGGGAAGCCGAGCTCCCGGGCCTCGGCGACGTCCCGGATGTTGCCGTCCACCACGAACCCGGCGATCCCGCGGCGCTGGGCCACCGCGCACACGTTGCCGCCGGCCACCGCCGGGGCCGAGCCGCCGGCGTCGACGACGATCACCGAGCCCGGGGCCGCCCGGTAGACCGCCGCGTGCATCATGAGGTTGTCCCCGGGGGCGCAGCGCACGGCGTGCACGGGGCCCGTCACGGCGGGCATGCCGTCCCACAGCGGGCGGATGCCCGGGTCCATCACGCGGTCCTCGGGGACCTGCTCCGCGAGGGCCGTGGCGGGCAGGGACGGGCGGGTCGGGCGGCCGGTCATGGGGCTCCTCCGGGGTGACGGGCGCGGTCGGCGCGCGGGGGTGACCCTCGCCACGGTGCCACGCGGGGGATCACGCTGCAAGCAGGGTCGACCGGCCGAGGAGTGGCCGCGCGTGCGGGGCGGGCTGGAGGCGCGGCTCCGGGAGGATCCACTGCACTTCTGACCCTTCTGACGGCCGATCCGGCGTTGAGAAGGGTCAGAAGTGCAGTCGATTCGTGGTGGGCGAGCGGGACTCAGGCCGCCAGCCCGTCCAGGACCCGCCGGGTCTCGGCGACCAGCTCCGCGGTCGGCTCGCAGCCGACGGCGACGCGCACGAACCCGGGTGCGACGTCGTCGCTCCAGCGGGCTCGGCGCTCCGCCGAGGTGTGGGTGCCGCCGAAGCTCGTGGCCGGCACCATCCACCGCATGGCGCCGATGAACCGCTCGGCCGTGGCCTCGTCCGCGAAGGTGACTCCGATGAGCGGGCCGTGGGCGGTCATCTGGCGGGCGACGACGTCGCGGTCCGGGTGCTCCGGCAGGCCCGGGTACACCACGGACTCCACCGGACGTCCGGCGCCGGCCTGACCCGCGAACAGCTCCGCGAGCGCCTGCGCCGAGGCGCACATGCGCGCGAACCGGACCTCGAGGGTCTCCAGGCCGCGGTGGATCAGCCACGACTCGTGCGCGCCGGGGATCCCGCCCACCAGCGTGCGCCAGCGCCGCACGCGCTCCAGCACGGCCTCGTCCCGCGTGGAGACGTGACCGCCGAGCGCGTCCGAGTGCCCGTTGACGGCCTTGGTGTCCGAGCTGACCACGACGTCCGCGCCGAGTTCCAGGGGCCGCTGCCCCAGCGGGGTCAGGGTGGTGTTGTCCACCACGACGACGGCACCCGCCGCGTGCGCCCGCTCGGCCACCGCGGCGACGTCCGCCACACGCAGCCCCGGGTTGGACGGGGTCTCCAGGTACACCATGCGGTATCCGGCGAGGTCGCGGGAGGCCACCTCCGGCGTCGGGACGTACTCCACCCGGATGCCGCGCGGCACGAGGAACGCGTCCGCGAGCTGGCGGACGGCGCCGTAGCCGTCCGAGGGCAGCAGGACGCGGTCGCCGGCCTCGAGCAGGGGCATCAGGACGGCGGCGATCGCGCCCATGCCGGAGGGGAACGCGAGCGTGGGGGCGCCCTCGAGCGCGGCGAGGGACTCCTCGAGCACCGTCCACGTGGTCGAGTCCCAGCGGCCGTACTGGTAGGCCGCGCCGGAGGTCGCCGGGTCCCCGGGCACCGCGAAGGTGCTCGCCGAGACCATCGGCGCGGCGATCGGCTCACCCGGGCCGAGGTGCTCTGTCCGGTGGTGCAGGACGGGCGCGAAGGCGGGGGCTGCCGGGGGCGCGGAGGCGGGGTCGATGCCCCCGGCTGAGAAGGCGGGGGCGGAGGCGGGGGTCGGCGTCGTGGGCTCGGACATGGGGCCATTGTCCTCGCGGAGGACGCCCGGCGGATCACGTCTCCTGCCGATCACGACATCTCCGACGCGGTCCGCGCAGGAGATGTCGTGATCGGCAGGAATCCTCACCACGCGGCAGCACGCGGGGCGGGCCGCCACGCGGGCGTGCATCGTCCTCCCCCACACCCCCGGCCGCGCCCGTGTTGCCCCGCGTGTCCTCGCGTTGCCCCTCGTTGCGGACGGGCTCGCGCGGCCCCCGATCGCGGCGGTTCCATGGCCGCATGATCATCACCGGCCTGCTCCTCGGCCTCGTCCTGGGCTTCGTGTTCCAGCGCGGGCGCTTCTGCGTCACGGGTGCCTTCCGTGACCTGTTCACCATCCGATCCACCCGCTGGTTCACCGCGTTCATGGTGATCGTGGCCGTCCAGTCCGTGGGCGTGTTCGCCCTGGACGCGCTCGGGGTCATCTCCCTGGCCCCGGAGACCTTCCCGTGGCTCGGCACGATCATCGGCGGCCTGATCTTCGGGTTCTCGATCGTCCTGGCCGGCGGCTGCGCCACCGGCACCTACTACCGCGCCGGCGAGGGCCTCGTGGGCTCCTGGTTCGCGCTGATCTTCTACATCGTGGGCGCGACGGCGTTCCGCAAGGGCCCGCTGGCCGGCACCACGGAGGCGGTGCGCTCGGTGGAGACCCCGACCGGGTCGTTCCAGCAGCTCACCGGGCTCTCCCCCTGGGTGTTCGTGGCGCTGCTCGTAGCCGGCGTCGCGATGGCGGTGCGCCACCACCTCCGCAGGGAGGCGCAGATGACGCGCTTCCGCCTGCCCGCCTCGAAGACGGGCCTGGCGCACGTGCTCACCGAGAAGGCGTGGCACCCGTTCGTCACGGCGGCGATCATCGGCGTCCTGGCGGTCGCCGCGTGGCCGCTGTCCTGGGCCACGGGCCGCGAGTCCGGCCTGGGCATCACCGGACCGTCCGCCAACATCGGGGCGTTCCTGGGCACCGGGGACATGGAGCTCGTGGACTGGGGCGTGCTCATGGTGACGGGCCTGCTGATCGGCTCATTCATCGCGGCGAAGGCCTCCGGCGAGTTCCGCATCCGCGTCCCCGACGCGCGCACCACCGTCCGCTCGATCGTCGGCGGCATCGGCATGGGCTGGGGCGCGGCATGGGCCGGCGGCTGCACCATCGGCAACGCGATGGTCAACACCGCCACCTTCAGCTTCCAGGGCTGGACCGCCCTGGTGTCCATGGTGCTCGGCACCGGCCTGGCCGCGAAGATCTTCATCCTCAACCACCAGGGCAAGGGCTCGACGCCGGTCGGCGGCTCCGGCGCCGGCCTCACCTCCGCCGAGGGCACCGCGGCGGACGCCGGTGCGGTCCTCGGCTCGGACAGCACCCTCGACGACGACGCCCGGGACGCCTCCGCCGGCCGCGGCGACGGCGGCACGGCTCGCCCCGTCAAGCTCACGCCGATCGGCTGAGCCGCCCGCCCGGGCGCCCCTTCCGGCTCCGCACGAACCCCTCAGACCCCCTCAGACCCAAGGAGAGAACCACCATGGCGAAGCACCTGCTCGAGACCGACGGCCAGGTCTGCCCCTTCCCGCTCGTGGAGGCCAACCAGGCGATGCAGCAGATCCCCTCGGGGGACGAGCTCGTGATCGACTTCGACTGCACCCAGGCCACCGACTCCCTGCCCCGGTGGGCCGCGGAGAACGGCCACGAGGTCACGGACTTCACCAAGCGCGGCGCCGCGGAGTGGACCATCACGGTCAAGAAGGCCTGACCCTCCGCCGGCGCGGCGGCGCGGGGCCTTCAGAGCGCCCCGTGCACCAGCTCCCCACCCACGAGCGTCGCCTGCACGGGGATCTCGCCGATCTCCTCGGCGGGCACCGCGCGCGGGTCCGCGCCGAGGACGACGACGTCGGCCAGGCGCCCGGCCGTGAGCCGCCCCTTGCGCGCGCCCCAGCCGGTGGCCTCGGCCGAGCCCACGGTGTAGGCGTGCAGGGCCTCGTCCACGGTGAGGCGGTCGTCGGGGCCGTAGTCCCGGCCCTGCTCGGTGCGGCGCAGCACGAAGTCCCGCACCACCTCGAGCGGCCGCCCGCCGGCCACGGGGCGGTCCGAGCTGCCCGGCAGGACCAGCCCGGCGCGCAGCAGCCGCCCGGCCGGGTAGCTCAGCAGGGCCCGGTCCTCCCCGATCCGCTCCCGCACGGACTCGCCGAAGGCGCTGATGAAGTTCGGCTGGGTGGTCATCACCACGCCGAGGGCGGCCATGCGGGCCACCTGGTCGTCCCGCACCACGCCGCCGTGCTCCACGCGGTGCGGCATCACGGGGCGGCCGTGCCGGTCGAGAGCCTCGGCGATCACGTCGAGGGAGAAGTCGAGGGCGGCGTCGCCGATCGCGTGCATGGCCAGCGCCCAGCCCGCGCCGGCCGCCGCCAGGCAGGCCCGGCGCATCTCGTGCTCGTCCTGCTGGAGGTAGCCGCGGCCGTGGCCCCCGTGGGCGCCGCCGCAGTAGTCCTCGGTCATGGCGGCGGTGCGGCCCAGCATGGCGCCGTCGGTGAACACCTTCGCGGGGCCGATCTGCAGGCGCTCGTCCCCCACCCCGCTGCGCACGCCGGCGCCCAGGGTGAGGTGGGGGCCGTCGTCGGGGTGGCCGGTCACGGGCTGCAGCGCGTCCAGGGTGACCATCGTCTGGAAGCGGGTGCGCAGGCGCCCGGCGTCGAGGGCGCGCTGGTACGCGGCGAACTCGACCGGGCTGTGACCGATCCACCCGCCGGCGATCCCCGCGTCCGTCACGGAGGTGATGCCCTCGGCCGCGTACTCGGCGGACGCCCGCTCGAGGCACGCCCCGATGTGCTCGAGGGACTCCGGCTGCACGAGCCGGGTCACCAGGGCCATGGCCGTCTCGTCCAGCAGGCCGGTGGGGCGGCCGGCGTCGTCGACGGCGATCCACCCGCCCTCGGGCTGCTCCACCACGAGCTCGCCCACGCCGGCCCACGCCAGCACCGCGCCGGACACGGTGAGCGAGTGGCCGGTGTTGTGCCGGATCAGCACGGGCCGGCCGGCCGCGGCGGCGTCGAGGCCGTCCCGGTCCGGCTGGGGGCCGTGGAGGTGGCCGGCGTCGTACCCCGTGCAGGTGATCCACGCGCCGGGGGCCTCGGTGGCGGCCCGCGCCCCGATGCGGGCGTACACCTCCTCGGCGGTGGTGGCGCCGTCGAGGTCCACGTCCAGGCGGGACTGCCCGAACCACACGCTGTGGGCGTGGGCGTCGTTGAAGCCGGGCATCACGAACGCCCCGCGCGCGTCCACGCGCTCGGCCGCCGTCAGCCCGTCCAGCTCCTCGTCCACACCGACGACGACGCCCCGCCAGATCCCCACGCGGCCCGCCCGGGGGCGGCGTGGGTCCATGGTGAGGACGTCGGCGTTCTCGAGGAGGAGGTCGAGCTGCATGGGCGGGGGCTCCTGGGTCGTCGGCGGCGGGGCGGGACCGCGGTGGTGCCGCTCAGCGGCGGTGCGGGTCCATGATGGCGATGGCCCGGGTGTCCGGGGCGGTGTCCGCCACGTGCTCCATGGCGGCGTCCACGTCCCCGGTGCGGGCGTGCTCGTCCGCCAGGCGCTCCCACAGGGGCGCGTTGGGGATGCCGAGGGCGCGCGGGTCGAACACGGGGTCCAGGCCCTGGCGGCGCTGACGGTCGTAGTCCTTGACCAGGCGGATGGCCATGCCGCTGAGCAGGATGAGGGCGAGGATGTTCACCCAGGTGTACAGGCCCACGCCGAAGTCCGCGAGCGCCCAGGCCGAGTCGGACTTCTGGACGGCCCCGAACACCACCGACGCGGCGAGCACCAGGTGGGCGATCGCGGTGGCCGCCCGCTGCACGGAGGTGCTCTTGATCAGATAGGCCAGGTTGGTCACGGCGTAGAAGTCGAAGGACAGCAGCGTGGTGAACGCGAAGAGGAACACGGCCAGGGCCACGAGGGAGGGCCCGAACGTGGGGATCACGGTGTCGATGGCGATCTGCGTCCAGGCCGGGCCGGCCTCCGTGCCGGGCACGTTCTCCACGATCGGGGTCCGCTCGTCCGCGCCGAGCACGTTGTAGCTGCTCGTGGAGAGGATCATCAGGCCGGTGATGGTGCACACGAACAGGGTGTCCACGTAGGCGGAGAAGCCCTGGGCCAGGCCCTGCTTGACGGGGTGGGTCACGTTGGCCGCGGCGGCGGCCTGGGCGCCGGAGCCGGTGCCGATCTCGGTGGAGTAGATGGCGCGGCGCACGCCCCAGGAGATCGCGGCGCCGAGCATGCCCGCGTAGGCGGTGTCCGCGCCGAAGGCGCTGGTGAGGATCAGCTGGAGCATGCCGGGCACGGCGGCCCAGTTCAGCGCGACGACGACGAGGCCCACCAGGATGTACGCCGCCGCCATGAAGGGCACCACGAGGCCCACAGTGCGGCCCAGGCGGTGCATGCCGCCGAACACGATGGCCAGGAAGATCGCGGCCATGCCCAGACCCGTCCACAGCGGGTCCCAGCCCCAGGCCTGCACGGTGGCGGCGGTGACGGCGTTGGCCTGGATCTGCGGGCCGGTGAAGACGGTGGCGAACACCGTGGCCGCGGCGTAGGCGACGGCGAGCCACCGCCAGTGCCGGCCGAGGCCCTCGAGGATGTAGAACGCGGGGCCGCCGCGGAACTCGCCGCGGACCTTGTGCTTGTACAGCTGGGCCAGGGAGGACTCGGCCACGGCCACCGGGGCCCCGAGGAACGCGGTCACCCACATCCAGAACAGGGCGCCGGGCCCGCCCAGGTGGATGGCCACGGCGACGCCGGCGATGTTGCCCACGCCGATGCGCCCGCCCAGGGCCATGGCGAAGGACTCGAAGGAGCTGATGCCGGCGCTGGTGCGGCCGCCGCGGGCGAGCTGGCCGATCATGTCGGGCAGGAGCCGCAGCTGCGGGGCCCCCATCCGGACGGTGAAGTACACGCCGATCAGCAGGATGATGACGACCATGGGAAGGCTCCACATGATCTCGTTGACGGGGGTGAGGAAGGCTTCCATGAGAGTCCCTGGTCGAGAGCGATGACCTTGTGACGGTAGCCACAATGCGCTGAGAAACCCACCCGGGACGTGCGGTGACGTGGCCCGCGGCCTCACTCGGCGCCGGGCGTGGTCCTTCGGGCGAGGGTGTAGGCGGGTCGGCGCGCGGCGGCCCAGAAGCCGCTCCACGCCAGCCCGTGGGGCGGATGGAGCGGGTCGAAGCGGACCACCGTCCCGGCGCGCTCGCCGAGGTGGACCGCGGCCCGGTCCACCCACGGGTCGCCCTCGAGGGACGTCAGGACGCGGACCGTGCGGCCGTCCACCTGCGCGCCGAGCTCCACACGGCCGAGCCGGGTGTGCAGGGGCAGCAGCGTGGTCAGCGGATCCACCGCGTCGGGGGTGCGCAGCGCCAGCAGCCGGCGCGTGCGCGGCCCGGTGCCGGTGGACCCGAAGAGAAGGGCGGCGTCGTCGGGGAAGCGCAGGGCGAGGCCGCTGATGTCCGGCCACGGGGACGGCACGCCCAGGGCGCGGGAGGTGCGCGCCAGCACCGGGGTCTCCCCCGCCGCGGCCAGGACCTCGACGCCGGACTCCGGCCACGGCGTGTGCACCGACCAGACGGCGTCCCGAGTCTGACCGCGCTCGTGGAGCGGCTGCCGGCGCGGGACGATCGCCGGGGCGTTGGCGAGGACCGCCAGGACACCGCCGAGGGCGGAGCCGAGCACACGGGCGGGGACGGAGGCGGAGGCAGGCATGCGCGCCACGCTAGGCCCGCCAGCCAGGACAGGCCAGGGCTGGGGCCGGCGTCGTGGCCGGCAGCAGGACCCTGCCGCATGTCCGACATCCTGCGACATCTCCTGCGCGGACCGCGTCGGAGATGTCACTGCGTGTCGGAAAGTCGTGGCCGTGGAGCGGGGCGGGACGGGCACGGGGCGGGCACCGGCGGTGACTCCCGCGTCGCCGCGCCACGCCAGGGCCAGCCGGGACGCGCCGCCCCTGATACTGTGTGGCACCGATCACATCCCGTCGTCTGGAGGCCCGCCGTGACCCTTACCCTGCCCGCCCGGCTCGAGCGCACCGCCGCCGAGCATCCCGACTCCCCCGCGCTGGTCCTCGGCGAGGAGCGCCTGACCTACGCGGAGCTGCAGGACCAGGTCCGGCTCCTGGCCGGGCTCCTGCGCCAGGAGGGCATCGGCCCCGGCGACCGCGTCGCCCTCATGGCCCCGAACGTCCTGGCGTTCCCCGTGGTGCTGTTCGCGACGCTGCAGGTGGGCGCCGTCGTCGTGCCGATGAACCCGCTGTTCAAGCAGCGGGAGGTCGTGTACTACCTGGAGGACTCGGGCGCGTCCATGCTGTGGGCGATCCCCTCGCCCGACGCCGCCGAGGCCGCGCAGGCCACCGGCGTGCCGCTGCGCACCCTGGGCGAGGACGGGCTGGCCCCGCACCTGGCGGAGAGCCCCGGCCCGGTCACCGAGGCCGCCCCGCGGGACCTCGAGGACGACGCCGTGATCCTCTACACCTCCGGCACCACCGGACGCCCCAAGGGCGCCCAGCTGACGCACCGGAACATCGGCACCAACGCAGACACCACCGCGGAGACGCTGATCCGGCTGCAGCCCGGGGAGACCGTGCTCGGCTGCCTGCCGCTGTTCCACGTGTTCGGCCTCACCTGCGCGCTCATGAGCTGCGTGACCGTCGGCGCCACGCTGTCCCTCATCCCCCGCTTCGACCCGCAGCAGGCCGTGCAGACCATCGAGGACCAGAAGGTCAACCTCTTCGTGGGCGTGCCCACCATGTACGGCGCCGTGCTGGCCGCCGCCAAGGACCGCCCGGAGGCCCTCGCCAGCCTGCGGCTCGCGGTGTCCGGCGGGTCGAGCATGCCCGTGGAGCTGCTGCGCCGGTTCGAGGCCGCGTTCGGCTGCGAGATCCTCGAGGGCTACGGCCTCTCGGAGACGTCCCCCGTGGCGTGCTTCAACCACCCCGGGGAGGAGCACCGGCCCGGCTCCATCGGCCGCGCCGTCCGCGGGTGCGAGCTGCAGCTGGTGACGCCCGAGGGAGACGTGGTGGCCGAGGGGGACGAGGAGACCCTCGGTGAGGTGTGGATCCGCGGCGAGAACATCATGAAGGGCTACTGGGGCAAGCCGGAGGCCACCGCCGAGGCCATCACCGAGGACGGCTGGTTCCGCTCCGGGGACATCGGCCGGCGCGACGCCGAGGGCAACCACTACATCGTGGACCGCACCAAGGACATGATCCTGCGCGGCGGCCTCAACGTGTACCCGCGCGAGATCGAGGAGGTGCTCTACGAGCACCCGGCCGTGGCCGAGGCCGCCGTGGTGGGCGTGCCGCATCCCGAGCTCGGGCAGGAGATCGCGGCACACGTGGTGCTCGCCGAGGGGGCGGAGGCCACGGAGGAGGAGCTGATCGAGCACGTGAAGTCCCAGGTGGCCCCGTACAAGTACCCACGCACCGTGACCGTGCGGGACGGGCTGCCCAAGACCGCCACCGGCAAGATCCTCAAGCGGGAGCTGACCGCGGCAGAGTGAGGCGGGGCGGGGCGGGGCTGCACGGCCCCGCCCCGTACCCGACTTTCCGACCCTCCGCGACTTTTCCGACGCGGTCCGCGCAGGAGATGTCCCAGAGGGTCGGAGAACCTGCGCCGTTGGCCCCGCCGGGCCCGGTCACACCAGCGCCGCCACCGCGCGGGCCGCGTGCGGGGCCAGCTGCACGGCCCGCACCACGGCGAACGCGGTGACCAGGGAGACGAACAGCCACTCCCGCCAGGACCCGGTGGTGCCCAGCAGCGGGAGCCGGAACCGTCCGCCGGACTGCCAGAACCACAGGCGGCCCGGCGGGTCCGGCCGGAGGGGCCAGAGCAGGGCGACGCCGTTGTTGGTGAGGGCGTCGCCGAGGATGTGCACGGTCGCCCCGATCGCCACGGACGCGGGGATCCACCACAGCCCGCCGCTGAGGACGGCGCCCACCACAGCGACGACGACGCCCAGCGCCCACGCGGACAGCATCCCCCGGCGCGGGAGCAGCTTCAGGGCCTTGGCCGCGACGGCCACCAGGAACGCCGCGATCACGCCCTGCCCCACCCCGTAGACGCGCCCCTCGACGGGCACCTGCAGGCCGGCCGCGGCGGAGGCGATGGCGGTGAACGCGGCGATCCCCACGAGCGAGTGGGTCCCCCTCCGGTGCCCGCCGGCCACCCGGCTGATGCCGCGGGACATCCACTCGGTCACGGGCGGCAGGGCGTGGGCGACCGTGGCGCGGGGGTGGTCCCAGTCGCTGATCAGGGCGGCGCCGGCGGTGGTGAGCGCGCCGAGCAGCTGGATCTCGGGCGGCATGTGCAGGGCCTCGACGGGCGAGAACCACCCGGTGAGGGCCAGCCAGGCGGCGGCGCCGGTGGCGGCGTGGGACGGGCCCATCATGGGGGTGCGGCCTCCTGGGTGCGGATCGGTCGGGGATGACCGGCCTACGATGCCAGGCGGGGCGGACACGGTAAGCGTCTCGGCGCGCTCAGACCTCCAGGAGCACCTTGATCTCGCGGCGCTCGTCCATGGCCTGGTAGGCCTCGGCGGCGTCGTCGATCGGCATGCGCGCCGTGAACACGCGGCCGGGCTGGATCTCGCCGGCCTGGATGCGCTCGATCAGCTCGGGCAGGAAGCGGCGCACCGGGGCGGGGCCGCCCTCCAGGTGGATCTGCCGGCCGAAGAGGTCGGAGCCGTCCAGGGTCTGGTCGTGGGAGACGCCCACGAACCCGACGTGTCCGCCGGCGCGCACGGAGGCGAGCGCCTGGTCCATGGAGCCCTGCGTGCCCACGGCCTCGACCACGCCGTGCGCGCCGAGTCCGCCGGTGAGCTCCTTGACCTGCGCGGCGCCCTCCTCGCCACGCTCGGCGATCACGACGTCGGC
>NZ_JAUNHR010000134.1 GCF_030523875.1 Micrococcus sp. | reverse complement strand
CAGTTCTACTCCGGGATGATCATGCCGATCATGCAGTGGGTGAACTGGCTGGGGTACGTGGGGATCGCCGTGGTGGGCGGGCTGCGCGTGGCCAACGGCCAGATGACCCTGGGCGCGGTGACGGCGTTCATCCAGTACTCGCGCGAGTTCAACCAGCCGTTGGGCCAGGTGGCCGGGATGTCCAACATGCTGATCTCCGGAGTGGCCTCGGCCGAGCGCATCTTCGAGCTGCTCGACGAGCCCGAGCAGGCCCCGGACGGCGACGTCGTCGCGCACCTGCCGCGCCCGGTGCGCGGCCGCGTGGACTTCGAGCACGTGCGGTTCTCCTACACCCCGGAGAAGCCGCTGATCACGGACCTGGACCTGGTGGCGGAGCCGGGCCAGACCATCGCGATCGTCGGGCCCACCGGCGCGGGCAAGACCACCCTGGTGAACCTCATCATGCGCTTCTACGAGGTGGACGGCGGCCGGATCCTGGTGGACGGCGTGGACATCAGCCGCGTGCCCCGCGCGGAGCTGCGCTCCCACACCGGCATGGTGCTGCAGGACGCGGTGCTGTTCGGCGGCACCATCCGGGAGAACATCCGCTACGGCCGGCTGGACGCCACAGACGAGGAGGTCATCGCCGCGGCAAAGGCCACCTACGTGGACCGCTTCGTGCACGCGCTCCCGGACGGCTACGACACGGTGATCGAGCAGGACGCGGACAACGTCTCCGCCGGCGAGCGGCAGCTGATCACCATCGCCCGGGCGTTCCTGGCGCAGCCGTCCATCCTGATCCTGGACGAGGCCACCTCCTCCGTGGACACCCGCACCGAGGTGCTGGTGCAGGAGGCCATGGCGGCGCTGCGCTCGGACCGGACGAGCTTCGTGATCGCGCACCGGCTCTCCACCATCCGGGACGCGGACGTGATCCTGGTGATGGAGCACGGGGACATCGTGGAGCAGGGATCCCATGACGAGCTGCTCGCCGCGAAGGGCGCCTACCACCGGCTGTACACGAGTCAGTTCCAGGGCGGGGAGGACGTGGGCCGGGACGACGGCACCGCACCCGGGGACGCCCGGTGACCCCGCGGCAGGGTGACCTGCGCGCTCAAGGGCAGTCCGCCTCCCGAGGCCCCGTGAGGCCGAGGGATCTCACTTGAGCGGGCGCGGCCTCGGCGTCGCCTCCGGCTCCTCGCCGGTGCCGGGCTGCGGGCCGACCTCCGGCTCAGGGACCGCACGGGGCATGCGCAGGGCGTCGACCTGCTGTACCACGACGTCCGCGCCGCCGTCGCTCACCAGGCGCAGCTCCGCCACCTGTGCCGCGCGCAGCTCCTGCGGCATAGCCACCCGGACGGTGGTGCTGAGGATGGAGTGGCTCACCTCGCCCTCAGCGCGGTTGCGCAGGGCGTGGCGGGCGGAGGCGTCCCAGGGAAGCTGCACCACCGTGCCATCGGCGAGGACGGCCTCCACGCGGACGTCGAGGGTCGTCCCCATCGCCTCGCCGGCGTCGAAGGGCGCCAGGTGCAGCGCGAAGGCGTCGGCGGGCCGGCCCACGTCCACCACGAGCGCGCCACCGGCAGGCAGTCGCGCCAGGAACTGCAGGTCAGGATTGGCCTGCGTGGCGGTGTCGGGCTCGGGGCACCGCCGCGGGTCCCGGGTGGGGTTCATCGGGTCGAGGAAGAAGCAGCGCCGCAGGGTCGCGCCGTCTCCCACCACGCGGACCCGCGCCGCCTCCGGGTCCACCACCGCGCCGGAAGCGTCGAGGCCGGACGCGCGCTCGGCGTCCGCCAGCACCGTGCGCTGCACGTCCGCGCCGGGCACGGCCAGCCAGTCCACGGGGCGTCCGCTGAGGGTCGGCGGCAGCGCGTCGAGGCCGTCCAGCGGGAACCCGGCGGCGCCGCGGCCGGCGTCCTCCGGCGTCGTGGTGGGGGAGCCGAGGGTCGCCGCGAACCACTGCTCCGCCGTCGAGACGAGGAACGCCTCATGCTCCGCGGGGCCGGGGCACTCGCCCACCTGCTGCCGGGCCGGGTCGTTCGGGTCGGTGAGGCACCGGTAGCGGTCGTCCAGTCCCTCAGCGGAGAGCGCGCGGTTGATGTACGCGTGGCCCAGCCCCGTGACCATCCCCACCAGGGCCGGCTCCGTCCGGGACTGCGCCAGGTGGGCGGCGCCCAGGAGGGCCGGGGCGAGGTCGATGTCGCCGTCGTCGAGGCTGACGAGGGAGAGCGTGGGCACCTCGGGCGCGGGCGGCGGACCCCAGGGGCCGTCCGGCTCGTCCGGGACCTGGGGGGCGGCCCCGTACGTCAGGATCGAGGCGATGGGCAGGCCGTCGCGGGCGCCGCCGTCGCTGATGAGGGCCGGTGCCGCGCCGGAGCGGGAGTGGCCCACGTAGCCCATTCGGGTCAGGTCCAGGCGGCCGGTCAGGTCGACGCCGAGCGCGTTCTCCTGACCCGCGGCGGCCGCGTCGAGCTCGGGGCGGATGCGGTCCAGGATCGCGGACCAGCCGCGCTGCTGGTCGTACGTCTCCTCCACGCGCTCGATGTACAGCGGGGAGAAGTCCGGGATCAGCACCGCGTAGCCGCGCTCGGCCATGGCCTGCCCGAAGTACTCCATGCCGCGGTCGTAGCGCAGCTCCTTCGTGCCGTCCGGGCACGGGTAGGCGAACTCGGGCTCCTGGTCCTCGGCCACGCAGCCGGGCATGCGCAGGTGGCCCACCACGATCAGCGGCGCGTTCTGCGTCCCGTCCTCCGGGGTGATCAGGCTGCCGCGCACGGGGGTCGCGTAGGGCTCGGGCTCGCCGTCCGTGCGGGGCAGCTCCAGGTTCCCGAGGTCGAACTGGGTGGTGCGCACCCCGTCCGCGACGACGCTCTCCACCGGCGCGATCGCCCGGTCCGCCGGCGCGTGCGGGCCCGCGGCCTCGCTGACCGCGCCCTCGTCGTCGAGCTCGCCCTCGAGCTCGCCGTCGGCCTCGCTGCCCTCGCCGGCCGGGTCCGTGGCGGGGGCCGCGTCGGCGTCGTCTGCGGTGCCCTCCCCGGTGGCGTCCGCCGGCGACGACGACGCCTCGCCCTCCGGAGCGGAGGCTTCCTCGGACGTGGGCGCGGTGGCCACGGAGGTGACCTGGGGCGCGGTCTGGCAGCCCGTCAGAGCCAGGGCGAGGGACAGGGCGGCGGCGGAGAAGGCACAGGGGCGACGCAGAGGCATGCCACCAGTATGCATCCGGGTGACCGGCCGGTCAGATGGGCTGGCCTGCCAGGTCACGCCGGGGTCGGGAGGGTGCGGGGGCGACGTCGGGGTGACGCCGAGACCGATCGCCCGCGCGCCCACCCGCACGCCCACGCGCACGCCGAGGTGACAGAAGTTCCACG
>NZ_JAUNHR010000133.1 GCF_030523875.1 Micrococcus sp. | reverse complement strand
CACGGCGTGTCGTGACCACGACGCGGGGCCGGGAGGACGGGTGAGGCGGCGGGAGGAGGGGTGAGGTGGCAGGGAACGTCTCCCTCGGGGCTCAGCCGCCGCGGATGATCCGACGCAGCGCGTCCACCTGGGCGGAGAGCTGGCGCTCGTGGCCGATCGGCTTGGGCCGGTAGTAGTCCCGGCCCACGAGCGGGTCCGGGGCGTACTGCTGGCGGGCGACGGCGTGGGGCTCGTCGTGGCTGTAGACGTACCCCTCGCCGTGGCCCAGGGCCTTCGCCCCCGGGTAGTGGGAGTCCCGCAGGTGGGGCGGGACGAGCCCGCCGAGGCCGGCCCGCACGTCTGCGATGGCCTCATTCACCGCGGCGTAGCTGGCGTTGGACTTGGGCGCGGTGGCCAGGTGGGTGACCGCCTGCGCGAGGATGATCCGCCCCTCCGGCATGCCGATCAGCTGCACCGCCTGCGCGGCGGCCACCGCGGTCTGCAGGGCCGTGGGGTCGGCCATGCCCACGTCCTCGGAGGCGGAGATGATCAGGCGCCGGGCGATGAACCGCGGGTCCTCCCCCGCCTCGAGCATGCGCGCCAGATAGTGGAGCGAGGCGTCCACGTCCGAGCCGCGGATGGACTTGATGAACGCGCTGATGACGTCGTAGTGCTGGTCGCCGCCCTTGTCATAGCGCTGCACCTGGTGGTCCATCGCCTGGGCGGCGTCCTCCTCGGTGACCTCGACCGGGCCCTTCGAGATGCCCCCGTCCGCCTCCTCCGCGGCGGCCGCCGCGCGGTCCAGGCCGACTCCGGCGGCCGCCTCGAGCACGGTGAGGGCCCGCCGCGCGTCGCCGCCGGCCATCCGGACCACGTAGTCGCGCGCGCCGGGCGTGAGGGTGACGGTCCCGTTCAGGCCCCGCTCGTCCGACACGGCACGGTCCACGAGCGCGGCGAGGTCGGCGTCGTCGAGGGGGCGCAGGGTCAGGAGGAGGGACCGGGAGAGCAGCGGCGCGATCACGGAGAACGACGGGTTCTCCGTGGTGGCGGCCACGAGAACCACCCAGCGGTTCTCCACGCCCGGCAGCAGCGCGTCCTGCTGCGCCTTGGAGAAGCGGTGGATCTCGTCGAGGAACAGGACCGTGGTGCGGTCGTAGAGGTCGCGCTCCCGCTGGGCCTGCTCCATCACCTGGCGCACGTCCTTGACGCCGGCCGTGATGGCGGAGAGCTCGCGGAACGCGCGGCCCTCGGCGCGGGCGATCACGTGGGCGATGGTCGTCTTGCCGATCCCGGGCGGTCCGTAGAGGATTACCGAGCTCGGCCCGGCGGCCTGCCCGGCCGAGGAGGGCTCGGTGAGCTTGCGCAGCGGGGAGCCCGGCTCCTTCAGGTGCGCCTGGCCCAGCACCTCGTCCAGCGTGCGCGGCCGCATCCGCACCGCGAGCGGGGCCGAGGCGTGCGGGCGTGCGACCGTGCCGGCGGGGGCGTCGTCGCCGGCGGCGTGCGCGGTGCTGAAGAGGTCGTCCATGGCCCGACCAGCCTAGCGAGCAGCGCCCGGTGGCGGCACGGCGGCGGGACACCCGGGGTCCACCCCGCCCTGGCCTGCCGGCCACCGGCGGTTCACCGGACTCGGGTGGAGTGGAGGACACCGCCATCACCCACCTGCAGGAGGACCCCACGTCCCGCTCCACCCTCTCCCGGCTCGCCCGCCTCGGCGCCGCGACCTCCGCCGCCGTCCTGGCGCCCCTGGCGGTCTCCGCCCCCGCGGAGCGCGCCGCCGCGAACCCGTCCGGCAAGACCGTCGGGCTCACCGCCGCCGGCACCCACGAGACCGGCGTCTTCGACGCGTCCGCCGCCGAGATCCCGGCGTTCGACCCCGCGACCGGCCGCCTGTTCGTGGTCAACGCCCAGAAGGGCGCGATCGACGTGCTGCGCGTATGCGCGGACGCCGCTCCGACCGGCGAGACCGTGCTCTCCGCCGAGGGCCTGACCACCGCCGACGGCTCCGTCACGGACGAGGGCGCCACCGTGAACTCCGTGGCCGTCTCCCCCAACGGCGCCTACGCCGTCGTGGCCAACGAGGGCGAGCCGGCCGACGACTTCTCCGCGGACCCGGAGGGCACCGTCTCGGTCATCTCCGTGCCGCAGAACGTCCACCAGTTCTCCCGCCTGTCCCAGGACGACGTCCGCACCGTGGACTTCCGCGCCTACGACGCGGGCACCCCGCTGCCGGAGGGCGTGCGCGTCTTCGGCCCGGACGTGCAGGTCCCGGAGGGCCAGGAGCCCGCCGGCCGCATCGCGCGCAACCTCGAGCCCGAGTACGTGACCATCGGCGACACCGGCCGCACCGCCTACGTCTCCGTGCAGGAGGCGAACGCCGTCGTCGCGATCGACCTGACATCGGCCACCATCCAGGACTTCTGGGCCCTGCAGCTCACCGACTGGTCGAAGGACGGCCGCCTCGACGCGTCCAACGACGACGGCGCGATCAACCGGCAGAACTGGCCCGTGACGGGCGTGCCGATGCCCGACGGCGTCGACTCCTACCGCTGGCGCGGGCAGGACCTGGTGGTCACGGCGAACGAGGGCGACCCCCGCGAGTGGGGCGACGTCGTGGACGCCGAGCGCGTGAAGGACCTCGAGCTCTGTGCCGCCGAGTACCCGGAGGCAGCGGCGCTGCAGATGAAGGCCGCCCTCGGCCGCCTCAACGTGGTCACGGACCTCGGCTACGACGCCGAGCGCGAGTGCTACTCCCGGCTGCACGCCTTCGGCGGCCGCTCCTTCTCCATCTACACCGCGGACGGCGAGCTGCTGTTCGACTCCGCGGGCATGATCGAGGATCAGATCGCGCGGCTCATCGCAGCCGGTGAGCTCCCGGAGTCGGCCCTCAACGCGAACAACGACGAGACCCCGTCGTTCGTCCCGGCCCACGTCTCCCCCTCGGGCGAGGCGCTGCTGATCGTGGCCAACGAGGTCTCCGGATCCACGACCGTCTACGAGGTGCAGCCGACCCGGGCCCGCTGACCCGCCTCGCCCCTCGCGCGCCGCACCCTCACCCTGTGCACGCGGGTCGACGTATCGGAGGTCACCGGGCCGGACACCTCCGAGAAGTCGACCCGCGTTGACGGGGGCGGCGACGTCCCCGGGGCGGGAGACCGACTCAGCGGGGCCCGTCCGTGGACCGGCGCAGATGACGCACCGCCAGCAGGACCATCCCCAGCCCGGCCACGGCCAGGGCCAGCCACGCCCCCAGCACCCAGCCGACCCCGAGGGCCGAGCCGGCGAGCCCGCCCAGCAGCGTGGCCGGCGGCACGGACCCGCGGCTGAGGGTGCGGCGCATGGCCGTGACCCGGCCGAGCGCCCCGGGCGGGCACGCGCGGGCGAACACCGCCCCCTGGGTGACGTTGCCGAGCACGACGAAGAACCCCCACGCGACGTTGCCGGCGAGCACCCAGGCCGGGGCGTGCGCCCG
>NZ_JAUNHR010000031.1 GCF_030523875.1 Micrococcus sp. | reverse complement strand
CGGGTGCCGCGGGTGCCGCGGACACAGCCCGGGACCGGGACCTGCTCAGGCCACCCGCGTGCCGGCGGCGAGCCGCCCGGCCGGGGTGTCCAGCCGGCGGTGCCCCCACCACAGCAGCCCCGCGGTCAGCGCGCCCTGCATGGCCAGGCCCAGCGGCCACATGGGCCACGTCCCCTCGCGGGTCGGCATCACGTTCTGGTCGATGCCGCGCAGCTCACCGTCGAGGCACTCCACCGACGCCCGCGGATCCCGCTGCGCCTGCCGATACACCGCGGACAGCCCGTTCAGCGGGCCGGCTTCCGGGGCCCAGCCGGCCGACGACCCGGCCGGACGGACGATCCACGGGGACGCGTCCGCCACCACCACGAAGGGGTTCGGCGCCACGAGCCAGGCCACCCGGCGCCCGTCGGGGACCTCCTGGTCCGTCACCGGTCCCACGCACCGGTCGGCGATGTTGTCGTATGCCTGGGGGAACTGCCGCTGCTGCTCGGCGTAGTAGGCCTCCCAGTCGTCGTCGCTCATCGACGCCGCCTCCTCATCGGGGAGGGTCTCCTCCGGCGACGCGAACTCGGGCTGGCTCGCCTGCACGGTCATCGAGGTGAACTGCAGGGACAGCACGAGCGCCACCACGGAGCCGATGGTCAGGGCCGCCACGAGCAGGTACGTCACGACGACGGCGAACAGGGTGCGTCCGGCGATCGCGGACACGGCGACGCCGATCCCGGTGACCACCGCGAACTCGACGAGGATCATCACGATCCCGACCAGGACGTAGAGGGGATGCACGCGCCCCACCACGGCCGCGACCACCAGCCACGGCAGCGCCGCGGCCACGAACGCTGCGGAGGCGATCCACGCCGCCAGCCACTTGCCGGCCATGAGCTGCCCTGTGGACAGCAGCGTCACCTGGGTGATCGCGAGCGTGCCGCCCGCCCGGTCACCGGAGATCGCGTTGGCCGCCAGCGCCGGCGCCACGAGCAGGGCGAGGGTGAGGGTGAACATGAGGACGCCGTCGAACATCCACTGCCCGGCCGTGCGCAGCGCGGCCTCCTGGTCGGCGGCGGCCATGCCGGTCATCTCGCCGGCGCTGAGGGCGCGCAGCCCCAGGGCCCCGAGGGTGACGGCCCCGACCAGCAGGAAGAACAGCCCCAGGAGCACGTACCAGCCGCGGGAGCGCAGCCGCTGGCGCAGCTCCATGCCCACCACGGTGCGCAGGGCGGCGCCGCCGGACAGGCCCGCGGGACCCGTGCCGGGGTCCTGCGGCGCGGCGCCGGGGGTGGGGCGGGTGTCCAGGGCGGTGCTCATGCGCGGTCTCCTTCGATGGGCTGGGGGCGGGCGCCGCCGTCGAGGGCGAGGTCCAGGTAGGCGTTCTCGAGGCGCGAGCCCTCGGGGGCGAGGCGGCTGACGGGCACCCCGGCGGCCACCAGGTCCGCCAGCAGGGCCGCCGCGGCGTCCTCGCCACGCAGGCGCACCACGACGCCGGGCCGGTGCCGCTCGGGGCCGGCCTCCAGGGGCACGCCGCGCGCCTCGAGGGCGCGGACCAGCTCGGGCAGGCGTGACGGGTCGGGCCCCGCGATGCGGTAGGGCCGCTCGCCGGCGGCGTCGTCCGCCCCGGTGAGGTCCTTGACGGCCACCGTGGCCCCCGCGTTCACGAACACCGCGCGGTCGGCCATCTCCTCGAGCTCGGAGAGCACGTGCGAGGAGATCAGGACCGCGGTGCCCTGCGCGGCCATGGCACGGACGTCGTCGCGCAGGCGCAGCCGGGAGGTGGGGTCCAGTCCGTTGGCGGGCTCGTCCAGCATGAGCACCGCGGGCCGGTGCACCGTGGCCCGGGCCAGGGACAAGCGCTGCTGCTGGCCGCGGGAGAGCACGCGCGCCGGCCGGTCGGCGAACTCCTGGAGCCCCACCCAGGCCAGCTGCTCCCGGGCCCGGGCGTCGGCGTCGGCGGCGCCCATCCCGTACAGCCGGCCCAGGCTGGCGAGGATGTCCCGGCAGGTCAGTGCCTCCCACACGCCGAGGGTGTCCGGCATCCAGCCCAGCCGGGCGCGGGCGGCCGCCGGGTCCGTCATGGCGTCCACGCCCGCCACGCACACGGACCCCCGGTCGGGGCGCAGCAGCGTCGCGAGGATCAGCATGAGCGTGGTCTTGCCGGAGCCGTTCGGGCCGACCAGCGCGGTCACGGACCCGGCGGGGGCGGTGAGGGACACGTCCCGGACGGCGTGCACGGCACCGAAGGACCGCGCCAGGCCGTGGGCGGTGATGCCGCCGGGGGCGGGGAGGGCTGTGGTGGTCATGTCCCCATCCTGGGCCCCGCCCGCCGTTCGGGGATCCGACCACGGGATGATCCCCGTCGCGCGGACCTCGTCCACCAGGCGGACGTCCGGGGTCACCCGCCGGACGCCCCTGGCACACGCCCCTAGACTGACCCCAGCCGCGTCCCGGCGCTGGTCCCTCCCGGACCGTCCGGCCCCGGCCCGTCCGCCTCCCCGTCCGGAAGGATCCCGTCCCGTGAGCCTGATCGTCCAGAAGTTCGGCGGCTCCTCCGTGGCCGACGCCGAGGGCATCCAGCGCGTGGCCCGCCGCGTCGTCGCCACGCAGCGCGCCGGCCACGAGGTCTGCGTGGTGGTGTCCGCCATGGGCGACACCACGGACGAGCTGCTGGACCTCGCCGCCGAGCTCACCGACGACGCCCCCGCCCGCGAGATGGACATCCTGCTCTCCGCGGGCGAGCGCATCTCCATGTCCCTGCTGGCCATGGCCATCCACGCGCAGGGCGTGGACGCCCGCTCCTTCACCGGCTCGCAGGCGGGCATGATGACGGACGCCTCCTACGGCCGCGCGCGGATCGTGAAGGTCAGCCCGGAGCGCGTGCGTCAGGCGCTCGACGCCGGCTCCGTGGCCATCGTCGCCGGCTTCCAGGGGATGAGCCCCGAGTCGAGGGACATCACCACCATGGGCCGCGGCGGCTCGGACACCACCGCGGTGGCGCTGGCGGCCGCGCTCGGCGCGGACGTGTGCGAGATCTACACGGACGTGGACGGCGTGTACTCGGCGGACCCGCGCGTCGTGCCCTCGGCCCGCAAGCTCGAGCGCCTCTCCTCGGAGGAGACCCTCGAGCTGGCCGCCTCCGGCGCCAAGGTGCTGCACCTGCGCTCCGTGGAGTACGCGCGCCGCTTCGGCGTGCCGATCCACGTGCGCTCCTCCTTCTCCGACCACGAGGGCACCTGGATCATGCCCGACCCGAACGACACCATCACCCTCGAGGAAGGCGCTCCCATGGAACAGCCCATCGTCTCCGGCGTGGCCCACGACCGCTCTGAGGCCAAGGTCACGATCGTCGGCGTCCCGGACGTGCCCGGCAAGGCCGCCGAGATCTTCCGCGTGATCGCGGAGACCAACGTGAACATCGACATGATCGTGCAGAACGTGTCCCGCCAGGGCTCGGGCCGCACGGACATCTCCTTCACCCTGCCGCTCGTGGAGGGCAAGGAGGCCATGGAGGCGCTGCGCGCCGCGCAGGAGTCCATCGGCTTCGAGGAGATCGTCCCGGACCGGGAGATCGGCAAGCTCTCCCTGATCGGCGCGGGCATGCGCTCGAACCCCGGCATCTCGGCGACCTTCTTCAAGGCCCTCTCCGACGCCGGCGTGAACGTGGACCTGATCTCCACCTCGGAGATCCGCATCTCCGTGGTCACCTCCGAGGACAAGCTCGACGACGCCGTCCGCGCCGTGCACACCGCCTTCGGCCTGGACACCGACGTCGAGGCCACCGTGTACGGGGGCACCGGCCGCTGACCGTCGGCCTACCCTGAGGGGATGACCTTCAAGGACAACCTGATCCAGAGCGCCCTCGCCGTGGGCGCCACCGCCGTCGTCGGGACCATCGCCACGAAGCCGGACAGCCGCTGGTACAAGAGCCTGCGCAAGCCGGAGATCCAGCCGCCCGCCGCGGTGTTCCCGATCGCGTGGACGGCCCTGTACGGCACCATCATCGGCGCGTCCGCGCGCGCCCTCACCGCGGGCGAGCGCATCGCGGACCCCGGCCCCGAGGACTCCATGCCCACCCCGCGCGAGCACACCCAGGCCGTGCAGCGGGTGCGGAACTACCGCCGCGCACTCGGGGCGAACCTCGTGCTCAACGCCGGCTGGTCGGCCCTGTTCTTCCGCGGCAAGAACATGAAGGTGGCCGCCGCGGAGGCCGCCCTGCTGGCCGCCTCCTCCTGGGACCTCGCCCGCCGTGCCGGGCAGCTGGACCCCGCCTCCGGCGCCCTCCTGGTGCCCTACGCCGGCTGGTGCACCTTCGCCACGGTGCTCTCCGCCCGCATCGACGCCGTCAACTGACGCGTCGCGAGCCCGGTCCTGCGCCGCATCGCCGCGGGCACGACGACGCCCCCGCACCTTCAGCGTGAAGGTGCGGGGGCGTCGTCGTCAGGGGTGCCCGTCAGAGGCGAGCCGACCCGTCAGGGGCGGGCGGTCAGGGGACCGTCACCTCGACGTCGGTGGCGATGCCCTCGGCCCACTGCACCAGGCCGCGCCAGGTGCCGGAGGTCAGGCCCTCCCAGGACACGGTGGCCTCGGTCTCCTCACCCACGGTCACGGGGACCGGGTTCGGGGAGACGGTGAGGTTGCCGGCGTCCGAGGTCAGCTGCACGGTCTCCAGGGACGCGGTGTCCGCGCCGGCCGGGTTCGCGTAGAGCTGGGCCAGCACCTGGTAGGTGCCGGGTGCCGGGTTCTGGATGGTCACGGACTCGTCCGAGGACTCGGTGGCCGAGGTGACCTTCTGGCCGGACGGCGTGGTCACCTGCATGTCCCAGTCGGCGGTGTCCGCGCCGGAGTCCACCGCGAAGGTCACGGACTCCACGCCCTCGCCCACGGTGATCTGACGGACGGTGGCCTGGCCGGGCTCGAGGGTGACCGCCTGGGCGTCCACCTTGTTCAGGCCGAGCACGGTGGGGGTCAGCTGACCGGTGAAGCCGGGCTGGATGGTCACCTGCTCGGAGCCGGAGGCCCCGGTGCCCTGGACGGCGGTCTCGGCGATCGCCGCGACGGACTTCAGGGTCATCGGCGAGGTGACCGTGGGGACGGCCTTGCCCTTGGCGGTGGACCAGGAGAAGGAGCCGTGGGCCCACTCGTTCAGCGCCGCGTCGGTGCGGGTGATGGTGAGGGTGACCTCGGCGGACTGACCGGCCTTCAGGTCCAGCACGGACGGGGACGCGGTGACGTCGTAGCCGGGCATGTCCTCGGAGAACTGCCAGCGGCCGTTCTCGAGGGCGGTCACGGTGCGCGTGACAGTGGTGGTGCCCACCACGTCCGGGATGGCCACGGACGGGACGTTGACGTCACGGCCGCGCAGCTCGCCCATGATCAGGGCGTCCCACTGCTCCGCGCCGGACTCGTAGACCAGGCCCGGACGGGCGGCGGCCTTCGGGTCGGCCGAGCCGGCACCGGTGGCGAAGTTGTCCTCGTTCACCGAGCCGTCGGCGTTGAACACGTCGCCGGCGGTGGTCATGAGGGCGGACTTCACGGCCATCGGGGACCAGTCCGGGTACTTGCCGATCAGCAGGGCGGCCATGCCGGCCAGGTTCGGCGAGGCCATGGAGGTGCCGGACATCAGGCCGAAGGTGTTGCCGTCGTAGGACGGATCCAGCGGGGAGACGCCGGCGATCACGTTGACGCCGGGGGCGGCCACGTCCGGCTTGAGGAACTCCTGGTTCACGGCGTTGGACGGGCCGCGCGAGGAGAACCCGGCGATCTGCGGCAGCGGCTCCTCCGGCAGGCCGGTGGTGTCCTGCGGGACGATGGTCGCGACCACGCCGCCGGCCTTGACCTTCTCGATCAGGGAGGCGTCGTTGGTGTGCACGGTGGGCACGGAGTGGACGTCCGCGTCCAGGGAGCCAGGGGTCACGTTCACCAGGATCATGCCGATGCCGCCGGCCTGAGCCACGGCCAGGGACTTGTCCACGCGGGCGATCGCGCCGCGCTCACACAGCACGATCTTGCCGGCGGTCTTGGCCGGGTCGAGGGAGCCGGGCACGCACAGGCGGGCGTCCTCGGCGGTGGCGCCCGCGGCGGCCACCTCGCTGGAGTGCACCACTTCGGCGGGGCCGACGCCGGTGCGCGCCGAGGAGGCGCCGCGCACCTTGGTGCCGTCGGAGAGCTCCACGGTGCCGGTCAGCTCGTTGGAGAACGTCTCCGCGGCCACCGTGGTGACCCACGGGGAGGAGTGGTTGACGGTGTTCGGCGTCGGGCCGGAGTTGCCGCCCGAGGCGGAGACGAAGATGCCGGCCTCGGCGGCGGAGCGGAAGGCCATGGCCACCGGGTCCACCACGGACGTGTTGTTGCCGGAGATCGAGTAGTTGATGACGTCCACGTTGTTCTCGATGGCCTGCTCCACGGCGGCCACGGAGGCGGAGGTGTAGCAGCCGCCCGTGTCCGGATCGGTGTCCTCCCAGCACACCTTGTAGGAGATCAGCTTCGCGGCAGGGGCCACGCCCGCGCCGGTGCCGAAGGAGTCCCCGTTGATGGTCTGCTCCACGTCCGTGTTGCCGACGATCGTGGTGGCCACATGGGTGCCGTGGGAGAACACGCCGAGCGGGGAGATCCGCTCGGCGGGGTCGCGCTCGTCGATCGGCACGTACCGCTCGAAGTCCTCGGAGAACGCGTACGCACCCAGGAGCTTGGAGTCGCAGGACGACGCCGGGAAGTCGGGGCCGGTCTCGCACTCGGCGACGGCGGTGGTGCCGTCCGCCTTGAGCATGGCGATCTGACCGTCGGCCGTGCGGTACGGCTCGCCGACCTTCGGCTTGCCCTTCAGCGGGCCCACCGGCTTGCCGTCGATGAACGGGTTGTCCGGGTGGATGCCGGAGTCGATCACGCCGACCACCACGCCCTTGCCGGCGTTGACCGGCTTGCCGTACGTGGTGTTCCACGTGCCCTTCTTGCCGGACAGGCCGAGGAACTCGGTGGAGGTGTAGTCCGGAGCGAGCTGCTCGTCCGGGGTGACGGCCAGGACGGAGGGGTCCTTCGCCAGCGTCGCGGCCTGATCCGCGGAGAGCTCCGCGACGAACGCGTTGACCGCACGCTGGAACTGCAGCTTCGGCTCCACGCCGGCCTTGGCGGCCAGCTTCTCCTGCTGGCGCTCGAGCTTGGCCTCGTAGGCCTTCACGCGGGGGTGGCCGGCGTCGAACTTGGCCTTCGGCGCGGCGCCCGGGGCGGCCTGCGCACCCTCGGCGACGACGGACGGGGCCTCCTTGAGGACCACGAAGTAGCGGCCGGCCTCGAAGGGATGGTCCTGGCGCAGCGGGCCCTGCGGGCTCTGGGCGACGGCGCCGCCGCCCAGGTCGAGGGCGCCGGCGGGCACGGCGAGCGCGGGCGCGGCCACCAGGCCGAGGCCGGCGACGGCGGCGGCCAGGCGGCGGAAGCGCGGAGCGGGGGTGGTGGAACGGGGCATGGGGCCTCCGCCTTTCTCATCACGAGGGGTGCGAGTCCGGCCGTCCACCTCCGTGCGTGCCTCCGGATGAGAGGCGAGGATGTGAGGTGGACCACAGACGATGGCAGGAATGTACACCCGGACGCACGGGCGGCGCCAGGCGGGTGTCCAGAGTGCGGACAGGCGGCTCACGTGGAGGAACATGACGGCGACCCCTCCGCCGCCCCCAGTCCGGGAGAATGGACCCGCCATGCCCTCCCCCTCCCCCCTGCTCCCGACCGCCCGTCCCCCCGTCGTGCTCGCGCCCGAGGACTGGCGTGCCCGCGCCCGGGCCCACCGCGCGCGCATCGCCCGCCGCACGGACCCGCTGGTGGCCCTGCGCATGCGCGGGGAGAAGCACCCCGTGCAGGACTTCCTCTTCGGCTACTACACCCACACCCCCGCCGCGCTCCAGCGCAGCCCCCCGGCCGCGGGGGTCGACCGCGCCGCCGACGGCGGCGCCGAGCCCGCCGCCGAGGCCGCCGAACTGGGCACGGCGGCGCGGGGCGAGTGGCGGCACTGGCGACGCGTCGAGGCGGGCGAGGTGCCCGGCGTCGTGCTGGAGGGGCGCGAGGTGGGCGGCTGGACCGTGGACGTGGCCGCGTTCCTGGCGGACCGCGCGTCGGGGGCGGCCTTCACCCGGGAGCTGCTGGCGCGCACGGCGGACCGGGCGCCGCGGCTGGGGTGCTTCGGGCTGCACGAGTGGGCCATGGCCTACCGCTCGGACGTGCACGGGGTGCGGCACTCGCAGCTGCCGCTGCGGCTCGGCGCCGAGGGCACCGACGCCGTGGTGGAGGGCTCGCGGATCCGGTGCACGCACTTCGACGCGTTCCGCTTCTTCGCCCCCGAGGCGCGGGGGCTGAACGAGGGCGAGGACGGCGTGCAGCCGACGCGGGAGGGGATGCGGGACATGGAGCAGCCCGGCTGTCTGCACGCCGGCATGGACCTCTACAAGTGGGCGTACAAGCTGGTGCCGCTCGTGGACTCGGACCTGCTGGCCGACTGCTTCGACCTGGCCTGGGACATCCGGCGCCTGGACATGGAGGCCTCCCCGTACGACCTGACGGGCGTGGACGACCTGTCCGACGGCGTCGGTGGCTACGAGGCCATGCGGATCGAGGAGCCGGCCGGGCGCGCCGAGTACGCCCGGCGGCAGCGGGAGTTCGCCGAGCGGGGCCAGGCGCTGCGGTCGAGGCTGCTGGCGGTGCTGGACGCGGCCGACGCGGCGGGGCACGCCGATACGCTCGCGCCATGATCCTGCACATCTCCCTGTCGGAGGACTGGGCCGAGGCCCGCCGCACGGGCCGCTACGCGGTGTCCACGCGCGGCGCCACGTTCCCCGAGGTCGGCTTCCTGCACGCCTCCGAGGACGCCCGGCAGGCCGCGGCCGTGGCCTCGGCGGTGTACTCAGACCGTCCGGACGCGTTCCTCGTGGCGATGGACGAGGAGGCCCTCACCGGGTCCGGCTTCGCGGTGCGCCGCGAGCCCGGTGACCCGGCCGACCCCGCCTCCGAGCTCTTCCCACACGTCCACCCCGGCACGGTGGCCTGGGACCACGTCCCCGTGCAGCTGATGACGCCCGTCCCCGCGCCGGAGGGCGGCGCCCGCGTGCTCCGTGAAGACACCGTGGAGGCCGCCTCCCTGCAGGACGCCGGGTGGACGGTGCGGTCGCGGTCCTGGGGAGCCCGGCTGCACCTGGCCGGCGACGCCGACCTCACCCCCTACCGCGACCTCGTCACCGCGGTGGAGGCGCTGGGGGTCCAGGTGCGGGTGCTGGAGGCTGCGGACCTGGACTCCCTGCGCGCTCTCGACGCCGAGGCCGCTCCCCGCTTCCCGCGCACCGACGGCTCGTTCCACACACCCCTGCCCGAGGACCTCGAGGCGCGGATCGCTGGAGAGGACGGGATCGCCGTCGGCGCGTTCGCGGATGCGGACCTGATCGGCTTCACCCTGCTGAACCGCGTGGAGGACGGACGAGGGGCGGAGCGCTGGGACGTCGACCGGACGGCGGTGACGCAGCGGCGCGGCAGCCAGGGCGTGGGGAAGGCCGTGAAGGCGGCGTCGGTGCTGGTCACCCACGCGGCGGGCGGACGGGTCTGGGGCACCGGCGGGGCCGAGGTCAACACGGCCGCGCTGCGGATGAACGAGGCCCTCGGGTTCGAGCTCGAGCCGCTGTGGCTGGCCCTCGTGCCACCGGCCCCGGCCCACGCTCGGGAGACGTCCAGTGACACCACCGGGGGCGCAGAGGAAGTCAAGGGTGCTTGACGTCCAGCGCGCTTGACTGTCAAGCTTGCTTCACATCGCCGGGCACGGGACCCGGCACCGCACGAAGGAGCAGGCCATGACCTCCCCGCACACCCACGACGTCGCCACCCCCGCCACCGAGGCGTCCCACACCACCACCGACCCCCGCCGGGACACGCGCCCCCGCTGGGGCAGGTCCGCCCGGCTCGGCGGCGGCACGGGACGACTGCTCCTCGTGAGCCTCGTGCTGGGCCTGCTCATCGCGCTGCTGATCGGCGCCGCCGCCTACGGCCTGGCCACCCTGCGCGAGCACCCGGACCCTCGCTACCCCTGGATCATGGGCCTCGTCATGGCGGCCACGTCCCTGCCGATCGGCGCCGGCGTCGCCTGGGTCCGGCTCGTGGATCGCACGACCATCCGCGGCGCGATCCGGAACACCGAGGAGACCGTCGAAGGCCGCTGGCTGGAGAAGGCGCAGTCCGGGGCGTTCGGTGACCTACTCGTGGTGATCGGGCTGGGCACGTTCGTGATCGGCATGACCGGGTGGCAGCTGTCCTCCTCCCTGACGGGCGCCGCCCTGATCGTCGTCGCCGCCGCCTCCGCCGCGGTCCGCTACCTGCTCCTGAAGTGGCGGGGCTGAGCCGTGGAGAACTCCATCCCCACCGAGCGCGCCCGCCTGGGCTGGTCCCAGCAGCGCCTCGCGGACGAGCTCGGCGTCTCCCGCCAGACCGTCATCTCCCTGGAGAAGGGCCGCTACGACCCCTCCCTCCCCCTGGCCTTCCGCCTGGCGGCCGTGTTCGGCCGGCGCATCGAGGACCTGTTCACCCCGGACGCGGACTGACCCGCCCGTAGACTGGCTCGACCCCGACCGGCCCCACCCCAGGAGCACCATGACCGGCCTTCCCCCCGAGCTGCGCGACGCCGACCTCACCCCGGACGAGTCCCCGCGCCGCACCCGGCCGGTGGTCACGATCGTCGCCCTGCTGTGCATCGCGGGCCTGATCCTCAGCGTGGCCGCCGGGTTCCTCTCCTCGTTCTGACCCCGACGACGACGGCGCGCCCGCCTCAGCCGGCGACGTCCCCGGCCACGTAGCACCAGACGCCGTCCTCACGGCGGAACCGGCTGCGCTCGGTCAGGCGCACGCGCCCACCGGAGGCGTCCCGGCCGAGCGCGGTGAAGATCACCGTGCCGACCGTGTCGAAGGGTCCACCGCTGGTGGTGTCCGTGACCGCGAGGCGGGTGAAGCACGTGGCCGGGTCGTCCGGGGCCGGGGTCAGGTCCGCCGCGGACGGCCGCGTCTCGGCCGCCCAGGTGGCGCGCAGGTAGGCGACCATCGTGGTGACGGTGCGGGCGCCGTCGTCGGACGTGGGATCCGCCGCGCCGAGGCGGGCGAACGCCGTGTACCGCGAGCGCATGAGGTCCTCGGCCGTGGGCGCGGCGAGGGTCCCGTCCACGGCGTGGCACGCGTGCCAGCGGCCACAGCAGTCGGGGTAGGTCAGGCCCCGGCCGCACGGACAGGGCCCAGGCGCGGACTGCGCGGGGGTCACCGGGTCAGGCGCGATCGGCGGCGCGGCGACGTCCGGCCCGGGCGCGCATCCGGCGGACCGCAGAGAGCGCGACGCCGCCCAGGGCCAGCACCAGGGCCGGGCCGAGCGGGCTGACGGGGCGCACGCGGCCCGAGTCGGGGGCGACGGCGGCGGCGGCGCGGCGGCCGGAACTCAGGCGGGCAGGGCGGCGGGGGATGCGGGCCAGGATCATGCGCCCAGGCTAATCCGGTCCGCCCCCGTCGGGTCGACATCCGTTCGCAGGGTCGCCCTGATTCAGGGCGACCCTGCGAAAGAACGTCGACCTTATGGATCTGGGCAGGGCGGACGGGGGCGGGAGGGCCGGCCGGCGTCGCCCTCGCAGCACGCTCAGCCCCGGCGCGGCACCCCCGCGCGCGCGAGGTCCGCCGCCAGCGACTCCGGCCGCCACAGGTCCGCCCAGGTCCAGTGCACCTGCGCACGGACGAGCCGCGCCAGCCGCCGGTCCCGCTCCGCCTCCCGGCCGATGGACCGACGCCGGTCCGCCTCGCTCGCATGCAGGTCGATGTCGTACTTGCCGATCCCGTCGAACTCCCCCGTCACCCGCGGCCCCTCCCACCAGAAGTCGACGCGCCCCGCGAAGCGGCCGGCGGCGTCGTGGATCACCCGCTGCAGCTCCGGCCGCGCGAACCCGAGCTCCTCCAGGACGGCCCGCGAGAAGGACTCCCCCGCCGACTCCGACCGCGGGTCCACGAACCCCCACGCCCGCTCGAACCGCCCGCGCCCGGCCCGCGTGCGCCACACCTCACGGTTGCGCTCCGCCCACCGCGACGACGGCCCCCACGCCCGCATCGCCAGTGCATCGAGCGGGGCGATCGCCTCCGCGAACGGCAGCTCGCACGCCGTCAGCAGCTGCACGGTGCACAGCGGGTCCACCCGCACCGGGCCGACCGGCGTGCCGTCGGCGAGCGTCGCGGTGACGCGCGCCGGTCCGTCGTCGTCCGGCGAGCGCGGCACGTTCCACCGCCGCCGCTGCCCCGGAGGAAGCAGGCCGTCGGCGTCCTGACCGGAGACACGGGCCGCTCCGGCGGCCGAGAGCGGCGTGGCGGCGAGCGGACCCGGCGGGCGGTGCCCTCGATGGGCGGCACGCACGTCGAGGAGATCGGGGACGGTGACCAGGGGCAGACCGTGGAGGTGGGCCGCCGTCGTGCCGGTGAAGACCGTCTGCGGGCGGGCGCGCGCCAGGGCGGCCGCGGCGACGGTGAACCGGTCCCAGCGCGGGAGCGCGGCCCACCACTCCAGGGAGACGTAGACGCCGGGGGTGAGCCGCAGCAGCGCCCCGGCCCGCCACGCGTCCACGAGGCGCTGGCCGGTCCGGGTGGACTCCTCCGGCCGCACCTGGAGGAACGGGCCTGCGGCGGGGTGCAGCCGTCTGCCGCGCAGGAGTGCCAGGACGGGCGCGGGAAGCCCGGCGAGGTGACGGCTCGGATCGGGCTCGGGGGTCATGCCCCCAGCCTGGCGGCCCGCCGGCGGGCGCGCGCGGGGCCTGTGGATGACGGGGGCGGGGCAGCTCCCGACGTCGTCGGGTCGACATCCGTTCGCAGGGTCGCCCTGAATCAGGGCGACCCTGCGAAAGAGCGTCGACCCGGCGGATCGCGCAGGGCGGGCGGGGCGGGGAGGGCAGAGCCGCACGCCCCCTCGGTAGACTGGCGGGGCAAGCTCGCGGAGCGTCCGGGCCCCCGGCGTGAGACGGCACCACCGCTCTCCTCTGCCTGCCCCGTAGCACCACCCGCACGGCCCCCTCACACACCAGGAGCGTTGGATGCCCATCATCGTCGTCGACGTCATGCCCAAGCCCGAGATCCTCGACCCGCAGGGCAAGGCGATCAACGGCGCCCTGCCGCGCCTCGGGTTCACCGAGTTCAGTCAGGTCCGCCAGGGCAAGCGCTTCGAGCTGTCCGTGGAGGGCGAGGTCACGGAGCAGATCCTGGACCAGGCCCGGAAGGCCGCCGAGGAGCTGCTGTCCAACCCGGTCATCGAGGACGTGGTGAACGTCGCGGTGATCGACGAGTCCGAGACGAACGACGAGGCGCACGCCTGATGACCACGGACATCCCCCTGATCGGCGACTACACGACGCCGCAGACCCCGCTCAACGGCGCCCGGATCGGCGTCGTGACCTTCCCCGGCACGCTCGACGACGTCGACGCCCTCCGCGCCGTGCGCCTCACCGGCGCCGAGGCCGTGTCCCTGTGGCACGCGGACGAGGACCCGGAGGCCACGCTGGCCGGCCTGGACGCCGTGGTGATCCCCGGCGGCTTCTCCTACGGCGACTACCTGCGCGCCGGCGCGATCTCCCGCTTCGCGCCCATGATGACCGCCGTGGCCAAGGCCGCCGGCGGCCCGGAGGGTTCGGCGGACGGCCTGCCGGTGCTGGGCATCTGCAACGGCTTCCAGATCCTGACCGAGTCCCACCTGCTGCCGGGCTCCATGATCAAGAACGACCACCTGCACTTCATCTGCCGCGACCAGCAGCTGTCCGTGGAGAGCACGGACACCGCCTGGACCCGCGACTTCGAGCCGGGCCAGACCATCACCGTGCCCCTGAAGAACCAGGACGGCCAGTACGTGGCGGACGAGGCCACGCTGGACCGCCTCGAGGGCGAGGGCCGCGTGGTGTTCCGCTACGTCGGCTGGAACCCCAACGGCTCCCGCCGCGACATCGCGGGCATCGCCAACCCCGCGGGCAACGTGGTGGGCCTGATGCCGCACCCCGAGCACGCGGTCGAGGTGGGCTTCGGCCCGGACACCGAGCACGGCGTCCGCACGGGCACCGACGGCCTCGGCTTCTTCACCTCCGTCCTGACCACCCTCGCGAGCCGGGGAGGCGCCGCATGAGCCAGCAGTTCAGCATCGAGACGGTCGAGCAGGCCGCCGCGCACCCGGACCTCGAGCAGCCCTGGGCCGAGCTCGGCCTCAAGGAGGACGAGTACGCCCGGATCCGCGAGATCCTGGGCCGCCGCCCCACCGCGGCGGAGCTGGCCATGTACTCCGTGATGTGGTCCGAGCACTGCTCCTACAAGTCCTCCAAGGTGCACCTGCGCCAGTTCGGCGAGAAGCTCACCGAGGAGATGAAGCGCCACATGATGGTCGGCATCGGCGAGAACGCCGGCGTCACCGACCTCGGCGACGGCTGGGCCGTGACCTTCAAGGTCGAGTCCCACAACCACCCCTCGTTCGTGGAGCCGTACCAGGGCGCGGCCACCGGCATCGGCGGCATCGTGCGGGACATCATCTCGATGGGCGCCCGCCCCGTGGCCGTCATGGACCCGCTGCGCTTCGGCGCGATCGACCACCCGGACACCGCGCGCGTGGTGCACGGCGTCGTCGCGGGCATCGGCGGCTACGGCAACTCGCTGGGCCTGCCGAACATCGGCGGCGAGGTCGCCTTCGACGCCTCGTACCAGGGCAACCCGCTGGTGAACGCCCTCGCGGTGGGCGTGCTCAAGCACGGGGACCTGCGCCTGGCCAACGCCTCTGGCGTCGGGAACAAGGTGGTGCTGTTCGGCGCCCGCACGGGCGGCGACGGCATCGGCGGCGCCTCGGTGCTCGCCTCGGAGTCCTTCGACGACGGCGGCAAGCCCGCCAAGCGCCCCTCCGTGCAGGTGGGCGACCCGTTCGCGGAGAAGGTGCTGATCGAGTGCTGCCTCGAGCTGTTCCGGGACTCCCTCGTGGAGGGCATCCAGGACCTCGGCGCGGCCGGCATCTCCTGCGCCACCTCCGAGCTCGCCTCCAACGGCGAGGGCGGCATGCGCGTGGAGCTGACCCACGTGCTGCTGCGCGACCCCACCCTGACCCCGGGCGAGATCCTCATGTCCGAGTCGCAGGAGCGCATGATGGCCGTGGTCACCCCCGAGAACGTGGCCGCGTTCGAGGCCGTCATGGCCAAGTGGGACGTCGAGCACTCCTGGCTCGGCGAGGTCACCGGCGACGGCCGCCTGGTCATCACGTGGGACGGCGAGACCATCGTGGACGTCGACCCCCGCACCGTGGCCCACGACGGCCCCGTGTACGAGCGCCCGTACCACCGCCCCTCCTTCCAGGACGCCCTCCAGGCGGACACCTTCCGCTCCTCCGCGGCCGGGCAGGACCTGCCGACCACGGGCGAGGAGCTGCGCGCCGCCGTCCTCGAGCTGATGGCCTCGCCGAACCTGGCGGACGTCTCCTGGATCACCCGCCAGTACGACCGCTACGTGCGCGGCAACACCGCCCTCTCCGCCCCGGACGACGCCGGCGTGGTCCGCGTGGACGAGGAGACCGGCATGGGCGTGGCCGTGGCCACGGACTGCAACGACCGCTACGCCTACCTGGACCCGTACGCGGGCGCGCAGCTCTCCCTCGCGGAGGCCTACCGCAACGTGACCACGGTGGGCGCCGTGCCGCTGGCGGTCACCGACTGCCTCAACTTCGGCTCCCCCGAGGACCCGGAGGTCATGTGGCAGTTCGCCGAGGCCGTGCGCGGCCTCGCGGACGCCTGCCAGGTGCTGGGCGTGCCCGTCACCGGCGGCAACGTGTCCCTGTACAACCAGACCGGCGGCGTCGCCATCCACCCCACCCCCACCGTGGGCGTGCTGGGCCGGTTCGACGACGTCCTGCGCCGCACCCCCTCGGGCTTCGGCCGGGACGCGGACGGCCAGGCCGTGTACCTGCTGGGTGAGACCCGCGACGAGCTGGACGGCTCCGAGTACGCGAACCTGCGCGGCCACCTCGGAGGCGTGCCCCCACGCGTGGACCTGGAGCGGGAGCGCCTGCTGGGCGAGCTGCTGGTCAACATGTCCCGCGACGGGATGGTCGACGCCGCGCACGACGTCTCCAAGGGCGGCCTCGCCGCCACCCTGGCGGACATGGTCCTGCGCTTCGGCGTCGGCGCCCGGATCGTGCTCGACGAGCTGATGCGCCGCGACGGCGTGGACGCCTTCACCGCCCTGTTCTCCGAGACCCAGGGCCGCGCCGTGGTCTCCGTGCCGCGCACCGAGGAGGTCCGCTTCACGGACATGACCACGGCCCGCGGGTACACCGTCACGCGCCTGGGCGTGGTGGACGCGGAGTCCGAGGCGCTCGAGGTGCAGGGGCAGTTCACCCTGCCGATCGCCGAGCTGCGCGAGGCCTGGGAGGCCACGCTGCCGAAGCACTTCGGCTGAGCCGGGACCCGGGCCGGATCGGACCGGCGCCGGACGCACCGCGGGCGGGAGAGGGGTCCCCTCTCCCGCCCGCGGCGTCTCACCCCTGGCCGGACCCCTGACCTGCGGAGATAAGGGCACAGAGCAGGGAGGCGTCCCCTCCACGGGGCGCGCCTCCGCCACCCGCAGCGAGAGGACCACCATGGCCCAGAAGAACCGACCCCAGCCCTCCCACGCGGCGACGCCGCAGCGCACCGCGAACGCGACCCGCACCCCGGAGCACGGTTCTCCACGGTGCACGAGACCGTGGCCGCGCACGACGACGCCGCCCGCGACTCCTGGCTCGGCACCGACCGCGGCCACCGCCCCTCGAACATCTCGTGGGGTGCGATCCTGGCCGGCGTCGTGACGTTCCTGGCGGTGCTCGTCCTCCTGGGCGTGCTCGCCACCGCGCTGGGCCTGAGCGCCGTGGGCGGCATCGCCAACACCGCGGCCCAGGCCACCCAGGTCTCCCCGGAGCAGATCGGCGCCGCCGCGCAGGACGCGCAGGGGCAGGTCAGCGAGCAGGACGTGCAGCAGGCCCAGGACCAGGCCCAGCAGGCCGCCGACGAGGCGGCCCGGACCTTCGAGGAGAACCGCGACGAGCTCGCCCAGGGTGCCTGGTGGACCTTCGGCGGCCTGCTGCTCGGCGGCCTCGTGTCCTCCCTCGCCGGTGTGGCCGGCGCGCGTGCGGTGCACGGCCGCGAGACGGAGCTGCGCAACGGCACCGGCCGTCGCGTCGACGCCTGACCCGTCATCACCCTCGCGCTCCCCGCACGGGGGCCCGCCGCAGGCCCCGAGGCATCGCCTCGGGGCCTGTCCCGTGCCCGGCAGGAGCGCCCCGGAGCAGACCGCGCAGAATTTCTTCTGCCGATCTGCAACCGGAGCGCCTCCACGCCGGTAGTCCTGGTGTGAGCACATCCCGTGCCGCATCCGACCCGCCCCCCCGGGGCGACGACGAAGAGGACTGATCCCATGCGCAAGACCCTCCCCGCCGCTGTGACCGCTGCCGTCGGCCTCGCCGTGATGGCCCCCCTGTCCGCCGCCGCCATGGACCACGACGACTACGCGGAGCTGTCCGTCCTGCACGGCGTGCCCGGCCTGACCGTGGACGTCTACGTGGACGGCGAACTGACCCTCGACGACTTCGAGCCCGGCGAGCTGGCCGGCCCGCTCGAGCTTCCCGCCGGGGACTACGAGGTGGCCATCACCGCCGCCGACGCTGAGGACGACTCCGACCCGGTGCTGGGCCCGGTGGACCTGACCCTCGAGGAGGACGGGAACTACACCGCCGCGGCCCACCTGGACGCCGAGGGCGCCCCCACCGTCACCGCGTTCGAGAACGACACCGACGAGCTGGCCGCCGGCGAGGGCCGTCTGACCGTGCGCCACATCGCCGCCGCCCCGGCCGTGGACGTGTGGGCCGGCGACGAGGTCGTCGTGCCGGGCCTGGAGAACCCGGATGAGGCCTCCCTCGAGATCCCCGCCGGCACCGTCCCCGCCGCGATCTCCGTGGCCGGCACCACCGAGCCCGTCCTGGGCCCGGCCGACGTCGAGGTGGCCGAGGGCATGACCACGATCGCCTACGCCTGGGGCTCCGCCGAGGACGGCACCCTGGCCCTGGCCACCCAGGCCGTCGAGGCCGAGCACATGGCGCCGACCGCCGTGTCCGCCGACGTGGACGTGGCCCCCGCCGGTCCGTCCGCGGGTCTGCTGGCCGCCGGCGGCGCCGCCCTCGCCGCGCTGGCCGCCGGCTCCTGGACCGTGGCCCGCCGCCGGGCGGCCCATGCCTGACGTCCACGCACGGAGCGGTCGCCGTCGCCGCCGGACGGGGCTCGCCCCCACCCTGGTGGCGGCGGCGGCCGTCCTGCTGGCCTCCTCCGGCTGCGCCCCGGCCGACGGCATCGCCGTCGGCGCGGGGGCGCCGGGGACCCCCGAGCCGATCTCGCCGGCGGTGGGCCGTCCTGACGCGTCGGCGTCCGCCTCGGTCGCACTGTCGCAGGGCCCGCCGTCCGTCACGGCATCGGCCGGGTCGAGCAGGACACCGGTCCCGGTCCGCCCCGCCACGGACGCGCCCCCGACGCGCACCGCCGCACCCGTCCGGCTCGTCTACCCGGCGATCGGGACGGACATGGAGGTGGTGCCCACCGGCGTTCTCGCGGACGGCGGGATGGAGCTCCCCGACGACCCGGACGTCGCCGGCTGGTACCGCCACGGGCCCGCGCCCGGGGACGCCGCCGGATCGGCCGTGATCGCCTCCCACTCGGGCTCGCCGCGCAATCCCGTGGGCCGGCTCTACGCCCTGCGGGAGTCGGAGGTGGGCGACGAGCTGACGGTCGTGGACGCCGAGGGTGTCGAACGCCGGCACGTCGTCACGTCGGTGGCGGCGTTCGGCAAGGCGGGATTGGACTTCACCCCCCACTTCCGCCGGACCGGGGACCCGGTGCTGACCCTGATCACGTGCGGCGGCGAATGGGACGAGGCCACCGGTCACTACACGGACAACATCGTGGTGACCGCCATACCGGTGGCGGACTGAGCGTTACCCTGGACGGACACGCGGAGACACCGACGCGGATGGACGCCGCCCGGTTTCGAGGGAGCCGTGCGGTGAGGAGAACGCCCATGCACCACGACGACGTCGCCCGTCGCTTCGCCGACGGGGACCCCGAGGCGATGCGGCAGGCCTACGACCGGCACGGCACGCTCGTCTTCTCCCTGTGCGCCGCGTCGCTGCGACACCGGGAGGACGCCGAGGACGCGGCGCAGCAGGTCTTCACCCGCGCCTGGCGGTCCCGGGGGACCTACGACCCGTCCCGCCCCCTGGGCGCCTGGCTCACCGGCATCACGCGGCGGGTCGTCGCTGACGTCGGCGCGGAACGAGTCCGCCAGGCCCGCACCGTCGAGGCCGAGGCGGGCCACCTGCCCCGCGAGGACGGTGCGGGGGACAGGGTCAGCGAGTCCGCTGTGGCGTCCCTGGTGGTCCGGCAGGCGCTGGACCAGCTCGGCCCGCCGCAGGACGAGGTGCTGCGGCTGGCGTTCCTGGAGGACCTGCCCTACCCGCAGATCGCCGAGCGGCTCTCCCTGCCGCTCGGCACCGTCAAGTCCCATGTCCACCGCGGCCTGGCCGCGCTGAGGAAGAGCCTGGAGGTGTCCGGTGTCTGAGCAGCCCCCGCAGCAGGGCCGCCTGGCCGAGGACCAGGTGGCCGACCTCGCCGTGCGCCTGCACCGGGACCACGCGGTCCGCGGCCTCGCCGGTCCCGCCCCCGTCCCGGACGACGTCGCGGTCGGGCTCGATGCGCGCTCCCTCGAGGATCTGCATGGCACGCTGCGCGTCCTCGCCGCCCTCGGCGGGCCGGCGCCCGACCTCGTCGCGCCGCCGGCGGGCCTGTGGGATCGGATCGCCGCGGACCTGGACGCCCCGGACCGGGCGGACGCGGCCCCCGACGCCGTGGCCGCCTCCACGGCCAGGACGGACGGGCGCGACGACGTCGTGGTCCCCTTGAGCGAGCGCCGTGCCGCCCGCGCCGCGGCGCGGACGGAGCGGACCCGCTGGTGGCCGGTGGCCGCCGCCGCGGCGGCCGGCCTGGTGGTCGGCGGCCTCGGCGTGGGCATGGCCCTGTCCGGGCGCGACGGCGGCACGGACGGCGCCCCGGTGGCCCAGCCGACCCCGACCGAGGAGCTGCTCGGCGACGCGCGGCTGGATCCGCTCACGCAGGGCGGGACCCTGGCCCGGGCGGAGATGCGCCGCGAGTCGGACGGGGAGATGCGGCTCGCCGTCCACGTGCCCGCCGTGCCCGACGCCGAGGACGGCTACCTCGAGGTGTGGCTGCGGGACGAGGCGGCCAGCCGGATGATCTCCCTGGGCACGGTGACCTCGGAGGACGCCGTGCTGACCGTCCCCGAGGGCGTCCGACTCGGGGAGTACCCGGTGGTGGACGTCTCCCACGAGCACTTCGACGGCGATCCCACCCACTCCGGGACGTCGCTGTGGGTCGGCGAGATGGTCCGCCGGTCCTGACCCCGGGCCGGGCTCAGGACCCGTCACCGTGTGACCCCGGGCACCCGGGTCCGCGTCCCCCGCACGAGGCTTCCGGCATGGCAGACCCCGCGCGTCCCGCGCCCCGTTCCGCCGCCTGGCCCGACTGGGCCACGTGGCCAACGGCATCCTGCACGTCCTGATCGGCCTGCTCGCCTTCGACCTCGCCCGGGGCGGAGGCGGCGACGCCGACCAGTCCGGCGCCGCCGGACTCCTGGCGGACAACCCGGCGGGCCTCGTCCTGCTGTGGATCACGGTGGCCGGATGCGCCTCGCTGGCCGTCTGGCACCTGGCCGCCGCCGTGTGGGGCGGGGACGAGACCCTTGACCGCGTGGAGGACGCCGGCAAGGCGGTGGTGTTCGCCGCCGTCGCGAGCACGTTCGCCGCCGCCGGCGTGGGTGCGGGCCGGGACTCGGGCGAGGCCACCCGGTCCTTCACCGCCACGCTCCTGGGGCACCCGGCGGGCGCGACGCTCCTCGTGGCGATCGTCCTGGTGATCGTGGGCATCGGCGGCCACCACATCCACAAGGGCATGACCCGCCGTTTCGCGAAGGACCTCACCTCCCCGTCCCGCGAGGACGTGTCCCGAGCGCTCGCGGTGACCGGCGTGGTGGGGTACACGGCCAAGGGCATCGTGCTGGCCCTGGTGGGGGCGCTCTTCGTCCTGGCGGTGGTCCAGCACGATCCCTCACGGAGCACGGGCATGGACGGCGCCCTGAAGACGCTGCTGGCGCAGCCCTTCGGGCCCTGGCTGCTGGGCGCGGTAGGGCTGGGCCTGGTCCTCTACGGCGTCTACGAGTTCCTGCGCTCACGCTACGACCGCATGCCCGGCTGATCCTCCCGCCGCCGCAGCCCCGGGCCCGACTCCCGCGTCATCATGCGCTCGGATGTTGACGCGGCGGCCCCGGGGGGCCAAGGTGGACCCGACGGCGCCGGACGGGCGCCCCGAGCCCGACCCTCGCGGTCGGGCCGCCACGACTCAGAAGGAGACACCATGCGTTGGTTCACTCTCGCCGTCGGCGCCGCCGCCGGCTACCTGCTCGGCAGCGCCGAGGGCCGCCAGAACCTCCAGAAGATGACCCAGAACGCCCAGACGCTCTGGAGCGATCCGAAGACCCAGGAGAAGGTCGGCCAGGCCAAGGAGAAGGCCCAGGCCGTCGCCTCCGACGCCAAGGACAAGACCCAGGAGAAGGCCGCCGAGGTGAAGGCCAAGGCGGAGGAGAAGAAGGAGTCCGACGTGAACGAGGACAAGAAGGACCAGGTCACCGTCTCGAACAACGAGAACGTCCCGGCCGCCAACGCCACCGGCGCCGACCCGGACATCATCTCGGACCCCTCCACCGCGCTCGGCGACGAGGGCCCCGCGAACGCCTGATCCGGCGGACGCCCGGTCCCGGCGCCTGAGTGCCGGACCCGCACGACGCCGACGCCCCACCTCCTCGCGGAGATGGGGCGTCGTCGCGTGTCCACCCGGAGCCACAGGCCCGGGCCGGGTGATCACCCGGCCGGGGCGGGCTCCGGCGCGGCGGGCGGGGCGGCGATCTCGTCCGCCGCGGGCGCCTCGACGGGCTCGACGGCGTTCCAGTCCGAGAACGTCACGGTGCCCTCGGTGCCGGGGGACACGGTCTCCACGGTGAGCAGGGCGCCGTCGTCCTCGGCCACCGTGAACGCCTTCAGGCGGGTGGCGGCGTCCCCGGCGCCGGCGACGGGCTGCTCCAGGACGTAGCGGACGGCGTCCTCGCCGCTGCGCCGGATCCCGTCGGCGTCCACGGCCGCGCCCTCGAGGCCGCCGGCGGCGGGCACGCCCGCGAGCAGGCCGTCCACCACGGCGCGCATGCTCAGGCCCTGGCTGACCGGGGTCTCCTGCCACTTCTGGGCGTACTCGGGGCGCTCCGGGCCGGCGACGCCGCCGCGCTCCTCCACCGCGAACCGGTGGTACTGCTTCCCGCCCACCACGCGGGTCTCGTCCCGGGCGGTGTGCTGCCCGGCGCGGAACTCACCCGTGTAGACCAGGTCCCCGCCGTCCACGGCGCCGGCGACCTCGGTGGCGTCCGGGATGCCCAGACCGCCGCCGACCACGCCGGCGTCGGTGCTCACCTCGGTGGTCATGCGCACGGACTGGGCGCCCTCGAGCTGGGCGCGGGCGCGGTCCCAGGCGGCGGAGGCGTCCTCACCGGAGGCGCCGCACGCGGTGAGGGCCAGGGCGGCGCCGAGGCCGAGCACGGCCGCGGGCACGGCACGGCGGGCCGGGACGCGGCGGGCCGCGGGGCGGGGGCTGCGGTCGGGGCGCATCACTGCTCCACCTCCTCCGGCACCTCGGCCGGCTCGATCTGGTTCCAGTCGGTCAGGGTGAGCTCCTGGACCTGCGTGCCGTCCTCCACGCGCAGGCCCACGAGCGAGCCGTCGTCGTCCACCGTGAAGGCGCGCACCGTGAACGTGTCCCCCTCCTGACGCGCGGCCTCGGCGGCCTGGGCGGGGACCTGGTAGCGGTGGGCGGTCCCGCCGGACCACTCGACCTCCTCGGGCTGCACGTCGGCGCCGGCGAGGGCGTCGGCGGCGGGCAGGGCGACGGTCTCGAGGGTCCCCCCGATCGGGTTCTCCTGGGACTGGGAGGGGGTCTCCCGCCACCCGTCCGTGCGGTATTGCGCGGCCACCTGCGCCGGCACGTCCGGGCCCTCCGTGATGATGCGCGCATAGGACTTGCCCTCCACCGTGCGCGTCTCCACGGTCATCCAGGAGTCCTCGCCCACCAGCATGGACGCCTCGGTGGTGCCGTCCGTGCCCTCGAGCGGGCCGGCGAGGTCCCACGTGATCACGCGCGGCGACTGCGAGCCGTCGGTGCTCACGAAGGACATCCGGACGGACTCGGCGCCGTCGATCTGGGCACGGGCCCGCTCCCAGGCCTCGCCCGCGGCGGGCGGCTGACTCGCGCACCCGGCGAGGACGAGGGCCCCGATGGCCCCCAGCCCTGCCGCGTGGACGGCACGTCTGCGCTGCATGTTCTCCTCCTGACAGGCGGGACGGCGGTCGGCCCGCCGCTGTGCTGGGCCTCACCCTACCGAGCGGGCCTGGACGCGGCCCGGACGCGCGACGGCGCCCACCCCCTCGGCGGGGGCGGGCGCCGGCGTCGGGCCTCAGGGCCGCTCAGCCCTGCCGGCGGCGCAGCGCGAAGGACGCGCCGTGGTGGGCCTCCGGCAGGTGGTCGCCGCGGCCGAACAGCTTGTGGCGCAGCGTGCCCTCGGCGTACTCCGTCTTGTAGCGGCCCAGCGCCTGCAGCTCGGGCACCACGTGCTCCACGACGTCCTCGAACGTGCCGGGGGTGATGTGGTAGGCCAGGTTGAAGCCGTCCACGTCCGTCGCATCCGCCCACTCGGCCAGCTGCCGGGCCGCGGACGCGCCGCCGCCCACGATGACCGGGCCGAAGCCGCCGACGCCGACCCATTCGGCCATGCGCCGCACGGTCCACTCCTCGTCCGAGCCGGAGGCCTTCTTGAAGGTCTCCACGGTGGACTGGATGGCGTTGGACTGCACGTCGCCGATCGGCTCGTCCAGGGCGAACTGCTTGAGGTCGATGCCCATCCAGCCGGACATCAGCACGAGCGCGCCCTCGTGGTCCACGTACTGGACGAGGTCCTCGAACGTCGCCTGCGCGGCCTCGTCCGTGGGGCCGGTGACCACGGTCTGCATGGCGAAGATCTTCACGTCATACGGATCGCGGCCGGCATCGGCCAGGGCCTGGCGGATCTTCTTCACGGTGCCGGCGGCCATTTCCTTGGTGGGGGCGTTGATGAACACCGCCTCGGCGTGCTTGCCCGCGAAGGCGCGGCCGCGCGTCGAGGCACCGGCCTGGTAGATCACGG
>NZ_JAUNHR010000132.1 GCF_030523875.1 Micrococcus sp. | reverse complement strand
CCTCGGTCACGGTGTCACCGTCCTTCGCGGCCACCTTCACCACGGTGCCCTGCATGGGTGCGGTGAGAGCGTCCGTGCTCGCAGCAGCAGGGGCGGCGCCGGCCCGGCGCCCGCCCCGGGGACGACGCCGGCCCGCCCCGGCGCGCGCGGCGGCGTCCTGGAGCTGGTGCATCGCCGCCCCCCACGTGGGCAGGGTGACGTCCACGCGCTTGCCGTTGACCTCCACGGTCACGGTGTGCCGCGGCTCGCGCGCCGCGGGCTCGACCGGAGCCAGCTGCGCCGGGGGGATCTCGTGGGCGAACTCGGTCTCGATCCAGCGCGTGTGGACCGAGAACGGCGCGTCGGAGTCCTGCAGCTCGGGGGCGAACGCGGGGTCCGTCACCACGGCGCGGTGGAAGGGCAGCACGGTGGGCATGTCGGCGATCTCGGCCTCCCGCAGCGCGCGGGCCGCCCGCTGGAGGGCCTGGCGACGGGTGGCGCCGGTGACGATCAGCTTGGCCACCATGGAGTCGAACGCGCCGGAGACGGTCTCGCCCTCCACCACGCCGGCGTCCACGCGCACGCCCGGCCCCGAGGGCATCCGGAACGTGCTCAGGGTGCCGGGGGCGGGCAGGAAGCCCCGCCCCGGATCCTCGCCGTTGAGGCGGAACTCGAACGAGTGGCCGCGCACCTCCGGGTCCCCGTAGCCGAGGGCCTCGCCGCGCGCGAGCCGGAACTGCTCCCGCACCAGGTCGATCCCCGTGACCTCCTCGGTCACCGGGTGCTCCACCTGCAGGCGGGTGTTGACCTCCAGGAAGGACAGCGTGCCGTCCTGGCCCACGAGGAACTCGCACGTGCCGGCGCCCACGTATCCGGCGGTCTTCAGCAGGGCCTTCGACGACTCCACGAGGCGGGTGTTCTGCTCGTCGCTGAGGAACGGCGCCGGGGCCTCCTCCACGAGCTTCTGGTTGCGGCGCTGCAGCGAGCAGTCGCGCGTGGACACGACGACGACGTCGCCGTGGGCGTCCGCCAGGCACTGGGTCTCCACGTGGCGGGGACGGTCCAGGAACCGCTCCACGAAGCACTCGCCGCGGCCGAACGCGGCGACGGCCTCGCGCACGGCGGACTCGTAGAGCTCGGGGATCTCCTCGCGCGTGCGGGCCACCTTGATGCCGCGGCCGCCGCCGCCGTAGGCCGCCTTGATGGCCACGGGCAGGCCGAACTCGTCCGCGAAGGCCACGACCTCGTCCGTGCCGTTGACGGGGGACGTGGTGCCCGGGGCCAGCGGGGCGCCGACCTCGGTGGCGATGCGGCGGGCGGAGACCTTGTCCCCGAGGGCGTCGATCGCCGCCGGCGGCGGGCCGATCCACACCAGGCCCGCGGCCTCCACGGCGCGCGCGAAGTCCGCGTTCTCCGAGAGGAAGCCGTAGCCGGGGTGCACGGCGTCGGCGCCGGAGCGCTCGGCGGCGTCCAGGATCTTCTCCACGACCAGGTAGGAGTCCGCGGCGGTCTCCCCGCCGAGGGCCACGGCCTCGTCCGCGAGCTTCACGTGGAGCGCGTCCCGGTCCGGCTCGGCGTACACGGCCACGGAGGTCAGGCCCTCGTCCTGGCAGGCCCGGACCACGCGGACGGCGATCTCGCCGCGGTTGGCGATCAACACGCGGGAGAAGCGCCGTGCCTTCCCGTCGGCGGAGGCGGGGGTGGCCTGGAGGCCGCTGCTCGTGGTCATGGGGTCAGGCTCCTGAAGACGGGGACGGGTTCGGGGTGTGGCCGCCGCGGGGGTCCGGCCCGCCGCGCCGGTTCGGTGGGCGATGCACGGGCCGCCCGCACGGCGCCGATGTCCATCAGCACTGTACTGCGGTGGTGGGGCCCCGCCCAGGTGTTCGCGGGAGCCCCGTGGTGCTCAGGCCGGATGGTTGGAGGTTTCCCACAAGTCGGCGAACCGCAGGCCCAGCTCCGCGCACTGCGCGCGCAGCACCGCCACGGACAGCCCGATCACCGCGTTCGGATCCCCGTCCACGGACTCCACGAGCGCCGCGCCGGCGCCGTCGATCGTGAACGCCCCGGCGCACAGCAGGGGCTCCCCGGTGGCCACGTAGGCGCGCACGGTGTCCTGGTCCACGTCGGCGAAGCGCACGTCCGCGCCCACGCAGGTGGACGTCTCCGCGTGCGGCACCGCGCCCTCGTCGCCGGGCATGAGCAGCCCCGCCCACTGGCCCGTGTGGAGCCGGCCGGTGCGCCCGGCCTGGGCGCGCCAGCGCTCGAGGGCCACCTCGGGCTCGTACGGCTTGCCGTGGGCCACGCCGTCCAGCTCGAACACGGAGTCGCAGCCGACCACCAGGGTGGGGCCGGCCACGCCCTCCGCGGCCGCCCGCTCGGCCACGTTCAGGCCCTTGGCCTGGGCCAGCAGCAGGGCCAGTTCGCCCGGGGTCGCCTCGGGGCGCGCCGCCCCCAGGGCTTCTTCGTCCACGTCGGACACCAGGACGCGGAAGGGGAGGCGGGCGCGCCGCAGGATCTCGGCGCGGCCCGGCGAGGCCGAGCCGAGCACCAGGGCGAGGCGTCCGAGGCAGGGGCGGGCGCCGTCGTCGGCAGGGGTCATGCGAGCGCTTCGCGCAGGGTGTCCAGGCCCATCGATCCCAGACGGAGCGCGCGTGTGTGGAAGGCCTTCAGGTCGAAGTCCGCGCCCTCTCGGGCCTCGTGCTCCGCACGGATCTGCTCCCAGATGCGCTGGCCGACCTTGTAGGCGGGCGCCTGGCCCGGCCAGCCGAGGTAGCGGGTGAACTCGAACCGGCGCTGGCCCTCGGAGAGGATCAGGTGCTTCGAGAGGAAGTCGTAGCCCCGCTCCGGGGTCCACGCGCCGCCGCCCTCCGAGGCGGGCATGTCGAAGCCGCAGTGGTAGCCGATGTCGAACACCACGCGGGCCGCGCGCATGCGCTGCATGTCCAGCATGCCCAGGTGGTCCCCGGCGTCCTCGAGGAAGCCGAACTCGTCCATCAGCCGCTCGGCGTAGAGGGCCCAGCCCTCGCCGTGGCCGGAGGTCCAGCAGAAGCTGCGGCGCCACAGGTTCAGCTCGTCCCGGGCCAGCATGGCCGTGGCGATCTGCAGGTGATGGCCGGGAACGCCCTCGTGGTACACCGTGGTGGTCTCGGCCCACGTGGTGAACTCATCCTCGCCCGCCGGCACGGACCACCACATGCGGCCCGGGCGGGAGAAGTCCTCGGAGGGGCCGGTGTAGTAGATGCCGCCCTCCTGGGTGGGGGCGATCATGCACTCCACCCGGTCCATGGGCGCCGGGATCTCGAAGTGCTCCTTCATGGCCTCCAGCGCCTGGTCGGAGAGCCCCTGCATCCACTCCCGCAGCGCCTGCGTCCCCTTGAGCCTCCGGGCCGGGTCCGCGTCCAGGACGGCGCGGGCCTCCTCCACGGTGGCGCCGGGGCGGATGCGCTCGGCGTCCGCCTCCTGCGCCGCGACGATCCGGGCCAGCTCCTCCTGGCCCCAGCGGTAGGTCTCCTCCAGGTCGATCTCCGCGCCGAGGAACACGCGGGAGGCCAGGCGGTAGGCCTCGATCCCGACGGCGTCCTCCTCGGGGGCGTGCGGGCGCAGCTCCTCGCGCAGGGCCGTGGCGAAGTCCCGGTAGGCCTCGGCGCCGG
>NZ_JAUNHR010000131.1 GCF_030523875.1 Micrococcus sp. | reverse complement strand
ACCCGCTCGGCCCACCACCGCTGCCCGTCCGCGTCGGCGCGCACGCGCCGCAGCAGGTCCGGGTCCGGCTCGGGGGCGGCCCCGCCCGGGGCGGGCAGGGCGCCGCCGCGCGGACGCCAGGGCGGGGACACGACGTCATCGGCGAACAGGGCGGCGGTGCCCAGGCCGCACGCGTGCGGCAGGCGCGGCAGGTGCGCGGCCAGGGCCGCTCCTCCGGCGATCCCCACCGAGGTGTCCAGGGCGGAGGAGACGACGGCGTCCAGGCCCGCGGCCTGCACGATCGCGGCGGCGCGACGCACCCCGCCGAGGGGCTGGACCTTCACCACGATCAGGTCGGCCGCGCTGGCCTGGGCTACGGCGAGCGGGTCGGTCTCCTTGCGCACGGCCTCGTCCGCAGCGATCGGGGTGGCGATCCCGGCCGCGCGCAGACGGCGGCGCAGGGCGGCCAGCCCGGCGATGCCCGGAACGGGCTGCTCGGCGTACTCGAGCCCCACGTCCTGCAGGGCCTCCAGCGCGGCGAACGCCTGGTCCTCGTCCCAGCCCTCGTTGGCGTCGATCCGCACCGCCGCGTCCGGCAGCAGCGCCCGCACCCGGCGCACGCGGGCCAGGTCCGCGCTGTGGGAGCCGGCCACGAGGCCGCCTCCGGGACGGCGCTCGGCCACCTTGACCTTCACCGCGGCGATCCCGTCCCCGTAGCGGGCCAGGACGCCCTCGACGTCGTCGGCGGCCACCGCGGGGACGGTCGCGTTCACGGGCACCGCCTCCCGCACGGGCTCGGGCCAGCCCTGCCAGCCGGCCTCGACCGCGGCGGCCAGCCAGCGGGAGGCCTCGGCCGGGCCGTACTCGGGGAACGGGGAGAACTCGGCCCAGCCGGCGGGGCCGCGCAGCAGCAGGGCGTGGCGCACGTCCGTGCCGCGGAAGCGCACGGACATCGGCAGGGACACCGCGACGGCGTGCTCCAGCAGCTCCTCGACGTCCGGGAGGGCGGGCCCGCCCGGCGAGCCGGGCAGCGGGGGCAGGGCGGCGGCGAGGTCCATGCAGGACAGTCTAGGAACGCCGCCCGGCGCGGGCCCGACGGCGGCGGTCAGCCCGCGGCCGGGTACCCGAGCGCCCGGGCGAGCGGGAGGGCCCGCTCGGCGGTGCCGAGCACCCCCGTCAGGCCCACCACGACGGCGTCGGCCACCTCGGGCCGCACGTGCCAGTCCGGGGTGAAGGGATCGTCCGCGCCGGCCCAGGCGGCGCCCACCGCGCACAGGGCCAGCGTCATCTCCACCACGTCCTCGAAGACGGGGACGGGCTCGGTGGTCCGGTCCTCCCATCCCTCCTCGTCGAGGACCATGAGCACGTGCCCGGTGGAGGCCTGGTGGATGAACGGGTCCGCGCCCTGCAGGGCCACCGCCGTCCAGTCCTCGTCCCAGTCCGCCAGGCGGGCGCCGGTGCGCCGACTCCACCGGTACCCGGCCTGCTCGTCCCACAGGCGCTCGAGGGGGAACAGGAGGAACGGCAGCCCGAGGGTGTCGACCTCCACCCACTCCGGGCCCACATGACGGTAGAAGTCGGCGAGGTCCGGGGCGAGCGGCTCCTCCGCCGCCCACTCGATGGGCTCCTGGCGGCGCACGGGGCCGACGGCCGCCAGGGCGGCACGCGCCGCGGCGAGCCGCCGCGGGTCCAGGGCGGGGCGGGGACGCGTGCCGGACCCGCCCGCAGCAGGGCCGGCGACGGGGAGGTGGGTGTCCATGCGGCCAGGCTAGGAGGGCTCCCGCACCCCGGGGCCACGCGGGCGGGACGGGCCGGTGACGGCCTGGTGAAGCCTGCATGACCGGGCGGACTCGGCCAGAATGGGGGCATGGACCCCCACGACGCACGCGCCGACCCCGGGGCGGCCCCGGCCGTGCCCGCGCGTCGTCCCGCCCGCCGCGCGGATGCCCTGTGGGCGCTCGCCGCCGCGGGCTGCGCCGTCACGGTGGCCCTGCTGTACGCCCTGCTGGTGACCACCAGCACGGGCCAGCTGCTGGAGTACCAGCTGTTCGCCGCCGTCGAGGACCGCTGGGGCGTCCCGGACACGGGCATCGCCCCGCGCCTGGTCCGGCTCCTGCCGCCCGCGCTCGCCGCGGGCGCGGGGCTGGCGGCGCTGGCGTGCCTGCCCTCCCGGCGGACGCGCGGCCGGGGGGTGCTCGCCCTCGTGGCCCTGGTGGGCGCCAACGCCACCACCCAGGTGCTCAAGCACGTCCTGCCCCGCCCGGCCCTGGAGAACGGGGTGCCGTGGGCCGGGGGCAACTCTCTGCCCTCGGGCCACACCACGCTCGTGGCCGCGGCCGCGGCCACGGTCCTGCTGCTCGTGCCCGCGCGCTGGCGGCCCGCCGCGGCCGTGGCCGGCACCGCGGCCACCGCGTTCACCGGCACCGCCGCCTACCTCGAGGCCTGGCACCGGCCCGCGGACATGGCGGCCGCGGTCGCCGTGGCCGGGCTGTGGGCCGTGCTCGTGGCCCCGTGGCGGCGCGGCCCCGGCACCGGGCGACGCCGGACCTCCGCACTCGAGCGGACCGTCGAGGTCCTGCTGTGGACGGCCGGCCTCGGCGGCCTCGCCGCGGGCGCGGTGCTGCTCGCGCTCACCCTCCCGGAGCCTGCCGTGGCCGCCGCCGCCCATCCCCTCGCCGCCACCGCCGGCGTGCTGCTCAGCGCCTCCCCGGCCGCCGTCCTGGCCGGGCTGCTGCTGACCCTGCTGCGCCGCGTGGACGCCCGTCGGCCCCGCTGATCTCCGTCCCCACGGCCGCGTTCCACGCCGCCGGGGCGTCCGGCCCCGGGCGCGCCGCGGCCCCGCCGGCGCAGGGCCGGCGGGGCCGCGATGGGAGGCTCCCGGAGAGAGCCGGGGCGGAACCGCTCCGGACGGGATCAGATCCGGGCGAGGGCCGCCGTCGGGTCGTTCAGGCAGTCCGCCACGAACGTGAGGAACGCGCTCGCGGTGGCGCCGTCGGTGACGCGGTGGTCGAAGGAGACGGTCATCTCCGCGACCTTGCGCACCACGATCTGCCCGTCCACGACCCACGGGCGGTCCATGATCCGGCCGATGCCGAGCATGCCCACCTCGGGGTGGTTGAGGATCGGCGTGGCGCCGTCCGTGCCCAGCGGCCCGTAGTTGTTCAGCGTGAACGTGCCGCGGGTCAGCTCGGCCGGGGCCGACTTGCCCTCGCGCGCCCGGGCGATGGTCTCGCCGATCGCGCGGGTGAGCTCCTCGGCGCAGAGGCGCTCGGCGTGCTCCACGGACGGGACCATCAGGCCGCGGTCCGTCTGCACGGCCAGGCCGAGGTGGACGCCGTCGAACTCCACGACCTCCTCGCGGCCGTCCTCGGCGCGCTCGATGCGGGCGGCCATGACGGGGTACCGCTGCAGGCCCGCGAGCGTGAAGCGCGCGATCAGGGCCAGCAGGGACGGCACGTTCTCCGGGTCCTTGGCCTTGAGCGCCGAGCGGAGCTCGAGCAGGCCAGTGACGTCCACGTCCAGCCACGCGGTGACGTCCGGGACCACGGTCCGCGAGCGCACCATCTGGTCCGCGATCACGCGGCGCACGCCGGTGAGCGGGGTGCGGGAGGCCACGGTCAGCCCGGAGCGGGCGTCCGTGCCGCCGACCTCGGCGGTGGCCGCCGGCGCCGCGGAGGCGGCGGACGAGGCCGGGGCGGCGGGGGCAGCGTCGGCCGGAGCCGGGGCGGACGACGCCGGCGCGCCGGCT
>NZ_JAUNHR010000130.1 GCF_030523875.1 Micrococcus sp. | reverse complement strand
CGGGCAGGGCGGGGCCGGGGACCGCGGCGACGCGCGGATCGTCCTCCTCCGGCAGCCGCGCGGCCGGGCCCACCGCCGCCGCGACCGTCGGCGCCGGCGCGGCGAGGTCCCCGGCGGGCGGGGCCGTGACCGCCTCCGCCGTGGGGGCCTCCGCGGCCGAGGTGATGAGGGTGAGCATCGCGTCGTTGTCCGCGTCCGAGCCGGCGGGCGGATCCTGGAGGACCACCACGCCCTCCTCCGGATCGCTCCCGGCCTCGCTCTGGAACCGCAGCGTCATCTCGGGGGCGAGGGCCTCCACGGTGCGGCGGGCGTCCGCCCCGGTCATGCCCGTGAGGTCCGGGATGTGCATGGTCCCGTCGGACACGTGCAGCACCACGGCCGTCCCCGGGGACACGCGGGTGCCCAGGGCCGGCTCGGTCTGCACCAGGGAGCCCCGGACCACGTCCGCGCTGTGCGTGTCCTCCACCGATGCCACCGCCAGGCCCAGACGCTCCAGCTCGGCGCGCACCCGGGCCTCCGGCACGCCCCGCAAACGGGTGGGCAGGAGCACCTGCGTGCCGCCGCCCGAGACGGTCAGGCTCACCCGTGAGCCCTCCTCCACCTCCGTCCCGGCGCCGGGGTCCGTGCTCACCACCCGCCCGGCGGGGCCGGCGGCGCCGGCGTCCGTGCGCACCACGGCCTCCAGGCCCAGCCCGGTCAGCCGGGACACCGCCTGCGCCTCCATGCTGTCCGTCAGCTCCGGCATGGTGACGGTGTCCGGGCGGCCGACCAGGGACCACACCAGCAGCGCGGCCAGCACCAGGGCGGCGGTCAGCGCCGCGACCAGCGGCCAGGACCGGCCCCGGCGCTCGGCAGCCGGGGCCGCCGCCGCGACGACCGGCACGGCCTCGGTGCGCTCCCCCGCCGCCCCCACGGGGATCGGTCCGGTCGACGGGGTCCCGGCGCCCACGGCGGCCGCCGCGGCCAGCTGCGATGCCGAGGGGGCCCCGGGCACGCCCGCGCCGGCCACCGCGTGACGATCCGAGGACGAGGCCCCGGCCGTCGGCTCCTCGTCCGCGGAGGACTCCGCCGGCCCGGCGGAGGACAGGGGCGCCGCGGCGGGGGAGACCGGGGGCGCCGCCGCCGTCGGCGCTCCGGTCGGCGTCGGGGCGGGGGACCCTCCGTCGTCGGCAGGTCTGAGGGGCAGGGCCTGCGTGCGCGCCGGACCGGACCGGCCGGCCTCGGCGTCCGCCGCGGCGGCCTCGATGTCGGCCAGCAGGGCCGCGGCGTCCGGGTGGCGGCGGGCCGGGTCCTTCTCCAGCGCGCGCAGCACGACGGCGTCGAACGCCTCCGGCAGGGACGGGTCCACCGCGGACGGGGCCGGGGGCTCCTCCCGCACGTGCTGGTACGCGATGGCCAGGGGCGTGTCCCCCGTGAACGGCGGGCGGCCCGTGAGGAGCTCGAACAGCACGCAGCCCGCCGCGTAGAGGTCCGAACGGGCGTCCATGCGCGCGCCCTGGGCCTGCTCGGGCGGCAGGTACAGGGCCGTGCCCACCACGGCCTGGGTCTGCGCCGTGTGGGCGGAGGTGTCCGAGAGCGCCCGGGCGATCCCGAAGTCCATCACCTTGACGGCCCCGGAGCGGGAGACCATCAGGTTGGCCGGCTTCACGTCCCGGTGGACCACGCCCTGCTCGTGGGCGTGGTCGAGGGCCTCCAGCAGGCCCGTGGTCCAGCGGACCGCCTCCCGCCAGGTGACCTCGCCCGCGTGGAGGCGCTCGCGGAGGGTGTGGCCGTCCACGTGCTCCATCACCAGGTACGGGCACTCCACGGGGTGGAAGCCGTCGTCCAGCGGGGCGGCCCCCGTGTCGAACACGGACACCACGCACGGGTGGTTGAGGGAGGCGGCGTGCCGGGCCTCCTGTCGGAACCGCGCCTGGAAGGCGGGGTCCCGGGCCAGGTCCGGGCGCATCATCTTCACGGCGACGGTGCGGTTCAGGCGCAGGTCGTGGCCGCGGAAGACGTCGGCCATCCCGCCGCGGCCGATCAGCTGGTCGACGCGGTACCGCTCGTGGAGGATGCGCTGCTGGGACACGGTGGTCTCCCGGGCGGGCCCGTCAGCCGGCGGGCGCCGGGGCGGGGCCGTCGGCGGGCCCCGCGGCCTGACCGGGGGCGCCGTCCCGGCCCCGGCCCGGCGCGTCGTCGCGGTTCTGTCCGGGCGCGTCCGCACGGCCGCGGCCGGGAGCGGCGTCGGCCGCGGGGGCCGCGGCCGCAGCGGCCTCGGTGGCGTCGGCCGACGACGCGCCGCCCGGGGTGGAGGAGGGCTCGGCGGACGGGGCCGGCTCGGCGGAGGGGTCCTGGCCGCCCGGCACGCCCGCAGGTGACGACGACGCCTCCGTCGGGGCGGACGGGGCCTGCTCCTCGGCGGGCGCGGACGCCTGGCCGGTGGGGCCCGGGGAGGGCTGCGGGGCCGTGTCGTCCTGGCCGGACCCGCCACGGGACGGCTCCGGGGCGGGGGCCGGGTCCTGCGAGCGGTCCTGCGTCCCGCCCGGGGCGGGCGCGGGCGCCGTGGACGGCTCGCCCTGCCCGGCGGAGGCGTCGCGCCCGCCGCCGGCCACGATCACCTGGACGGGGGTGTCGAACCGGTGGCGCTCGCCCTCGCCGGGCACCACGCGCACCACCTCGCCCTCCGCGCCGTCCGCCGTGGGGTCGTCCACCCGGTCCACGGAGAACCCGAGCTCGCGCAGCATCGAGGTGACGGTGTCCACCGGCTGGCCCACGAGGTCCTGCGGGACGGTGCCCTGACCCGTGGAGACGGCCAGGGTGACGGCGTCGCCGCGCTGGAGCGTGCCCACGGGGTTCACGCCCACCACGGTGCCCTCCGCGGCCCGGTCGTCCCGCGGGGACTCCTGGACGGTCAGGCCCAGGCCCTCCAGCTCGCGGCGCACGTCGGCCACCGGGCGGCCCTCGTAGTCCTCGGCCTCGAGGGAGATCGCCGCCGAGGAGGTCGCGGCGGCCCCGGCGCCCGCGCGGTCGCCCACGAGCGAGGGCCACAGCAGCGCGCCGAGCACGGCGCACCCCCGCAGCCCCAGCCGGGCGAACCAGCGCCCCCCGGTGCGCCGCCCGGGCCGGGCCGTCCGCCGCACGGAGGCGCCGGCCCCCGTGGCCGTGGCGGCCGGCGTCGGGCGCGTGGTGGGGGCGGGCTCGGCGGTCTGGCGCGGGTCGCGAGCGGCGGAGACGTCCGAGGAGCCCGCCGCCGCGTCGCCGGCCGGGCCGGTGCCCGCCGCCGCCCCCGCGACGCCCAGGACGGGCATGGTCGCGGTGCTGGGGGTGGGGTCCACGGTGCGGACGACTGGGGCGGTGGGCGCGTCGGACGCCCGGTGCGTGGACGTCGGGGCGGCGGCGAGGACCGTGGTCTCGGCGTCGCCGGGGACGTCCACGCCCTCGGCGGCGAGGAACGCCGCGAGCCCCGGGACGGCGTCGACGGCGCCCTCCACGTCCTTGCGGCGCAGCGCCTCGGCCGCCTCGGAGAGCACGGTGGCGTCCGCGGGACGCTCGCGCGGGTCCTTCGAGAGCATGCACATGATCAGCGCGCGCACCGGCGCCGGCACGGTGTCCGGCAGGGCCGGCGGCGTGTCGTTCACCTGGGCGAGCGCGATCGCGATCTGGGACTCGCCGGTGAACGGGCGGTGCCCGGCGAGGGCCTCGTACCCGATGATGCCGAGGGAGTAGATGTCCGAGGCGCCGGTGGCCTGCTGGCCGGTGGCCTGCTCGGG
>NZ_JAUNHR010000129.1 GCF_030523875.1 Micrococcus sp. | reverse complement strand
CGCGCCTGAGCCGTCGACGGCGCCGCGGTCAGCGGTGCTCGAGGTAGGTCGAGCAGACGGGGGAGACCGCGCGGGAGGCATGGCGCAGGACCACGACGTCGCGCGCGGCCCACACCTGCTCGAACCCGAGGCGCTCGGCGCGCGCGAGCGCCTGGTCCGGGGTCAGCGGGTCCCAGCCGCCCAGCTCCTCCACGGAGGTGTCGACGATCATCCACGTGGCGAGCTCGTCCCCGATGTCCCCGTGGAGCCCGACGTGCGTGCGCGCGGTGAGGTGCGGCACCGCGTTGTCCGCGGCCTCCACGCACACGCCGTCCGGGATGAGGGAGACGGCGTGGTCCAGGTCCCGGGCGTGCTGGGTGACCGTCAGGTCCCCGGTGAGGGTGCGGTGGTAGGGGAACACCTGAGGGAAGGCCGCGGTGCCCACCACGGCGACGGCGAGCGCCCACGTCACCAGCACCTGCGGCATGCGGCGGACGGTGGGAAAGCGGTCCGCGAGGCGGACGGCCGCCTCGAGGGCCGCCATGAGCAGGACCGGCGCCAGGATCGCGTCGTACTGGTAGACGGGGGCCCACACGTTGAGGCGGTCGTTCCAGAGGCGGGAGAGCAGGATCGGCAGCGCCATGAGCGTCAGCGGGCTGAGGACCGGCAGGAGCAGCAGGGGCACGAGGTGCAGCAGCCACAGGGCGAGCTTGAGCGGGTGGTCCACGAGCGCGGCCACCGCCTCCCAGGGCCGGGTGAGGATCGTCAGCAGCGAGGAGCCCATGTCCGGGCCGAGGGCTTGGAACTGCCAGTAGCCGAACCCGCCGGTGGGGGAGTAGTGGGGGATCACCACGGACGTGGCGAACCAGTAGCCGGCCAGGCCGAGCACCACCGCGAGCGCGGCCTGCACCCAGTGCCGCCGCAGGGCGAACACCAGGCCCACGGCGCACAGGGTGATGCCCATGTCCTCGCGGACGGCGAGCAGCAGGACGCCGAGGGCGAGGGCGAGCCACGGGCGCCCGCCGTCGAGCGCCCACACCAGCCAGGCCAGGATCGGCACGCCGAGGGTGACCTCGTGGAAGTCCCAGTTCACCATCGCCTGGAAGGGCCAGGACAGCAGGAGGGCGGCGACGGCGACCAGCGCCCAGCCGTGCGTGACCCGGCGCCGGGCGAAGAGGTACACGGGCACGGCGGCCAGGCACAGCGCGGCGGCCATCACGATGCCCAGCATCCTCGGGTCCGGCCAGATCCAGTACGCCGGGGCGAGCAGGGCCAGGATCGGGTGGAAGTGGTCTCCCAGGATGTGGAAGTCGACGCCCTTGACCGAGCTCAGTGGCGCGTTGAGCAGCGCGTACTGCCGGACCACCTGGTCGAAGATGCCGAGGTCGTAGCCCTTGGCCTCGTACGCGGCGTACCGCAGGAAGGAGTGCGTGATGCTCAGCGCCGCGGACAGCGCCAGCAGCAGGCCCAGCTGGAGGCCCTGGCGGCGGCTGACCCGCACCGTCGGGACCTCGGGACGGGGCCGGTTCAGCCAGGCGCGCACGCGGTCCAGGGGAGCCTCCTCGAATGCGGGGGGCGTCGACGTCGTCGACGCGCGGGGTGCCCCAGGAGGGATTCGAACCCCCGACCGGCGGATTAGAAGGCCGCTGCTCTGTCCAGCTGAGCTACTGGGGCTGGGCCGCGCCAGTCTACCGGCCGTCCTCTCCTGCACAGGCGACCGGCGCCGGTGACCCGTCCACCGCCGGCGCCGCCCCGTGCGCGGCGCGGGGCCCGGGACGGTGGGATGGGGGCAGGCGGGTCGCCCGATCCGCTGAGACCGACCGCCCGGGCACGGGCCCGCGGCGGAGCGAGGGAGGGACCGTCATGCAGGACACCATCACCATCCGCGGGTTCGTGGCCACGGACCCGGCCACCCGGCACACCGCCTCGGGGTCCGCCGTGGTCGGCTTCCGCCTGGCCACCACGGAGCGCCGCTTCGACCGGGACGCCGGCATGTGGGTGGACGCCCACACCAACTGGTACAGCGTCTCCGCCTTCGGCCAGCTCGGCGCCAACACGGCCCAGTCCGTGAAGAAGGGCAACCCGGTGATCGTCACCGGCCGGCTGCGCGTGCGGGACTGGAGCACGGACGAGCGCTCCGGCACCTCCGTGGACGTGGTGGCCGACGCCGTCGGCCTGGACCTGGGCTACGGGTCCTCCGCCTTCATGCGCAACATGCGCCCCGCGCGGGCCGAGGACCAGGGTCCGGGCGGGGCCGCCCGTCCCGACGGCGAGGACCGGGACGACGCCGGCCGGGACGGCTCCGACGGCTTCGACGCCCCGCTGCCGGAGGCGTTCCGCGGCGGGGACGCCCCCGCGGCCGGGGACGGCCCGGAGCCGGGCCGCGGGCAGGACCGGGAGCAGGCCGGGCGGGAGGTCGCCCAGCCGGTCGCGGCCTGAGGGAGGGCGGGCGCGCCGGGGCCGCTCCGGCGGGCCCGCCCTCCGGCGGGCGATGACCGGATTCCGGGACCCACCCACTAGCCTGGGTGCCATGGCGGAATTCATCTACACGATGGTCAAGGCCCGCAAGAAGGTGGGCGACAAACTGATCCTGGACGACGTCACCATGTCGTTCTTCCCGGGGGCCAAGATCGGCATGGTCGGCCCCAACGGCGCCGGCAAGTCCACGATCCTCAAGATCATGGCCGGGCTGGACGAGCCCTCGAACGGCGAGGCGCGGCTGTCCCCGGGCTACTCCGTGGGCATCCTGCTGCAGGAGCCCAAGCTGGACGAGGACAAGACGGTGCTGGAGAACGTCCAGCAGGGCGTGGGGGCGATCCACGGCAAGATCCAGCGCTACAACGCGATCTCCGAGGAGATGGCGGACCCGGACGCGGACTTCGACGCCCTCATGGAGGAGATGGGCCAGCTGCAGACCGAGATCGACGCGGCCGACGCATGGGACCTCGACTCCCAGCTGGACCAGGCCATGGACGCCCTGCGCTGCCCGCCGCCCGAGGCCCGGATCGAGCACCTCTCCGGCGGCGAGAAGCGCCGCGTGGCGCTCTGCGCCCTGCTGCTGAGCAAGCCGGACCTGCTGCTGCTCGATGAGCCCACCAACCACCTCGACGCCGAGTCCGTGCTGTGGCTCGAGCAGCACCTGGCCTCCTACCCGGGCGCCGTCGTCGCCGTGACCCACGACCGCTACTTCCTGGACCACGTGGCGGGCTGGATCTGCGAGGTCGACCGCGGCCGTCTCTACCCGTACGAGGGCAACTACTCCACGTACCTGGAGACCAAGAAGGCCCGCCTGGAGATCCAGGGCAAGAAGGACGCCAAGCTCGCCAAGCGCCTCTCCGAGGAGCTCGACTGGGTGCGCTCCAACACCAAGGGCCGCCAGGCCAAGTCCAAGGCCCGCCTGGCCCGCTACGAGGAGATGGCGGCCGAGGCGGAGAAGACCCGGAAGCTGGACTTCGAGGAGATCCAGATCCCGCCGGGCCCGCGCCTGGGCAACGTGGTCATCGAGGCCAAGGACCTGCAGAAGGGCTTCGACGGCCGCACTCTGATCGACGGCCTGTCCTTCTCCCTGCCGCGCAACGGCATCGTCGGCGTGATCGGCCCGAACGGCGTGGGCAAGACCACCCTGTTCAAGACGATCGTGGGCCTCGAGCCCCTCGACGGCGGCGACCTGAAGATCGGCGAGACCGTCAAGATCTCCTACGTGGACCAGACCCGCGCGAACATCGACCCGGAGAAGTCCCTGTGGGAGGTCGTCTCCGACGGCCTCGACTACATCAAGGTCGGCAACGTGGAGATGCCCTCGCGCGCCTACGTCTCCGCGTTCGGCTTCAAGGGCCCGGACCAGCAGAAGAAGGCCGG
>NZ_JAUNHR010000128.1 GCF_030523875.1 Micrococcus sp. | reverse complement strand
GGCGTCGGCCGGGGCGGCGGTCGGCGCCATGCCGGGATCGCCGCCGGGCTCCGGTCCGCTCTGGGCCGCGCTTCCCGAGTCTGCGCCCGGGGTGCCCGCGGGGGCCGTGCCCGGCGTGTCCGGCCTCACAGCCCCGGCGGACGCCGGGGCGGGCGGCGTGTGTCGGCCTGCTGCCGCGGCCGCTGCCGCGCCCGCCGGTGCGGGGGCGGTCCGGGCCCCCTGGGAACCGCCACGGGCGGCCGGGGCCGCCGCCGGGGCGGTCGGAGCCGATCGGGACGGCTGCTCCGCCGCTGCACGCTCGGGCCGGACCGCCGTAGGGCGGGCGGCCGCCGGGGCTGCCTCGCACCCGCCCACGGCGAAGGTCAGGGTCGTGGACCCGGAACGGACGCCCTGCGCCGTCGGCACGGAGAATCCGAGGCTCACCCGGTACACCCCGGGCGCGGTGAACACCCAGTTGCCGTGGGCGTGGGTGTTGAGCGGCACGGTGGTGGATCGCGGCCCACCCACGGTGTCGACGATGCGCTGCCCCACGGCCGTGCCGAAGGTCCCGGAGGTGAAGACGGCCAGATCGCCCGGGCCGCTCACACCGGTCAGTGACATGGTCACGGGGCCCGTGGCCGCGCGCAGCAGGGCCGGATCCTGCGTGTTCCAGCCCAGCCACGGCACTCCGGCCTGCTGCACGCCGCCGATCATGTGGACGCGGGTGCCGGCGGGGCCGATGAACCCCAGGCCCGAGGGCAGCGACGCGGCCGAGGCCTCGCCGAGCACGAACGCCACCTCACCCGGCGCCCTCCACCGCGCCGGGGAGCTGCGGTCGTCCTTGACCCGGGGCACGAGCGCGCCCTCGCCCAGGGTCGGCCCGACGTCGAAGTGCCCGCTGGCGACCTGCTCGCCGCTCACGGCGCAGGCGGCGACGGCGGGCGCGGCCAGGGGCGTCCCCTCCCCCGGGACCGTGCCGACGACGAGGCCCGTGGCCACCGTGGTCAGGGCCAGGGCGACGCCTCCCAGCCGGCGCAGGGGACGACCGGGCCAGGACACCGCGGGGGCGCCGGCGGGGCGGGACGAGGTCGGTGCGGGGTGGGACACGCTGACGATCCGTTCATCTCGGACGCCGGGCCGGGCGCGTGCGGGCACGACGCAGGGCCCCGGCGTCGGCGGGGGGGTGCTCAGGAGGGCCGGGGAGAGACGGCGCGTCATGCTGCGATGTCGCGCCACCGGTCCCGTGGCCCGGGGCAGGTGGAGGTGTGCGGCGAGAGCGGTGCGCCCGGCGGGCCGGCCGCGGACCGCCGCGGATGGCCCCACGTTAGTGCAACTGCAAGTCATTCGCAATAAGACGGGGTGCAGTGCTGTCGTGTCCGACCGCCCGGGTACGGTGGGCGTGACCGCGGGGCGCCGCCCGCGGCGCCGCCACCAGGAGGGCCCATGGAGCAGTCGACCGACGAGCCCCACACGCCGCCGCACGCGGCCGGAACCGCCTCGGGGACCTCACCCGAGCATCCCTGGCCCCTGCATCGGCTCTCGGAGAACCTGAAGCTGCACATCGAGCGGGCGCCGGCCACGTGGATCGAGGGCCAGCTGATCGAGTTCAAGAACAACCGCGGCAACGTCTACATGACCATGCGCGACCTCGAGGAGGAGGTCTCCCTGCCGCTGACGGCCTGGCGCTCCGTGGCCGCCGGGATCGACCCCACGGTGCAGCAGGGCTCCCGCGTGGTGGCCCGTGTGAAGCCGAGCTTCTGGCTCAAGGCCGGACGGCTGTCCATGGTGGTGCAGGACATGAAGCCCGTGGGCCTGGGCGACCTGCTGGCCCGCGTGGAGCTGCTGCGCCGCCGCCTCGCCGAGGAGGGGCTGACCTCCCCCGCCCGCAAGCGCCCCCTGCCCGTGCTGCCCGGCGTGATCGGCCTGATCACCGGCCGGGACTCGGACGCCATGAAGGACGTGCTGCGCAACACGCACCTGCGCTGGCCCGCCGCCGTCTTCGAGGTGCGGGAGGTGGCCGTGCAGGGCCCGGACGCCCCGCGGCAGGTGGCCGCAGCCCTCGCCGAGCTGGACGCGGACCCGGCCGTGGAGGTGATCGTGATCGCCCGCGGCGGCGGCGCCCTCGAGGAGGTCGTCCTCCCGTTCTCGGACGAGGCACTGGTGCGGGCCGTGGCGGCGGCGCGCACGCCCGTCGTCTCGGCGATCGGTCACGAGGCGGACCGGCCCGTGCTCGACGACGTCGCCGACCTGCGCGCCTCCACCCCCACGGACGCCGCCAAGCGCATCGTCCCGGACGCCGCCCAGGAGACCCTCGGACTGGCTCACGCGCGCGAGCGCATGGCGGCCGCTGTGGAGCGCCGCGTGCGCGGAGAGGCCGAGGGGCTCGCCGCCCTCCGCTCCCGCCCCGTGCTCGCCCACCCCCACGTCATGGTGGACGCCCGCGCCGAGGACCTCGGCCGGTGGCGGGAGCGCGCCCGGGTGAGCCTGGGGCACCGGCTGACCCGCGAGACGGACGCCGTCGCCGCCCTGCGCGCACGCATACGGGCCCTCTCCCCGCAGCAGACCCTGGACCGCGGCTACGCGGTGGTCCAGCACGGCGGGCGCGTGGTCCGCCGTGCGGACGAGGTCCCCCGCGGAGCCCACCTGGACATCCTCGTGGCGGCCGGCCGCCTCGAGGCCGACGTCACCGACACCCACACCCCCACCGACCCGGAGGACGCATGAGCGAGCAGCAGGACCAGCAGGGCACGGCCGTGGGCGGATTCACCTCCGCCGACACCTCGGACGTCGCCCGCATGAGCTACGAGCAGGCCCGCGCCGAGCTCGTGGAGACCGTCGGCCGGCTCGAGGCCGGCGGCGCCGGACTCGAGGAGTCCCTCGCCCTGTGGGAGCGCGGCGAGGCCCTCGCGGACCGCTGCCAGGCGTGGCTCGACGGCGCCCGCACCCGCCTGGACGAGGTCCGCGCCCACGCCGGCGAAGGTCCCGACGCCGGCTGACCCCTCCCCGCTTCCGCTGACGTGACACGCGCAGCCCCGGCACGTCCGCTGACGCGACCGACGCCGCCCCGCCCTGGAGGGACCAGGTGCGGGGCGGCGTCGTGGTGCGGGGCCGTCCGGGACTCGCGTCCGGACGGGACCGCGGCGGGTCAGGCGGTCTGGCCCTCGTGGCGGCCCTCGCCGAACTCCTCGACCAGCTTGGCGTTGAACGCCTGCAGGTCGCCGGGGGTGCGGGAGGTCACGAGGCCCTCGTCCACCACGACCTCGGAGTCCTGCCACAGGGCGCCGGCGTTCTTCAGGTCCGTCTCGAGGGACTTGAAGGACGTCAGCTCGCGGCCCTCGGCCACACCGGCGTTGATCAGGATCCAGGGCGCGTGGCAGATCGCCGCGACCGGCTTGTGCTGCTGGAAGAAGGACTTCACGAACGCCACGGCGTCCACGTCGGCGCGCAGGGCGTCGGCGTTGAGGGTGCCGCCGGGCAGCACGAGCGCGTGGTAGTCCTTCGCCTGCGCGGCGAGCACCTGGACGTCCACGTCGAACGAGTCGCCGTGGTTCCAGTCCGCGTTCATCGCGGTGATGCTGTCCGCCTGCGGGGACACGAGCACCGGCGAGCCGCCGGCGGCCTCCACGGCCTCCCACGGGGAGGTCAGCTCGATCTGCTCGACGCCGTTGGTGGCCAGGAACGCGATGGTCCGGCCGGACAGGGGCTTCTGGGAGTCAGCCATGATGGGTCTCCTTCTCGGATCCGCCGACGGCCCTGTGCCGTCGACTGCTGGGAACCGAGACTAGGACCGATCCCCCCCGGCCGCGCAAGGGATGCGCGGCCGCGCCCTGGCGATGCCGCCCCGGAGGCGGGGGCGTC
>NZ_JAUNHR010000127.1 GCF_030523875.1 Micrococcus sp. | reverse complement strand
CCGCCAGCCACACCGCCCGCGCGAAGTCGGCGCGGATGGCGCGCTGCTCGTCGCCGTCGCGGTTGAGGAACTCGCTCATCCCCGCCTGGTTCTGCACCAGCTCCCACATGGCCAGGGTGATGGCCGAGTCCACGTCGCCGCCGCCGACGAACTGCGCCTCGGTGTTGTCCATGGCCTGGCGGCGGATCTCCTCGCGCTCCTTCACCCGGCCCACGGTGCGTCGGCTGAGGGAGTCCGCCTCGGCCAGGTCGAACCCGGCCCCCGCGAATGCCTCGTTGAGCCGCTGGATCACCTCGTCCAGCGGGCCCATCGTCGGCTGGCGGACCATCGCACTGCCAGCCCCCTCACTGGGCTGCAGCACCTCGGTGCGGTCGATCCGCAGGTCCGCGGTCCCGACCTCGTCCTGCCGGATGCCCACCAGGCGCACGTCGGAGATGTCCACCACCTCGGCCCGCTCCCCCACGGAGGGCAGGTAGCGGTCCAGGGCCCGCAGGTAGTACGCGTGCCGCAGGTACTCCGTTCCGTGGAACCGGTACACCTGGGAGAGGAAGTCGTAGAGCTTCAGGTAGGTGCGCACGTCCTTGCGCTGGATGCGCAGCTCCTCCAGGCGCGGGCCGTCCTCACGCTGCTGCGCGTCCGCCACCTCCGCCAGGAACCGCGCGACCACCGGGTTCAGCAGACCCTTGAGCCGCTGCTCCCCCTCGCCGGCCACCATCGCGGACACGAACGCGTCCATCTCCTCGGGCGTGTACAGCCCGGAGCCGTCCAGCTTGACCATCACCTCGGCCAGCCGAGCCGGGTCGGTCACCTTCTCCAGTTCGGCGCCCTCGTAGTACGGGCGGAACGCGGCGAGGATGTCCTCCTCCGTATTCACGAAGTCCAGCACGAACGTCTTGTGCTTGCCCGGCATGGTCCGGTTGAGCCGGCTGAGGGTCTGCACCGCCAGGACGCCGTCGAGCTTCTTGTCCACGTAGAGGGCGGACAGCTTGGGCTGGTCGAAGCCGGTCTGGTACTTGTTCGCCACGATCATCACGGCGTAGTCGTCCGTGTCCAGGGCGGCGGCCAGGTCCGCGGGCGCTCCGGGGTTGGCGCGAGCCTCGGTGACGGGGTCGACGCCGGGCGCCTCCGGGTCCTGCACCTCACCGGAGAACGCCACCAGGGTGCCGTAGCCCAGGTCGGGCCGGCCGGCCAGGTAGGCGTCCATGGCGGTCTTGTACCGCAGGGCGGCCAGGCGGGAGTCGGTGACCACCATCGCCTTGGCCTGCCCCTTCAGCAGGTGGGCGACGTTCGCGTGGAAGTGCTCCACGATGATCTCGACCTTCTGCGCGATCATCTCCGGGTGCAGCTTCACCCAGCGGCGCAGCTGGCTGGCGGCGGCCTCCTGGTCCACTTCCTCGCCGGCCATGCCCTCGGGGAGCCGGCCGCGGGCGTCGAACTCCTCGAGCTGCCCGGTCTCGCTGAGGCGGGCGAGCTGGAAGGCGGTCTCGTAGGTGGTGTAGTTCTGCAGCACGTCCAGGATGAAGCCCTCCTGGATGGCCTGCTTCATGGGGTAGCGGTGGAAGGAGACGGGGATCGGCTCCCCGTTCTCGTCCCGCTGCTCCCCCGGCCGGCCGAACAGCTCCAGCGTCTTGGGCTTCGGGGTGGCGGTGAAGGCCAGGTAGCTGATGTTCGCGGCGGGGCCGGAGGCGTCCACCTCGGCGGCGAGCACGGCCTCCACGTCCACCTCGCCGCCGTCGTCCAGGTCAGCCTGTTCGGCGGGGCTGAGCACGCGGCGCAGCTTGGCGGCGGCGGTGCCGGTCTGGGAGGAGTGGGCCTCGTCCGCCACGACGGCGTAGCGGCGCCCGGCCAGCGCGGGCTCCTCCTGGAGGGCCTGCAGCACGGACGGGAACGTCTGGAGGGTGACCACCAGGATGCGGTTGCCGCGCTGCAGGGTGTCCGCCACCAGCTGGGACTTGGAGGTGTGGCCGGCGGCGTGGACGGTGCGGTCGTTGACGGCGACGACGGTGCCCGGCGTCGTCTCGATGGCCAGGATGGCGCGCTGGAGCTGGTCGTCCAGGACGGTGCGGTCCGTGACCACGATGACGGAGTCGAACTCCTTGGCCCCGTCCCGGTGCAGGCGCAGCAGCTGGTGGGCGGTCCAGGCGATGGTGTTGGTCTTGCCGGAGCCGGCGGAGTGCTCGATCAGGTACTTCTGCCCGGCCCCGTGCTCGGCGGCGTCGTCGAGGACGGCGGTGACGGCCTCCCACTGGTGGTAGCGCGGGAAGATGATGCGGCGGCTCACGGTGCGCTTCCCGGTGGCGGCATCCGTGCGGGTCTTCTCCTCGGTGAACACGAACTTCTGGAGGATGCCGAGCCAGGCGTCCTTGTCCAGCACGCGCTGCCATAGGTAGGCGGTGTCCGAGCCGTCCGGGTTGGGCGGGTTGCCGGCGCCGCCGTCGTGGCCGAGGTTGAAGGGCAGGAAGGCGGTGCCCGGCCCGTTCAGCTGGGTGGTCATCATGACCTCGCGGTCCGAGACGGCGAAGTGCACCACGGCGCGGGTGCCGTGCCCGAACAGCGGCGTGGCGCGGTGGTTGCGGTCCCGGTACTGCTTCACCGCGTCCTGGACGGTCTGGGTCAGGTCCGTCTTGAGCTCGAGGGTGGCGACGGGGATGCCGTTGACGAACAGCACGAGGTCCACGGACTCGCCGGAGGTGGGGTGGAAGTGCACCTGCTGCATGACGCGCACCCGCATGGCCGCGTACTGGCGGGCAGCCTCGGGGTTCTTGTCCGTGACCGGCTTCGGGTAGGCCAAGCGCACGGTGCCGCGGACCGGGTCGGTGAGGCCGCGGCGCAGGGTGGTGATGGTGCCCCCGACCTTCGGGTTCGGGTTGTCCAGCTGCGTGGTGAGGGTGCGCAGCAGGCGTTCGCGCTGGTTCTGTTGGGTGGCCGACGACGCCGACGCGTCCACCAGCTGGGCCCACACCTCGGGCTGGGATTCGGCGAGGAAGTCGTAGAGGTCCTGCGGGTAGAGGGCGCGGACCTTGTCGTAGCCCTGGTCATGGGGTGAGTGGAGCCAGCCGTGCTCGGCGAGGTGCTCGCAGATGGTCCGCTCGAAGGCGGCCTCCGGGGGCAGGTGCTGCGTGCTCATGCGGCGGGCTCCTCTGCGGGGATCTCCAACTGGCCGGTGACGGCGGCGGTGATGAGCGCGGCCCGGCGCTCCTGCGCCAGTTCGATGAACCGCTCCGCCTTGGCGATGAGGGTGTCGATCTTTGCGGTCTCTCGGTCCAGATGATCCGCGATGGCGCGCTGCTCGTCGAGGGGCGGACGAGCAACGAGGACCCCGCCGAGGGAAGCGAGCGTGAGCGCACCCCGGGTGCTTCCACCGGCGTCACTGATCAACCGCAATTCATCGTATGCAGCCCTCAACATGAGGGTGAGGAAACGGGCATCCCATCTTTCAGGGTCAGGGATGACTCCAGCGAGGTGCTGGTTGATCGTGGCGGTCATCTCAAGAAGAGTGGCCCGTCCCCGTGTTTTGCCCTGGCCCGTGATAGCTACAAGCACGGTGCCGTACGTCAGAAGGGGCAGATGCACCTCGTTGAGGGCATCTTGTGTGACCCACTGGTCGGCATCCGTCACCGAATCACGGTTGGCGTGAGAACTGTTGAGCCACGGCACGTCCCCATCAAGCCAATAGCGCTTTTCATCGCGGTTCGGCGTGGCTCCGTTCACTAGACGAGTCCAGCGCCTCAACGGCTCCACTGCCCAGTGGGAAGGCAAGTCTGGGATCCAACGGTCTCCCCGGCTCTCTGTGGCCCCGCTACCGAATACGCCAGCGCGGACTATCGCGTCACGGCGC
>NZ_JAUNHR010000001.1:69548-91482 GCF_030523875.1 Micrococcus sp. | reverse complement strand
CCCACATCGACCACGGCAAGTCGACGCTGGCCGACCGCATGCTGCAGGCCACCGGCGTCGTCCAGCCGCGGGAGATGAAGGCCCAGTACCTGGACCGCATGGATATCGAGCGCGAGCGCGGCATCACCATCAAGTCGCAGGCCGTGCGCATGCCGTGGGAGCTGGACGGGGTCAACTACGCCCTGAACATGATCGACACCCCCGGGCACGTGGACTTCACGTACGAGGTCTCCCGCTCCCTGGCCGCGTGCGAGGGCGCCATCCTCCTGGTGGACGCCGCTCAGGGCATCGAGGCGCAGACCCTGGCCAACCTCTACCTGGCCATGGAGAACGAGCTCGAGATCATCCCGGTGCTCAACAAGATCGACCTGCCGGCGGCGGACCCGGACCGCTACGCCGCGGAGATCGCCAACCTGATCGGCTGCGAGCCCGACGACGTCCTGCGCGTGTCCGGCAAGACGGGCCAGGGCGTCGAGGCACTCCTGGACCGTGTGGTCGAGCGGCTGCCCGCCCCCGTCGGCGACGCGGACGCCCCCGCCCGCGCCATGATCTTCGACTCGGTGTACGACACGTACCGCGGCGTCGTCACCTACGTGCGCGTGGTGGACGGCCGGCTGTCCCCCCGCGAGAAGATCACGATGATGTCCACGGGCGCCACGCACGAGCTCCTGGAGATCGGCGTGTCCTCCCCGGAGCCGCAGCCCACCCAGGGCCTGTCCGTGGGCGAGGTGGGCTACCTGATCACCGGCGTGAAGGACGTGCGCCAGTCCAAGGTGGGCGACACGGTCACCAACCACGCGCGGCCGGCGTCGGAGAACATCGGCGGCTACGAGGACCCCAAGCCCATGGTGTTCTCGGGCCTGTACCCGATCGACGGATCGGACTACCCGGTGCTGCGCGACGCCCTGGACAAGCTCAAGCTCAACGATGCCGCCCTCGTCTACGAGCCGGAGACCTCCGTGGCGCTCGGCTTCGGCTTCCGCGTGGGCTTCCTGGGCCTGCTGCACCTGGAGATCGTGCGCGAGCGCCTCGAGCGCGAGTTCGACCTGGACCTCATCTCCACCGCGCCCAACGTGGTGTACGACGTGATGCGGGAGGACCGGGAGGTCGTCACGGTGACGAACCCCTCCGAGTTCCCCGAGGGCAGGATCCTCGAGGTCAAGGAGCCCATGGCCTCGGCCACCGTGATCGTGCCCAGCGAGTTCATCGGCACGGTCATGGAGCTGTGCCAGACCAAGCGCGGCCACCTGAAGGGCATGGACTACCTCTCCGAGGAGCGCGTGGAGATCCGCTACTGGATCCCGCTGGCGGAGATCGTCTTCGACTTCTTCGACCAGCTCAAGTCCCGCACGAAGGGCTACGCGTCCCTCGACTGGAAGGCGGACGGGGACCAGGTGGCGGACCTCGTGAAGGTGGACATCCTGCTCCAGGGCGAGCAGGTGGACGCGTTCTCGGCCATCACCCACAAGGACAACGCCTACTCCTACGGGACCATGATGACGGGCAAGCTCAAGGAGCTCATCCCGCGCCAGCAGTACGAGGTGCCGATCCAGGCCGCCATCGGCTCGCGCATCATCGCCCGCGAGAACATCCGCGCGATCCGCAAGGACGTGCTCTCCAAGTGCTACGGCGGCGACATCTCCCGCAAGCGCAAGCTGCTCGAGAAGCAGAAGGAGGGCAAGAAGCGCATGAAGATGGTCGGCCGCGTGGAGGTGCCGCAGGAGGCGTTCATCGCGGCCCTGTCCTCGGACGGCGCCGAGCCGGCGAAGAAGTAAGTGCCCGCCGTCCTGCCCCTGGGGCAGCCCGTCCCCGACGACGGCGCCCTGCCGCCCGAGGTCGGCGCGCGCGTGCGCGCCGCCGCCGAGGCGGGGGAGCCGCGCACGTTCAGCCTCTACGTGCACGTGCCGTTCTGCACCGTGCGGTGCGGCTACTGCGACTTCAACACGTACACCGCCGAGACGTTCGGCCCCGGCGCCGGCCGCGGGGACTACTGGGAGTCCGCAGTGGCGGAGCTGGACCACGCCGTCGGCGTGCTGGAGCGCTCCGGCGTGCCCGCGCGCCCGCTGCATACCGTGTTCGTGGGCGGCGGCACCCCCACGCTGCTGCCCGCGTCCCACCTGGTGCGGATCCTGGACGAGGCCCGCGAGCGCTTCGGCCTGGCCGAGGACGCGGAGGTGACCACGGAGGCGAACCCGGACACGCTCACCCCGGAGTACGTGGCGGAGCTGGCCGAGGGCGGGTTCACGCGGCTGTCGGTGGGGATGCAGTCGGCGGTGCCGCACGTGCTGGCCATGCTGGAGCGCACTCACACCCCGGCGAACGTGCCGGCCGCGGTGGCGGCGGCACGGGCGGCGGGGATGGAGGTGTCGCTGGACCTGATCTACGGCACGCCGGGGGAGTCCCTGGCGGACTGGCGCACCACGCTGGAGGCGGCGGTGGCGATGGCCCCGGACCATGTGAGCGCGTACTCGCTGATCGTGGAGGAGGGCACCCGGTTCGGCGCGCAGGTGGCGCGGGGTCAGGTGCCCGACGTGGACCCGGACGTGCAGGCGGACGAGTACCTGCTGGCGGACGAGCTGCTCTCGGCGGCGGGGTACCGCTGGTACGAGGTCTCCAACTGGGCGCACGACCCGGAGGACGCGGGAGTGCACCGGGCCCGGCACAACGTGGCCTACTGGCGGGACCAGGACTGGTGGGGCGTGGGTCCCGGGGCGCATTCGCACCTGGCGGGCGTGCGGTTCTGGAACGCGAAGCACCCGGCGGCGTACGCGCAGCGGCTGGCCACGGGCGTCGCCCCGGCGGTGGGCCGGGAGATGCCTGACGACGAGGCGCGCCGCCTGGAGCGGATCATGCTGGCGGCGCGGACGGTGGAGGGGTTGGACCTGGACGAGGTGCGCGGGGGCGTGGACCCGGCGACGCTGCGCGCCCGGGTGGCGGCGCTGATCGCCGACGGGCTGGTGGAGGGGCCGGCCGCGCTGCGCGGCACGGTGGTGCCCACGCTGCGCGGGCGGCTGCAGAACGACCGGATCGTGCGGGACCTGGCCGGCTTCTGAGCCGGCCGGCGCCTCCGGGCGCCCGGGGCGCCCCGCGCGCGTCAGCGCAGCAGGCGCAGGTTGAACGGGTAGCGGAAGGGCCGGCCCTTGGCCACATGGGACGCGCCCATGACGCCGTACAGGGCCATCGCGATCCACACGAGCCCGCCGAGGATGGCCAGGAGGTCGCCGAGGTGCGGGATGCCGCTGAGGAGGAACAGCAGGAGCATCACGAGGGTGGGCGTGAGGGAGAAGTTCAGCGCCTCCTTCGACTCCTGGGCGGTGAAGGGGCCGCGGTCCCGGTAGAGGAGCCAGGCGATGAGCGGGCCCACCGCGGTCAGGGCGAGGGACAGGTGCGCCAGGGACGCCCGGTCGCGGTCCTGCTTGGCGGTGAGGGGGCCGCGGCGGCCGGCGGCGTCCCGCAGCCAGGCCGGGGCCTCGTGGCCGACGCCGCGCGTGGGGGCGGTGCCCGGTGCGTCGGCGGTGCTGCTGGTGTCGGTGGTGGCCACGGTGCTCCTCGTCGGATCGAACGGTCCCGGGGCCGACCGCACACGGCGGGCGGGCACGGCCTTCGGGCCTCACCAGTGTAGCGGCGGGGGACTGCGCCGCAGCCGACGTCGACGTCGTCGTCGGGCGCGGTCAGGAGCCGGGCACGGTGAGGAAGTCGATGAGCTCCTCGACCCGCCCCAGCAGGGCCGGCTCGAGGTCGGCGTAGGTGGTCACGTGGGAGAGCAGGCGCTTCCAGCCCAGGCCGGTGGCCTCCTTGGTGCCGTGCGGCCAGCCCAGCCCCTTCAGGACGCCGGTCTTCCAGTCCTGCCCGCGGGGCACCACCGGCCAGGCCTCGATGCCGAGCACGGCGGGCTTGATCACCTGCCAGACGTCCACGTACGGGTGGCTGAGGATGAGGACGTTGCGGGCGGCCCCGGGCACGCGCATGGCCTCGGCCGCGATCCGCTCCTCCTTGGACCCGGCCACGAGGTGGTCCACGAGGATGCCCAGCCGTCGCCCGGGGCCGGGGGAGAAGTCGCGGATCGCCCCGGCGAGGTCGTCGACGCCGTGCAGGGGCTCCACCACGATCCCCTCGAGGCGCAGGTCCTCGCCCCACACCTTCTCCACCAGCTCGGCGTCGTGCACGCCCTCCACCCAGATGCGCGAGGCCCGGGCGGTGCGGGCGCGCGCGCCGGCCACCCGGCGCGACCCCGAGGCGGTGCGGGCGGGGGCCGCCGGAGCCGCGGCGCGCGGGGGCACCAGCACCACGGGCTCGCCGTCGATCCAGAACCCCGGGCCCAGCGGGAAGCCCCGGCGCACGCCGCGGCGGTCCTCGAGCACCACCACGTGGGCGCCCCCGGAGCGCTCGAGGCCCACGACGGCGCCCACGAACCCGCTCGTCACGTCCTCCACCACGGTGCCCGGCCGGGCCTGGGCCTCGACGGCGGCGCGCCCGGCGGGGCGGGTCAGGTCCTCGTGGGCCCCCGGCCCCCAGCTGCTCCAGTCCATGGGCGCACACGGTAGCAACCGGGTCCGGCTCGTCTGTGGGCGGAACGGGGCGGCCCGCCGAGACGCCGGCCGCGCCCGGTCGCTAGCATTGGCACTTGTCCGCGCAGAGTGCCAGCGGACGCCCTCGCCCCGATCGCCCGACGCCCCCGGAAGGAGACCCCCGTGACCGACCAGCCGCGCCGCCTCCAGGTGCTGCAGGCCATCGTGGAGGACTACGTCTCCCGGCGGGAGCCCGTGGGCTCCAAGGCCCTCGTGGAGCGCCACCGGCTGGGCGTGTCCTCGGCCACGGTGCGCAACGAGATGGCCGCGCTCGAGGAGGAGGGGCTGATCGTGGCCCCGCACACCTCGGCGGGCCGCGTGCCCACGGACAAGGGCTACCGCGTGTTCGTGGACCGGATCTCGGAGGTCAAGCCGCTCTCGGCCGCCGAGCGGCGGGCCGTGCGCACGCTGCTGGACTCCGAGGCGGACACCGAGCACATGATGGAGACCACCGTGCGGCTGCTCGCGCAGCTCACCCAGCAGGTGGCCGTGGCGCAGTTCCCGCACGAGGACGGCTCCACCGTGCGGCACCTGGACCTCGTCTCGCTGGCCCCCACCCGGGCGCTCGTGGTGCTCATCCTCTCCACGGGCCGGGTGGACCAGCGGCTCGTCACGTTCGAGGAGCCGGTGGCGGACGAGGAGCTCGGCGCCCTGCGGGCCCTGCTGATGCCGCTGATCGACGGCGTCGGCCCCCTGCAGGCCGCGGCCGTCCTCGACATGGCCGCGGAGCGGGTGCCCCCGGAGCGCCGGGCGAGCACCGGCGTCGTGGTGGCGGCGGTGCGGGCCCTACTCGAGGCGGGACGGCAGGACCGGATCGTCATGGCTGGCACCGCCAACCTCGCCCGCAGCCCGCAGGACTTCCGCTCCTCGATCGGCCCCATCCTCGAAGCGCTCGAGGAGCAGGTGGTGCTGCTGCGCCTGCTCACCGAGATGGAGCAGGACGCCCACGGGGTGTCCGTGCGGATCGGCGCGGAGAACGGCGCCACCCTGGCGGACACCTCCGTGGTGGCCGCCGCCTACGGACCCGGCGCCGTGGCCAAGGTGGGCGTCATCGGCCCCACCCGCATGGACTACCCCGGGACCATGGCCGCCGTCCGCGCGATCGCCCGCTACCTCTCCCGGATCCTCACCTCCTGAGCGCGGCCGCCCGCCGCCGCCCCACCAGACCCGACCCGACCGAAGGGACCCCACCCCATGGCAGACCACTACGACACGCTGGGCGTCGGCCGCGACGCCAGCGCCGAGGAGATCAAGCGCGCCTACCGGAAGCTGGCCCGGACGCACCACCCGGACGTGAACCCCGGCCCGGAGGCGGCGGAGGAGTTCAAGCGCATCTCCCACGCGTACGAGGTGCTCTCGGACGAGGACAAGCGCCGCGTGTACGACGCCACGGGCAACGAGAACGGCACCGCCGGCGGGTTCGGCGGCGCCGGGGGCTTCGGGGGAGCGGGCTTCGGCGGCTTCGCGGACATCTTCGAGACGTTCATGAACGCCGCCGGCGGGGCCGGCCGCGGCCCGGTGCCGCGCGCCCGCCGCGGGCAGGACGCCCTCATCACCGCGCAGATCGACCTCCGGGACGCCGTGTTCGGCGGGGAGACCACCCTGCAGCTGGACACCGCCGTGCCCTGCGAGCGCTGCCACGGCTCGTGCTGCGAGCCGGGCACCCAGCCGGAGACGTGCTCCACGTGCCGCGGCCAGGGCATGACCCAGCGCCCCGTGCGCTCCATGCTCGGCACCGTCATGGCCACGGAGACCTGCCACGTCTGCCAGGGCTTCGGCACCGTCCTGCCGCACCCGTGCTCCGAGTGCTCCGGCCAGGGCCGCGTGCGCGCCCAGCGCCCGCTCACCCTGCGCGTGCCCGCCGGCGTTGACGACGGCACGCGGATCCACCTGGCCGGCCGCGGCGAGGCCGGCCCTGGCGGCGGCCCGAACGGCGACCTCTACGTGGAGGTCCAGGTGCGTCCGGACCCGGTGTTCCGCCGCGAGGGCGACCACCTGGCCACCACCGTCACCGTGCCCATGGCCTCCGCGGCCCTCGGCACCTCCATCACGCTGGACACCCTGGACGGGCCCCAGGAGGTCGAGATCGAGCCGGGCACCCAGTCCGGCCACGTGGAGACCGTCCGCGGCCTGGGCGTCGGGCGGCTGCGCGGCACCGGCCGCGGCGACCTCAAGGTGGACGTCGTGGTCACCACCCCCACCGACCTCACTGCCGAGCAGCGCGAGCTGCTCGAGGCCCTCGCCGCCTCGCGCGGGGAACAGGTGGAGCACGGCGCCCCGCCGCAGTCCAAGGGGATGTTCGCCCGGCTGCGCGAGAACCTGAAGAACCTGTGACCGCCCCGCTGTTCCTCCTCGATCCGGGGGCGCTCGACGGCGTCGCCCCCGGCGCGGAGGTGGCCCTCACCGGAACCGAGGCCCGGCACGCCGGCGCCTCGATGCGCCTGGTGCCGGGGGAGGAGGTCCTCGTGGCGGACGGGACCGGTGCGCGGGCCCGCGGCACGGTGGCCTCCGCCGCCGCGGACGAGGTCCGGGTGCGCATCGAGGAGTTGACGCCCGAGCCGGCCCCGGCGCCGCGCCTGGTGCTGGTCCAGGCGCTGTCCAAGGGGGACCGGGACCTGATGGCGGTGCAGGCCGCCACGGAGCTCGGCGTGGACGCCGTGGTGCCGTGGGAGGCCGAGCGGTCGATCGTGCGGTGGCGGGGCGCCAAGGCGGACCGGGCCCACCGCAAGTGGGAGGACACCGTGCGGGCCGCCGCCAAGCAGGCCCGCCGGGGCCGCGTCCCCGAGGTCCGCGCCGCGGTCTCCGGCACGCGCGTGGCCGAGCTGGCCCGCACCCGGGCCGACGACGGCGGCGCCCGCCTCGTCCTGGTCCTGCACGAGGACGCCGAGCAGGGGCTGTCCGCCGTGCCGGCCGCGGAGCTGGCGGCGGTGTCCGAGGTGCTGCTCGTCGTCGGCCCCGAGGGCGGGGTGTCCGAGGCGGAGCTGGCCGCCGCCGTCGACGCCGGGGCACGCCCGGTGCTGCTGGGCCCGCACGTGCTGCGGGCCTCCACGGCGGGCCCGGCGGCCCTGGCCGTGCTGCAGCACCGGCTCGGCCGGTGGTGAACACCGGCGGCGGCGGACGGGACGGCCGCCGGCCGGGACGGGCGCGGCCCTAGACTGGGCGGGCCGGGCGGTGCGCCGTCCGGCCCCACCCGTCCCCGGCACCGAAGGTGATCCGCCGTATCGTGAGCGTCCCGTCCGTCCCCCTCACCCCCACCGCGCCCGCGGAGGAGGTCGTCAGCTTCGAGTCCGCCGAGATCATGGTCCGGACGCTCGGCGCGCAGGACGCGCTCCTGCGCATCCTCGCCGGCGTGTTCCCGGCCGTGGACATCGCCGTCCGGGACCAGTCCCTGGGCCTGCGCGGCCCGGCCGAGGCCGTGGGCCAGGCCCGCCGCGTGGTGGAGGACCTGCGCTCCCTCGCCCGCCGGGACGCCCCCGTCACCCCCGAGGTCATGGAGCAGGTGGTCACCCTGGTGCGCGGCGGCTCGGCTGGTCGCGGGGCCGGCGCCCTGCACCTGGACTCGATCCTCTCCGGCCGCGGCCGCAAGATCCGCGCCAAGACCCTGCACCAGCAGGACTACGTGGAGGCGATCGACCGCGCCACCGTGGTGTTCGGCCTCGGCCCGGCCGGCACCGGCAAGACCTACCTGGCCATGGCCAAGGCCGTGCAGGCGCTGCAGGCCAAGGAGGTCAACCGGATCATCCTCACCCGCCCCGCGGTGGAGGCCGGCGAACGCCTGGGCTTCCTGCCTGGCGGGCTCTCCGAGAAGATCGACCCCTACCTCCGCCCGCTGTACGACGCGCTGCACGACATGATCGAGCCGGAGTCCATCTCGCGGCTCATGGAGGCCGGGACCATCGAGGTGGCGCCGTTGGCGTACATGCGCGGCCGCACGCTCAACGACGCGTTCGTGATCCTGGACGAGGCGCAGAACACCACGCCGGAGCAGATGAAGATGTTCCTCACCCGCCTGGGCTTCGGCGCCCGCATGGTGGTCACGGGGGACACCTCGCAGGTGGACCTGCCGCGCGGCACCCAGTCCGGCCTGGCCCAGGCGGTCGAGGTCCTCGAGGGGATCGACGGGCTCGAGATGGTCCGGTTCGACTCCTCCGACGTCGTCCGCCACTCCCTGGTCAGCGCGATCGTGGACGCGTACGACCAGGCGCGCCCCGACGCCGCCCCGGCGCGCCGCCCGAAGCCGGGGGCCGGCCGTGGCCGTTGAGATCGTGAACGAATCCGGGATCGACGTCCCGGAGACGGAGCTGCTGCGCATGGCGCGGCACGTCTACGCGTCCCTGCACATGCACGACCTGGCCGAGACCGCCGTGACCGTGGTGGACGCCGAGCGCATGGCGGACCTGCACGTCGAGTGGATGGGCCTGGAGGGCCCCACGGACGTGATGAGCCTGCCGATGGACGAGCTCAGCCCCGGCCGCGAGGGCGCCCCGAGCGAGGGGGTGCTGGGCGACGTCGTCCTGTGCCCCGAGGTGGCCGCGGACCAGGCCGCCCGCGGCGGGCACACCCGCGACGACGAGCTGATGCTGCTGCTCACGCACGGCATGCTCCACCTGCTCGGCTACGACCACATGGAGGCGGAGGAGCGCGAGGAGATGTTCGCGCTGCAGGACCGCCTCGTCTCCGAGGTGCTGGGCCGTCCCGCGCCCGCGCCCACCATCGAGGACTGATCCCGCCCCATGCTCACCCCCGTCCTGCTGCTCTCCCTGTTCGTCCTCTTCGTGGTGTGCACGTGGGTGCTGGCCCTGGCCGAGTCCGCGTTCACCTACCTGCCCCGCCGGGACGCCGAGGACATCGCCCGCCAACGCCCGGACACCCGCGTCCTGGACGTCACCGCCGACCTGGACAGCCACCTGGGCGCGCTGCGGCTGTGGCGCTTCCTCACGGAGGCGTTCGCCGCCATGTGCCTCGTGGCCGGCGTGCACCGCCTCACGGACCTGCTGTGGCCGGACGTGGACGACTCGGTGTGGCCCGCCCTGGGCGTGTCCGCCGTCGTGATCGTGGCCGTGGGCGCCGCCCTGGGCGTGTGGAGCCCGCGGCCGATCGGCTCGCGCAACGAGGCCGCCGTGGCCGGGCGGACCGCCGGCCTGGTGTCCACGCTGCGGCGCGTGCTCGGCCCGGTGGGCAGCCGGCTGGGCCGGGACCGCCGCCGCTCCGAGGACCAGGTGGCGGACGAGGACGACTTCCAGGAGCGCCACCTGCGCGAGGTCGTGGCCCGCGCCCACGACGCGGACGTGCTGGCCGACTCCGAGGCCGAGCTGATCGAGTCCGTCTTCGGCATGACGGACACCCTGGTCCGCTCGGTGATGGTGCCGCGCACGGACGTGGTGACCATCGACGCCGACCACACCCTCCGCCAGTCCATGGACCTGTTCCTGCGCTCGGGCAACTCCCGCATCCCGGTGATCGGCGAGGACTCGGACGACATCCGCGGCATGCTCTACCTCAAGGACGTCACCCGCGCCCTGCACCGCGAGGGCGCCCTGCCCTCGGACCCGGTGACCGGCGCGATGCGGGACGTGCGCTTCGTGCCCGAGTCCAAGTCCGTGGCCACGCTGCTGCAGGAGCTGCAGCGCGAGTCCACGCACGTGGCGATCGTGGTGGACGAGTACGGCGGCACCGCCGGCCTGGTCACCCTCGAGGACCTGATCGAGGAGATCGTGGGCGAGATCTACGACGAGGACGACCGACCGGACCGCCCCGAGGTGGAGCAGCTCGAGCCCGGCGTGTTCTCCGTGGACGCCCGCATGGGCATCGGCGACTTCCGCGAGGAGTTCGAGCTGCCCGAGGACGAGGACGAGGACGACGACGTCGAGACCGTCGGCGGCCTGCTCGCCAAGGAGCTGGGCCGGGTGCCGATCCAGGGCTCCGAGGTGACCGTCCACGGGCTCGTGCTGCAGGCCGACACCCTCGAGCCGCGCCGCAACCGCGTGGCCCGCCTGCGCGTGGTGGAGACCGCCGAGCGGCCCGCCCGCATGCGCACGACCCAACAGGAGACCGAATGACCATGCTCATCGACCCCACCACCCCGGACGGCCACCGCTCCGGCTTCGCCTGCCTCGTGGGCCGGCCCAACGCCGGCAAGTCCACGCTCACCAACGCCCTGGTGGGGGAGAAGGTGGCCATCACCTCCTCCAAGCCCCAGACCACGCGGCACACCATCCGCGGGATCGTGCACCGGCCCGACTTCCAGCTGGTGCTCGTGGACACCCCCGGGCTGCACCGGCCGCGGACCCTGCTGGGGGAGCGGCTCAACGCCCTCGTGGCGGAGACCCTCTCCGAGGTGGACGTGGTGGGCTTCTGCCTGCCGGCGGACGAGCGGATCGGTCCGGGGGACCGGTTCATCGCCCAGCAGCTGGCCGCGCTGCGCCGCACGCCGGTGGTGGCGATCGTGACCAAGACGGACAAGGCGGACCCGGCCCAGGTGGCGGAGCAGCTGCTGGCCGTCACCGCCCTGGGGGACGAGGTGCTCGGCCCGGAGAACGGCGGGAAGGGCTTCGCCGCCGTCGTGCCGGTGTCGGCCGTGGCGGGCCGTCAGGTCGAGGACGTGGAGAAGGTCCTCGCCGAGCTGCTGCCGGAGGGCCCGCCCCTGTACCCGGACGGCGAGCTCACGGACGAGCCCGAGGTGATCATGGTGGCCGAGTTGATCCGGGAGGCCGCGCTCGAGGACGTCCGGGACGAGCTGCCCCACTCGGTGGCCGTGGTGGTGGATGAGATGAACGCCCGTGAGGGCCGGCCGAAGGACCGCCCGCTGCTGGACGTCTTCGCCAACGTGTACGTGGAGCGGGACTCCCAGAAGGGGATCATCATCGGCAAGGGCGGCTCCCGCCTGCGGCAGATCGGCACGCAGGCGCGTCAGGGGATCGAGAAGATGCTGGGCACCCCCGTGCACCTGGACCTGCGGGTGAAGGTGGCCAAGGACTGGCAGCGGGACCCGCGGCACCTGAACCGCCTGGGGATGTGAGTCCCGGATACACCCCGACGCTCAGCCACCTATGCGCGATGACCGATGTGTTACACGACAACTTCTCGTGCGTCGCGCCTGTGGTCGAGCGCACTAGGGCGTGTTGCTCAAGGATGGTAGTCAACCAGTGCAGTGTCGTGGCGAGACTGAGCCCGGCGTGATAGTTCCGGGCGTCCTTGTCCGAGCGCATCGCGATCCCTCGCCACTGCTTGTGGCTGTTGAAGCACCGCTCCACGACATTGCGTCCCCGGTAGCGCTGGCGCTGGTCTTCACCGAAGTCGATCGGTCTTCCTGGGCGGCGGCGCCGGTGCGCGATCTGAGCCGCTCGCTCCGGGATCGTGGCCGCGATGCCATGCCGGCGCAGCCAGGCCCGGTTCGCCTTCGAGGGGTAGCCCTTGTCCGCGATCAGCCTTTGCGGCCGTGTCCGGGGCCGCCCACGGGCGCCGGCCGCGCTGATCTGCTCCAGCGTGGTGGCCAGCATCGAGGTGTCGGCCACCTGCCCGCCGGTCACCACGAACGCCAGCACCCTGCCCTTGCCGCCACAGACCAGATGAGACTTCGTCGTCAGACCGCCGCGGGAGCGACCGATGGCATGATCAGCCGGCTCGTCCGCTGATTTCTTGTCGTTCATCCAGGCCCCCTGTGGGGCGGGGCAGGGTCGCCCCGTGCTGGTGGACGCGCACGATCGTGGAATCGATCGAGGCCACCGAAGTCCAGCTCGCCCGCCTGCTGTGCCATGGACGGGGTCTTCTCCAGCACCCGCTCCCACACGCCCGAGCGGCCCACCGGTTGAAGTTCTTGTGGATCGTGTTCCCGTTCCCGAACCGCTCGGGCAGATCCCGCCACGGCGCGCCGGGGCGGAAGCGCCACGCGGTGGCCTCGACCACCGCACGCCGATCCACGGGCGGACGCCCGGTGGTCTTGGCTTCGGGGAACAGTGGGCCGATCACGGCCCAGAGCTCGTCCGAGATGACATCACGCGACGTCCCCCAAGACTGAGGCATCCACCCCTTGGAACCCTTGAGCAACACGCCCGAAGTGCGTACGATCTCGGGGTTCTGCTGCGTCGCGTTCATCACCGACGTCTACTCCCGGCGCGTCGTGGGATGGGCTGTCTCGGGCAGCCTTCACACCGCGGGGCTGCCGTTGCTGGCTCTCGAGCACGCTCTCGTCTCCACCGGCGCCAGCCGCGGACGGGAAGGCCTGGTCCACCACTCCGACAGGGGCAGCCGGCCTGGCCTACTCCGACGCGCTCATCACGGCCGGAGTGAGCGCCTCAGTGGGCACCGTGGGCGACAGCTATGACAACGCCCTCACGGAGGCCGTGAACGGGCTCTCCAAGGCCGAGCCCATCCACTGCAAGCGCGTGTGGGAGTCCGTGCAGGCGGTCGAGCTGGCCACCATGGGGTGGGTGCACTGGTGGAACACCGCCCGCCTGCACGAGGACCTCAGCTACCGCAGTCCCCCGGAGGTCGAGGCGGCCTACACTCATGACCGAGACGTAGCGCCCGTTGCGTCCTGACCTCGGAACGAAACCCAGTGCGCTTCAGGACGGCGTGCGTCACCTCTTCGGCGGCCCACCTTGTGAGACAGGGGCCGGTGACCCCGTCCAGTGGTGACAGGGTGTGCCAAGGTGGAGGTGTCCCGAGGCGATGCGGGTCCGCGCCGTCGTCGCCGCGGGCCCGTGGTGATCAAGAGGAAGAGGTGACGCGCCCATGCGCAATCTGCAGCAGCCCTCGGGCATGAAGCACGGCAAGTACGTGCCCTACCACGAGCAGATCCAGGTGCACCTGCCGGACCGCACGTGGCCGGACAAGGTCATCACCGAGGCGCCGCGCTGGTGCGCCGTGGACCTGCGGGACGGCAACCAGGCGCTGATCGATCCCATGGGCCCCGAGCGCAAGCTGCGCATGTTCCAGCTGCTCGTGCAGATGGGCTACAAGGAGATCGAGGTGGGATTCCCGTCCGCCTCGCAGACGGACTTCGACTTCGTCCGCCAGCTGATCGAGGGCGACCACATCCCGGACGACGTCACCATCCAGGTCCTCACCCAGGCCCGCGAGCACCTGATCGAGCGCACCTTCCAGTCTCTCGAGGGCGCGGACCGCGCCATCGTGCACCTCTACAACTCCACCTCCGTGCTGCAGCGCCGCGTCGTGTTCCGGCAGGACGAGGACGGGATCGTGGACATCGCCACCTCCGGCGCCCGCCTGGTGAAGAAGTTCGAGGAGCAGCTCACCGGCACCGAGATCACCTACGAGTACTCACCCGAGTCCTACACCGGCACCGAGCTGGAGTTCGCCCGCCGGATCTCGGACGAGGTCGCCACCGTCCTCGAGGCCTCCACGGACCGGAAGATGATCCTCAACCTGCCCGCCACCGTGGAGATGGCCACCCCCAACGTGTACGCGGACTCCATCGAGTGGATGCACCGCCACCTCGAGCACCGCGACTCGGTGATCCTCTCCCTCCACCCGCACAACGACCGCGGCACCGGCGTGGCCGCCGCCGAGCTGGGCTACCTGGCCGGTGCGGACCGGATCGAGGGCTGCCTCTTCGGCAACGGCGAGCGCACCGGCAACGTGGACCTCGTGACCCTGGGCATGAACCTCTACTCCCAGGGCATCGACCCCATGATCGACTTCTCGGACATGGACCACATCCGCCGCACCGTGGAGTACTGCAACCAGCTCCCCGTGCCCGAGCGCTCCCCGTGGGGCGGCGACCTCGTGTTCACGGCGTTCTCCGGATCCCACCAGGACGCCATCAAGAAGGGCTTCGAGGCCATGGACGCGGACGCCAGGGCCGCGGGCAAGCACGTGGACGAGATCGAGTGGGCCGTCCCGTATCTGCCGATCGACCCGAAGGACATCGGCCGCTCCTACGAGGCCGTCATCCGCGTGAACTCGCAGTCCGGCAAGGGCGGCGTGGCCTACCTGCTCAAGTCCGAGCACAACCTGGACCTGCCGCGCCGCGCGCAGATCGAGTTCTCCCACGTCATCCAGGAGCTCGCCGACGCCCAGGGCGGCGAGGTCTCGGGCGCCGACCTGTGGACCGTGTTCCAGGACGAGTACCTGCCGGCAGAGGGGGACGCGAAGGCCTGGGGCCGCTACCGCGTCCGCTCGGTGAGCTCGGAGTCCGGCGAGGACGGCACGTTCCGCATGACCGCCGAGATCCTTGTGGACGGGGAGCCGCAGACCCGCACCGCGGACGGCAACGGCCCCATCGACGCATTCCTCAAGATCCTCGGCGAGGACGGCCAGGACGTCCGCGTGCTCGACTACTCCGAGCATGCCCTGTCCGAGGGCGGCGCCGCGATGGCCGCCGCCTACGTGGAGGCGGCCGTCGGCGACCGCGTGCTGTGGGGCGTGGGCCTGGACCACAACACCACCACGGCCTCGCTCAAGGCCCTGGTCTCCGCGGTGAACCGCTCCCTGCGGAGCTGACCTCGCCCGTGCCCGCGTCCACCGACGACGGCGCCGCCCGCCCCCGACGCTCCGGGGGCGGGCGGCACTCCGGCTACGCTGCGAACTCCTTCCGCACGGAGGCCATCGTGCTGCGCACGCACCGCCTGGGGGAGGCGGATCGGATCGTGGAGGTCATCACGCCGGAGCACGGCATCCTGCGGTGCGTGGCCAAGGGGGTGCGCAAGTCCTCCTCCCGGTTCGGCTCCGTGGTGGAGCCGTTCATGCACTCCACCGTGCAGATCGCCCACGGCCGCGGTGAGCTCAAGACCATCACCCAGGCCCAGCTGATCCACCCGTACGCCACCATGGTGGCGGAGGACTACGAGGCGTACACGGTGGCCGCCGCCCTCGCCGAGGGCGTCGAGCGGATCGCGGCGGTGGACGACGAGGGCCGTCGCACCCAGTGGCGCCTGTTCCACGGGGCCTTGGCCGCCCTCGCCCGCGCACGGCACGACCCCCGCATGATCCTGCACTCCTTCCTGCTGCGCTCTCTGGTGCAGGCCGGGTGGGCGCCGTCCTTCGACCGGTGCGCCCGCTGCGGCGCGCCCGGGCCGCACACCTCCGTGAACGTGGCCCTCGGCGGGGCGGTGTGCCCGCAGCACCGCCCGCCGGGCTCGGCCAGCCCCGCGCCGGAGACGTTCGCGCTGCTGCACGCCCTCACGGCGGGGGACTGGGCCGTGGTGGACGACGCCGGCCCGCTGGCCCGGCGGGAGGCGGCCGGTATCGTGTCCGCGTACCTGCAGTTCCACGCCGAGCGGCGGCTCGTGGCCCTGTCCGTGCTGGACCAGGCGATCGCCCCGCCCGCCGCCCGCGGGCCCGCGGTCGCCCCTGTCGGCGCCGACGCGCCCGACGCCCCCGCCGAGAGGAGCCCCTGAGGCCATGTCCGACGTCGCCAAGGTGAGCCCGCCCCCGCACCCCTCGGGCGCCGTCGCCCCCGCCATGGATCCCCGCTTCGTGCCCCGGCACGTGGCCGTGGTGATGGACGGCAACGGCCGGTGGGCCAACCAGCGCGGTCTGCCCCGCACCGAGGGGCACCGGGCGGGCGAGGCGGCGCTGCTGGACGTCGTCGCCGGGGCGGTGGAGATGGGGATCGGGCACGTGTCCGCCTACGCCTTCTCCACGGAGAACTGGTCGCGTTCCGCGGACGAGGTGCGTTTCCTGATGGGCTTCTCCCGGGACGTCCTGCGCCGCCAGCGCGACACCCTCGACTCGTGGAACGTGCGGATCCGCTGGAACGGCCGGGCGCCGCGCCTGTGGACCCCCGTGATCCGCGAGCTGCGCGAGGCCGAGGAGCGCACGAAGGACAACACCGGCACCACCCTGCACATGTGCGTCAACTACGGCTCCCGCGCCGAGATCCTCGACGGCGTCCAGGCGATCGCCGAGGAGGTCCGCGCCGGACGCATGAGGCCGGGGGACATCTCCGAGGCCACGGTCACCCGCTGGCTGGACCGCGCCTACCGCTCGGGGGACCGGGGCATCGACGTCACCCCGGACGTGGACCTGTTCCTGCGGACCTCGGGGGAGCAGCGGCTGTCCAACTACCTGCTGTGGCAGTCGGCCTACGCCGAGCTGCTGTTCCTGGACGTGCTGTGGCCGGACGTGGACCGGCGCACCCTCTACGAGGCGGTGGAGACGTACGCCCGCCGGGACCGCCGGTACGGCGGAGCCGTGGACGCCCCGCAGGCCGGCGACGCCGGGGGAGCCGGGGAGGCCGCGAGCGCCTGAGCCGGTCCGGGCGCCGGCGGCGGCTCAGTCCTCCCGGGGCGGGGCCACCGGCGCCAGCCACCGCAGCGTGTCCGCGAGGGCCCGCGAGCGCACCGGCTCGGGCGAGGCGTAGACGTCGTGCAGGGCGCCGGGGTGCTGCTGCACGGTGACCTCCCGTCCCAGGCGGAGGGCGCGGCGCGCCATGGCGGAGGGGTTGAGGATGATGTCCGCGGCCAGCATGGCCTCGCCGTAGCGCAGGCCCCGGTGACCCGTGTCGGAGACGAGCACCAGCACGGGAACGTCGATCCTCAGCCCGCGCGCCACCTGCCGGTGCCCCTCGAGCACGGCGTCGAGCCAGGCATGGGGGAGGTCGAACGACCAGCGTTGCCGCCAGGCCGGCTCCAGGTCCCATTCGCCGTCGGCCTCCGAGGACAGGCTGCGCCAGTAGAAGTCGACGCGCGGCAGGCGGAGGGTGCCGTAGGGGCGGGTGCGGGCCAGCGGCCGGGTGGCCAGGCGCGCGACGGTGCGGGCGGGGGTGCCGCCGTGGGTCTGCAGCCAGGGGCTGTTGAGCACGAGGGCGGCGAGCCGGTCCGGGTGCCGGTCCGCCCACAGGGAGGCGACGAGTCCGCCGGTGGAGTGCGCCACGAACACGGGTGGCAGCGGGTGGTCCTCGGCGATGACCGCGAGCGCGGCCTCGATGTCGGCGTCGTAGCGGGAGAGGCGGTCGGTCCAGCCGGGGATCTGGCCGGGGCGCAGGGAGCGGCCGTAGTGGCGCAGGTCCACGGCGTGGAACGCGTACCCGGCCTCCTCGAACGCCCGGGCGAGGGGGGCGTTGTAGAAGTAGTCGCTCCAGCCGTGGATCGCCAGCACCGGTCGCCGGGCGGGATCACGGGGGCCCGCGGGCCGCACCACTGTGACAACGTTCTGTCCTTGTCTGTCCTCGTCGAGCCCGACGGTGAGGCGCTCGAACCCGTCCATGCCGTCCGGGACCCAGCCGTCCCCGGGGCGGTCGTCGAGGAGGGCGCCGGTCTCGGGGAGGGGAGCGCCGGCGTCGCCTTCCTCCTCGGGGTGGCGAGTGGGGCGCAGGAGATCTCGCAGGGGCATGTCCGCCACTGTAGGGCGGGCGTCGGTGCGGTGCGCGAGGGGCCGGTCGGGGGAGGCGGCCGTGGGATCATGGGCGCATGCAGCAGCCCGACCCCCGCGCCCGCGTCCAGACCGTGCTCGACTCCTCCGCCCCGCGCCTCTACCCGCCGTTCTTCCGTGCCGTGTTCTCCGGCATGGACGCCGAACGGGCCCACCATGCGGGCTTCGCCGGGATCCGCGCTGCGGAGCGCACCGGCGCCTCGCGCGTACTGCGGGCCACCCTCGCCCCGGACCTGGGCCTGGCCCGCACCGTGATGGGGCTGCGCTTCCCCTCGCCCTTCGGCCTGGCCGCGGGCTTCGACAAGACCGGGGTGGGCACCACCGCGCTGGCCGAGCTGGGGTTCGGACACATCGAGGTGGGCACCATCACCGCCCAGGCACAGCCGGGCAACCCGGCACCCCGCCTGTTCCGCCTCCCCGCGGACCGTGCGCTGGTGAACCGCATGGGCTTCAACAACGACGGCGCGGCCGCCGTCGCCCCCCGCCTGGCGGAGACCCGTCGCGTGCTGACCGAGCGGTTCGGAGCCGTGCGCCCGGTGCTCGGCGTGAACATCGGCAAGACCAAGGTGGTCCCGCTCGAGGGCGCGGCCGAGGACTACCGCATCTCCACGAGACTGCTCGCGCCGCACGCCGACTACCTGACGGTGAACGTGTCCTCGCCGAACACCCCCGGGCTGCGCCAGCTCCAGGAGATCTCCGCCCTCGAGCCGATCCTGGCGGCCGTGCGCGAGGAGGCGGACCGCGTCGTCGTCGACCGCCGCGTCCCGCTGACCGTGAAGATCGCCCCGGACCTGGCGGACGAGGACGTGCGCGCCGTCGCCGCCCTGGCGGACCGGATCGGCCTGGACGGCGTGATCGCCACCAACACCACCGTGTCCCGAGAGGGGCTCACCACGCCGGCCGCCGAGGTCGAGGCCCTGGGGGCCGGCGGCCTGTCCGGCGCCCCGCTGAAGGAGCGATCCCAGGAGGTGCTCTCGGTGCTGCGGGCGGCCCTGCCGTCCTCCACCGCGCTGGTGAGCGTGGGAGGGGTGACCACCGCGGACGACGTCGCCGCCCGCCTCGACGCCGGCGCGGACCTGGTGCAGGGGTACACGGCGTTCCTCTACGAGGGTCCGTTCTGGGCCGGCCGGATCAACGCGGGCCTGGCCCGTCGGGTGCGCGACCGCTGACGCCGGCCCCCGCGGCACCCGCCCCGGACACGACGAGGCCCCGTCCGCGCCGATGCGGACGGGGCCTCGCGGCGCCGGGTCGGGTCAGGCGGGGAACTGGCCGCGCTTCACCTGGGGCTTGGGCAGGCGCAGGCGCCGGAACTGCAGGGCGCGCATGACGCCGTAGAAGCCGGTGCCGGGCTCGGGTGCGCCGAACGCGGCGGTCAGGCCCTTCTTGATGCGGCGGGAGACGAGGAAGCTCTCCGCGATGACGAGGGCCACGATCACGTAGAGCGAGATCATGAGCACGAGCTGGAACTGCGCGCCGGGGATGAACATCGCCACCACGTACAGCAGCACGACGGGCATGAGCCACTCGCCGAGGCCCGTGCGGGCGTCCACGTAGTCACGCACCCAGCGCTTCTGGGGGCCCCGGTCGCGTGCGGGGAGGTTGCGCTCGTCGCCGGTCTCCAGGGCGTGGCGCTGGCGCATGCGCTCCTGGGCCGCGGCCTCGCGCTCGGCGCGGCGGGCGGCCTTGCGGTCCTCGGGGACGAGCGTGCGACGCCGCGCGGCCTCCTGGTCCTTGCGGCGGGGGGTCGGGGCGTTCTTCCCCTGGGAGCGGTCCCGGCGCTCCTGGGGGCGCTGCTCGGTGGTCCGCCCCACGGGCCGGTCGGCGGGCGCGGCCGGGCCCCGGCGGGACCCCGTCTCCGGCGCGGCGGCGGGCAGCACGGTGGAGCCATGGGTGGCCGGGAGGGCCTCGGTCTCGGTCTTCTTCCAGCGTTTCAGCACCGCACCAGTGTAGGGCGGGACACGTCGTAGGCTGAGGCCCATGACCGAGCACACCCCCCGCACAGCCCCCGCCGCCGCCCCGGATCCGGAGCTGGTGGCCGCCGTCCGCGCCGCCGTGGACGCGCGCTTCCCGCAGACGCTGCAGACGCTCAAGGACCTCGTGGCCATCCCCGGCATGGCCTGGGACTCCGCCGACCGCTCCGTCCTCGAGCGCTCCGCCGAGACGGTGGCGGGCCTGCTCCGGGAGACCGGTCTCGAGCAGGTGGAGATCGCCGTGGAGCAGCGCGAGGACGGCCAGCCCGGCGGGCCGGCCGTGATCGGCGGCCGCACGGGGGAGTCCGACAAGCCCACCGTGCTGTTGTACGCCCATCACGACGTCCAGCCGATCGGTGACGACGCACTGTGGGACACCCCGCCGCTGGTGGCCACCGAGCGCGACGGCCGCCTGTACGGCCGCGGTGCGGCGGACGACAAAGCCGGGATCATGGTCCACCTCGCCGCCCTGGCGGCCCTGGACGAGGTCGCCCCCGACGCCGGCCTCGGTGTCCGCGTGTTCATCGAGGGGGAGGAGGAGGCCGGATCGCCGACCTTCCGCCCGTTCCTCGAGCGTCACCGGGACCACCTGGAGGCCGACGCCATCGTGGTGGCGGACTCCTCCAACTGGGCCGTGGGCGAGCCGGCGCTGACCACCTCGTTGCGCGGCGTCACCAGCGGCACCGTCACGGTGCGCGTGCTGGACCACTCCGTGCACTCGGGCATGTTCGGCGGCCCGGTGCTGGACGCCGTCGTGCTCCTGTCCCGCCTGATCGCCACCCTGCACGACGCGGACGGCGCCGTGGCCGTGCCCGGCCTCGAGCCGCGCCACCACGCGGACGTCGACTACGACGAGGCCGTGTTCCGCGCCGACGCCGGCGTGCTGCCCGGCGTGCGCCTGGCCGGACGCGGCTCCCTGACTGATCGACTGTGGAACGGCCCCGCACTGAGCGTGATCGGCATCGACGTGCCCTCCGTGGACACCTCCTCGAACACCATCCAGTCCTCGGCCCGCGCGAAGATCTCTCTGCGCCTGGGCCCGGGCATGGACCCGGCCGAGGCCCAGGACGCGCTGCGCCGCCACCTGGAGGCGCAGACGGACGCCGTCCTCGGGGCGGAGATCGTCTTCGAGCCGGGGGAGCAGGGTCAGCCCTTCGCCACGGACACCTCCGCTCCGGCGGCGGCCGCCATGATGGCCGCCCTCGGCGCCGCGTGGGACACCCCGGCGCGCGAGACCGGCCTGGGCGGGTCGATCCCGTTCACCGCGGACCTGCAGGAGCTCTTCCCGGAGGCCACGCTCCTGATCACCGGCGTGGAGGACCCGGACTCCCGCGCCCACTCCGCCAACGAGTCCCTGCACCTGGACGACTTCCGCCGCGCGATCGTCGCCGAGGCCCTGTGGCTCGCCGGCCTCGCCGGCGTCAAGGCCCCGGCCGGACGCTGACCCGGTCTCGCAGCGCCCGCCGCCCGGGAATGTCCGGGCGGCGGGCGCTGTTGCACTGCCAGACCAGGCGCGGACCCGTGAACGGACGCGCACCGCATCACCCCCAGGAGGTCACGATGGCTCTGTCCGCAGAGGAGACCGGCGTCGAGATCGGCGCCACCGAGGACGCCGCCGGGCTGCCGCCCCACGAGGTCGAGCTGACCGACGTCGCCGCCGCCAAGGTCCGCGCCCTGCTCGAGCAGGAGGGCCGCACGGACCTGCGCCTGCGCGTCGCCGTCCAGCCGGGCGGCTGCTCCGGGCTGATCTACCAGCTCTACTTCGACGAGCGCGTCCTCGACGGCGACACCGTCCGGGACTATGACGGCGTCGAGGTGATCGTGGACAAGATGAGCGTGCCGTACCTGATGGGCGCCACCATCGACTTCGAGGACACCATCTCGAAGCAGGGCTTCACCATCGACAACCCCAACGCGGTGGGCTCCTGCGCCTGCGGCGACTCCTTCCACTGAGCCGTCGGCGGGGCCCTCGGGATCCGTCCTGACGCCCACCCCGCGACGACCTCGGGGCGCCCCACCCCCCCGCGGGGGGGGCCCCCCGGCTGCCCCCCGGGGGGGCCC
>NZ_JAUNHR010000001.1:0-69538 GCF_030523875.1 Micrococcus sp. | reverse complement strand
GGCCCGCGGCACCGGCCCCGCCCCCCCCCCCCCCACGCGGTGGGGCCGCACCACCCGGGGGGGGGGGGGCCCGACGTCGTCCCACGGGGGAGCACCCGGCCGGCCCGGGACACGGCCGAGCGTGTCACGGTGCGGCCAATCCGGTGCGATCGGCTTAGACTGACTCCTGGATCATCAGGGCATACCTGTCCCTCCTGACAGGACCCTGCGAAACCTCGCAGGATCCTGGGGACAGGGGCCCACTCGCACACGAGATGAAGAGGAAGGCCGTCTGTGAGAGCACAGAATGACGCCGGACGTCGGACTCGCCGCCGGATCACCGCCGGAGCCCTCGGGGCCACGGCGATGGTCGTGCTGTCCGGCTGTTCGGCAGAGGCAGAGCGTGGCTGGCTCCCCGGCACCCGGGAGACCACCAATCACAGCGCGCAGCTCACCGACCTGTGGGTCAACTCCTGGATCGCGGCCCTGGCCGTCGGCCTGCTCGCGTGGGCGGCCATGATCTGGTGCATGGTGGCGTACCGCCGTCGGAAGAACGACCAGGGGTTCCCCAAGCAGACGGCGTACAACGTGCCGATCGAGACCATGTTCACGGTCCTGCCGATCCTCATGGTGTTCACCCTGTGGGGCTTCACCGACCGCGTGCAGACCTCCGTGGACACCCCCGTGGACGACTCGCCGCTGACCGTGCAGGTCCACGGCAAGCAGTGGTCCTGGGACTTCTCCTACTCCTACCAGCAGCCCAACGGCGAGGTGAAGGAGGCCCATTACCAGGGCATCCAGGCCCAGCTCGACGGCTCTGAGGGCGTCCAGGAGACCCTCCCCACCCTGTACCTCCCCGAGGACGTGCCGGTGCACTTCGAGCTGAAGTCCCGCGACGTCGCGCACTCCTTCTGGATCCCGCAGTTCCTCCAGAAGCGCGACATGCTCCCCGGCAAGACCAACCACCTGTACCTCACCCCGCAGGAACAGGGCTCCTTCGACGGCAAGTGCGCCGAGCTCTGCGGCGAGTTCCACTCGGAGATGCTGTTCAACGTCGAGGTCGTGGACCAGGCGGAGTTCGTGCAGCGCCTCGACGAGATGGAGCCGGGTCTGGTGGGCGACGAGTACAACCGCAACCCCAACAACAACCCTGACGGCGCCGCGCAGATGGAGGTCGACCTCCAGACCCCGCGCGGTGGAGGTAGCCACTGATGACCACTTACGAGTACGCAACGGATGAGGTGCGCTCACAGGCGCAGCCTCGTGTGGTGCCCCGTTCCCTGGGGAAGATCGCCGTCAGCTGGCTGACGACGACCGACCACAAGGTCCTCGGGTACATGTACCTGATCGTGTCCTTCTTCTTCTTCTGCGTGGGCGGCGTCATGGCCCTCATGATCCGCGCGGAGCTCTTCGAGCCCGGCATGCAGATCCTGCAGACGAAGGAGCAGTACAACCAGCTCTTCACGATGCACGGCACGATCATGCTGCTGATGTTCGCGACCCCGCTCTTCGTGGGCTTCGCCAACGTGCTGGTGCCGCTGCAGATCGGCGCTCCGGACGTCTCCTTCCCGCGCCTGAACGCCCTGGCCTTCTGGTTCTTCCTGTTCGGCTCGCTCATCGCGTGCGCCGGCTTCCTCACGCCTCAGGGTGCCGCCTCGTTCGGCTGGTTCGCCTACGCGCCGCTGTCCGACACCACGTACTCGCCCGGCGTGGGCGGTGACCTCTGGGTGTTCGGCCTGGCCCTGCAGGGCTTCGGCACCATCATGGGCGGTGTCAACTTCATCACCACCATCCTGACGATGCGCGCTCCGGGCATGACGATGTGGCGCATGCCGATCTTCACCTGGAACACGCTCATCACGGGCATCCTGATCCTGATGGCGTTCCCCCCGCTCGCCTCCGCGCTCTTCGCGCTGGGCATGGATCGGCGGTTCGGCGGCCACATCTTCAACCCGGAGAACGGCGGTGCCGTCCTCTGGCAGCACCTGTTCTGGTTCTTCGGCCACCCCGAGGTGTACGTGATCGCGCTGCCGTTCTTCGGCATCGTCTCGGAGATCATCCCGGTGTTCTCCCGCAAGCCGATCTTCGGCTACAAGTCCCTGGTGTTCGCGACGACGGCGATCGCCGCCCTCTCCGTGACCGTGTGGGCGCACCACATGTACGTGACCGGCTCCGTGCTGCTGCCGTTCTTCTCCGTGATGACCATGCTCATCGCGGTCCCGACCGGCGTGAAGTTTGTGAACTGGATCGGCACCATGTGGCGCGGCTCCATCACCTTCGAGAACCCCATGCTGTGGACCCTCGGCTTCATGGTGACCTTCCTGTTCGGCGGTCTGACCGGCGTCATCCTCGCCTCCCCGCCGCTGGACTTCCACGTGTCCGACACCTACTTCGTGGTGGCGCACTTCCACTACGTCATCTTCGGCACCGTTGTGTTCGCGATGTTCGCCGGCTTCTTCTTCTGGTGGCCCAAGTTCACCGGCAAGATGCTGAACGAGCGCCTCGGCAAGATCCAGTTCTGGATGCTGTTCGTGGGCTTCCACGGCACCTTCCTCATCCAGCACTGGCTGGGTGTCATGGGGATGCCCCGTCGCTATGCGGACTACATGGTCGAGGACAACTTCGCCATGATGAACGCGTTCTCCACCGTCTTCTCCTTCATCCTCGGCGCCTCGCTGATCCCGTTCTTCTGGAACGTGTACATCACGAGCCGCTACGGCAAGAAGGTCACCGTGGACGACCCGTGGGGCTTCGGCTCCTCCCTCGAGTGGGCCACCTCGTGCCCGCCCCCCCGTCACAACTTCCACTCGCTCCCGCGGATCCGGTCCGAGCGTCCCGCGCTCGACCTGCACCACCCGGAGCTGTCCCACTACTCGCCGCAGGCCGAGCCTGAGGCGTTCGGAGAGAAGGTGGCCCCGTGAGGATCGCAGCGAACATCTTCTGGGTCATCGGCGTGTTCTTCGTCTTCGCCGCGACCCTCTACGGTTTCTGGGTGGACTGGACCGAGTGGGCGGGCATTCCCGCGCTCTACGCCCTCGCGGCCATGTCCTGGATGATCGCCTGGTACGTGCAGTCCTCGGACAAGCGCCACGGCCTCGGCCCGGCAGACGACGAGGACGGCCAGATCACCGACTACGCCGGCACCTACGGCGTCTTCGCCCCGTCGAGCTGGTGGCCGCTCGGCCTCGCAGTCGCCTGCGCCCTGATCTTCGCGGGGCTCGCCATCGACTGGTGGATCCTGCTCCTCGGGATCCTCGCCGGCGTGTACTTCACCTACGGCTGGGTGTACGAGTTCTCGCGCGGCAAGTACGCGCACTGATCCCTCCGGGATCACCCGCGACGCCGACGCCCGGCTCCCCACCACGGGGAGCCGGGCGTCGGCGTCTGTGCGTCAGAGAACAGCACGGTCGGTCTACGAGCACGGGAGCCGCCCTGCGGAGCTGAAGGAGAAGGACCGCTGACCCCCACGTGGGGCCTCAGACCGGCGCCAGGCACTCTTCGGGTGTGTCACAGAGGAGCCGCCGCGTCAGGGGTGGGTCTGGCTCGCCTCGGTCGATCCTGAGACCGCGGGGGGAGGCTTCCCGGGCGATCCACCGGGTCGTATGACCTCCCCAGGGAGCGGCGGGCAGTGCCCCCTCGACGACGGGCGAGAGGCGCCGGCTACCGGGCCACGGTCACGCGATCGAGCTGACACGCGGATGCCCACCGCGCTCCACCGGAGATGGGTGTCGAGCTCTCCCTGCACGCCAGCGAGGAGACCGGACGGGTAAGCGGACCACCTGTGGGCGGAGGCAGGCTCGGGCCTGGTGGAGGCTCTGATCCAACGGAGGGATGCAGAGTATGCCAGCACCACGGAAGTACCCCGACGAGCTCCTCGAACAAGCCACGAGGATGAGCCTCGGAGCCCGTCAAGACCCCGCCACGAGGTCAGGAGCATTCCGCCGAGTCGGTGAGCAGCTCGGGATCAACCCCCAAGACTCTGGGGAACTGGGTCCGCCAAGCCGAGGTCGATAGAGGCCACCGCCCCGGGACCGCGGCCAGCGAAGCCTCCCGGCCAGCCGAGTTGGAGAAGGAGAATCGTGAGCTGCGGCGGGCGAACGCGGCGATGGAATCCTTCTTCGCGCTGCTGCAGAAGAACGTGCTGAACCGGCGTCGCAGGCAGGCCCGTCTCGGGAGGCTCACCCCCGTCGAGTTCGAGATGGTTCAATCACTCCAGGCGGCTGCCGCCGCCTGACAACTCGTGTCAACCACACTCACGACAGACCCCGATGAGCAGCTGCTCGGTGAGATCCGGCGGGTGCAGGAGGCCAACGACGGGGTCGACGGGGCCCGGAAGGTCCACGCGCAACTGCGTCGGGAGGGCATCCAGGTCGGCCGGTGCACGGTCGAGCGGCTCATGCGTGCCGCAGGCCAGCGCGGGATCAGTCGGGTGAAAGGCCCGCGCACCACGGTGCCAGATCGGGGAGCGGATTCTCGCGAGGATCTGGTGCAGTGCGAATTCGCCGCAGCTGCCCCGAATCAGCTGTGGGTCGCCGACATCACCTACTGCAGCGCCTTTGCCGGGTGGGTGTATGCCGCGTTCATCATCGACGTGTTCTCCCGCCGGGTCCTGGGGTGGCAGCTGTCGACGTCGTTCCGTCCGGACCTGGCCGAGGCCGACGCAGTCGCCTGGTCGGCTCGACGGGGGAGTCGTATGACAATGCCCTCGCTGAGGCGTTCAACTCGCTGTTCAAGGCCGAGCTGATCCGGAACAGGGGCCCATTCAAGTCCCTCGAGGACTTGGAGGTCGCGGTCGCGGGGTACAGCGGCTGGTTCAACCACCGGCGCGTGCACGGCGAGATCCAGCTGGTCCCTCCGGTCGAGTTCGAGGATGTCCACCATCATGAACACCCCGTGCCGGCGCCTGCCGGGGTGGCACTGATGAGCCTGCAACAAACCCGGGCCCATTCAAGCAGTCTCGTCCCTGACGGCCCCCGGACCGACCGCCCCGGGCCTCTGCAGGAGGCCCGCAGGCCGCGCACGACGCCGGTCCACAGAGGCCCTTCGCCCTGCGCCGACGCGTTCTGTCCGGGTCAGCGGGCCGCTCACCAGGCGACATGGCGCTCAGCCCGACGAGGCCTGGACCGCGGAGTCGAACGAGGCACGGGGGACTCCAAACCCCGCGGGAGGGACGCCCCCCGACTGCCCGACCGCTGGCGGGGGTCACCTCAGAACGGCCCCAGACGGCGGGGGAGGTCCGAGCGCGTGGGAACCGGCGGCTGTGCACCCGCCGATAGCCTCGTACCGCCCCGGGCCGGCGTCAGGACCGGGTTCGTAGACCAGAGGATGCTGACCGCTGGCAGCTCACGATCGCCCGAATGCGCCCGTTGACGGGGCGCCGGCGCCTGGAGGTGGTTGACGTGCCCGCCGTATGCCGAAGGGCCCCCGGCATCCGTGGATGCCGGGGGCCCTCGTGGGGGAGTCGCTCTTCAGATCAGCGGGCGATCTCCGGGTTGGAGCCGCCGTCGCGGTGGCCGACCCCGACGGGCTCATGGTGGTCGCCGTGTCCGCCGTGCAGGCGGGACTCGACGAGCTCCTCGCGGGTGACGGGGGAGACCCGCTCCTCGAAGAACATCCGGTTCAGGCCCGCACGGGCCTTTTCGAGACCGGACACCTTGCCGTTGCGACCCGGGGTCGCCGGGGTCGGGCGGTTGTCGTCGAAGGACACCAGGCGGTAGAGCTCGAAGTCGTCGAGCTGACGGTGACGCTCGTGGAAGCCGCCCTCCGGGGACATCTCGATGACACCCGCCTCGTGGCCGTGGAGGACGAGCTCACGGTCGCGGCGCTGCAGGGACAGGCAGATGCGCCGGGTGATGATGAACGCCAGCACCGGGCCGAGGAAGAACAGCGCCCGCAGCGTGTACAGCACGTCGTTGAAGGCCACGTGGAAGTGCGTGGCGATCAGGTCGGAGGACGCCGCCATCATCATGACGGAGTACCAGACCACCGCGGCCACACCGATGCCGGTGCGGGTCGGGGCGTTGCGCGGGCGGTCCAGGATGTGGTGCTCGCGGTCGTCCTTGGTGATCCAGCGCTCGATCCAGGGCCAGGCCAGCATGCTGATGATCAGGATGCCCACCGGGATCAGCGGGATGAGCACGCCCATGGGGAGCGAAACGCTCGCGCCCCACGGCATCGGGATGTTCCACAGGAACGAGAAGTCGCCGATCATGCCCGGCATGAGACGCAGGGCGCCGTCGAACACACCGATGTACCAGTCGGGCTGGGTGCCGGCCTGGACCGGAGAGGGATCGTACGGCCCGTAGTTCCAGATCGCGTTGATGGTCACGGTCGAGGCGATGAGGGCCAGGATGCCGAACACGATGAAGAAGAAGCCGCCGGCCTTGGCCGCGTACACCGGACCGACCGGGTAGCCGACCACGTTGTTCTCGGTGCGACCGGGGCCGGGGTACTGGGTGTGCTTGTGCACGACCACCATGAACAGGTGGATGCCGATCAGCAGCAGGATCGCGGCGGGCACGATCATGATGTGGAGGGCGTACAGACGACCGATCACGGCGTAGCCCGGGAACTCACCGCCGAACAGGAAGGCGGAGAGGTAGGAGCCCACGAGGGGGAGGGCCTTGAGGATGCCGTCGATGATGCGGAGGCCGTTGCCGGAGAGCACGTCGTCCGGGAGGGAGTAGCCGGTGAAGCCGGCCGCCCAGCCCGCCATCAGCAGGAAGCAGCCGACGACCCAGTTGAGCTCACGCGGGCGACGGAACGCACCGGTGAAGAAGACGCGGAGCATGTGCACCGACATCGCCATCACGAACATCAGCGCCGCCCAGTGGTGCAGCTGGCGCATGAAGAGACCGCCGCGGATGTCGAACGAGATGTCGAGCGACGAGGCGTAGGCCGCGGACATCTCGATGCCGCGCAGCGGCGCGTAGGCACCGTTGTACGTGACATGGGACATCGACGGATCGAAGAAGAAGGTGAGGAAGGCACCGGACAGCAGCAGGATGATGAAGCTGTACAGGGCGACCTCGCCGAACATGAACGTCCAGTGGTCGGGGAAGATCTTCCGCGCGAAGAACTTGACGATCGGCGAGGCGCCGGTGCGGGTGTCGATGAAGTTCGCGAGACGGCCTGTCGTGGTGGCCGGCTGGAACTGATTCGCTGCAGTGCTCATGGGGTCAGCCACGCTCCCAGTAGACAGGCCCGACGGGCTCATGGAAATCGCTCTGGGCGACGAGGAACCCCTCGTCGTCGACGGTGATCGGCAGCTGGGGCAGCGCGTGGCTGGCCGGGCCGAAGATCACCTTGCACTCCTGCGTCAGGTCGAAGGTCGACTGGTGGCAGGGGCAGAGCAGGTGATGGGTGTGCTGCTCGTACAGCGCGATGGGGCAGCCCACGTGCGTGCACACCTTGGAGTAGGCGAAGATGCCGTCCACGTTCCAGTCCTCGCGGCCCGGGGTGATGTCCACCTTGGCCGGGTCGAGGCGCATGACGAGGACCACGGCCTTGGCCTTCTCGTTGAGCTTGCCATGCTCCACGTCGTTGAGGCCCTCGGGGATCACGTGCATGGCGGAGCCCAGGGTCACGTCGGACGCCTTGATGGGGGAGCCGGTGGGGTCGCGCACGAGGCGGACGCCCTGGTCCCACATGGTGTGGCGGAGACGCTCCGGGCCGAAGTTCTGCGCAGCCTGGTCGGAGAAGTTGTCCGTGTTGTCCAGGTCGCGGAAGGCGAAGATGAACGGCAGCGGGGCCAGGACGGCCGCACCGATCAGGGTGTTGCGCAGAAGCGGCCGACGCTTGATCTGCGACTCGTCGAGGATGTCCGCGATCATGCCCTGCGCGGCGGCCCGGTCAGCCTCCGTGCGGATCTCGTGGCGCTCCTCGATGGTCTCGTGGTCGGGCATGAGCGTCTTGGCCCAGTGGACCACGCCGATGCCGATGCCGAGCATCGCCAGCGCGACGCCGAGGCCCAGGAGCAGGTTCTGCAGGAACAGGAGGCCGAAGTCCTCGTCGTTGCCGATCTGACCGACACCGAAGTAGCCGATGAAGAACAGCACCGTGCCGATCACGGAGATCAGGAAGAAGACGGAGACCTGGCGTTCAGCGCGCTTGGCAGCCCGCGGGTCCTCGTCGGCGAGACGCGGACGGTGCGGGGGAAGGCCCGGGTTCTCGATGGCGTACCGAGGCGTGTCCCCCCCGGCGTGCTCGAGGGCGCCCGAGTGTCCCTCGGTCCCTTCGTAGCCTTTCTCGCCCATATGACCAGTTTCCTTTGCTTGAGTGATGAATGTCGTGACGTGTGCGGGGCGCCCGGGGCGCCGGCGGGATCAGGAGGAGCGGCTGGTGAGCCAGACCATGAACCCGACGATCAGCGCGAGGCCGGCCGTCCAGATGAACAGGCCCTCGGCCACGGGGCCGAGCGAGCCCAGCGCGAGGCCGCCGGGGGAGCCGTTGTTCTCGATGGTCTTGAGGTAGGCGATGATGTCGCGCTTGTCCTCCGGCTTGAGGTTGGAGTCCGAGAAGACGGGCATGTTCTGCGGGCCGGTCTCCATGGCCTCGTAGATGTGCTTCTCGGAGACGTCCTGGAGGCTCGGGGCGTACTTGCCGCGGGTCAGGGCACCGCCGGCGGCGGCGGCGTTGTGGCACATGGCGCAGTTGATGCGGAACAGGTCGCCGCCCTTGGCGATGTCCACACCCTCGGCCTGCACGTCCAGGTACTGGTCCTCCGGCACGCCGGGGCCGGCGCCGAGCGAGGCGACGTAGGCGGCGAGCTGCGCGGTCTGCTCCTCGGAGAACTGGTTGGGCTTGCGCTGGGCCTGGGGGCCGTTCATCTGCATCGGCATGCGGCCGGTGCCCACCTGGAAGTCGACGGAGGCGGCGCCCACGCCCACGAGGGAGGGGCCCGCCGGGCCGCCGGCGGCACCCGTCCCGTGGCAGGACGCACAGTTCGCGTTGAACAGCTTCTCGCCCTCGGAGATGTCATCAGCCGAGGCGGCCGCGGTGACCTGCGTGGCCGCCTGCGCCTGGTTCACAGTGCTCGCGACGGAGTACAGTCCGCCGGTCACCAGGAGTCCCAGCAGGAGGAGCGCCAGCCCCATCAGGGGATGGCGTCGGTTCTGCGAAAGTGCCTTCACGGGGTTTCCTATCGTGTGTCTTCCGGGCGGGGGCGATGGCGCCCCGTCAGTGCCCGTACCTCTGGTCGGTGCGGTGGGGGGGGCGTCTTACTTGAGGAAGTAGACGATGAAGAACAGGGCGATCCAGACGACGTCCACGAAGTGCCAGTAGTAGGACACGACGATCGCGGACGTGGCCTCGTGATGGCCGAAGCGGCGGGCCAGGAAGGCGCGTCCGATGATGAAGAGGAACGCGATGAGACCGCCCGTCACGTGGATCGCGTGGAAGCCGGTGGTGATGTAGAACGCCGAGCCGTAGGCGTTGGCGGCGATGGTCACGCCCTCGGTCACCAGGGTGGCGTACTCGAAGGCCTGCACGGCCACGAACACGGATCCCATGATGAAGGTGAGGATGAACCACTCCACCATGCCCCAGCTCTTGAACGAGAAGAGGCCGCCGGTGCGGCGGGGCTGGAGGCGCTCGGCGGCGAGGACGCCGAACTGGGCGGTGAAGGAGGAGAGGACCAGGATCACGGTGTTGACGGCCGCGAGGGGCACGTTGAGGATCGCGGTGTTCTCCGCCCACAGCTCCGGAGAGGTGGAGCGCAGCGTGAAGTACATGGCGAAGAGCCCACCGAAGAACATGAGCTCGCTGGCAAGCCACACCATGGTCCCGACCTGGACCATGTTCGGCCGGCTCGGGAGCCCCGTGGTGGGCGTGTGGAGAGTGGAGGTTGCAGTGGTCACCCGGCCATTATGGCCACAAACACGTTCCAGGGGGTAACCAGAACGTATCGTGTCGCGCCACGTCCGAGGCCCCCGACGGACCATCTCGGGGAGAACCCGGGGCGGATGTCCAGCGCACGTCCAGCTTCGCCTCCCACCCGTCGTACGCCCTGCGGTCCCGCTCCTCGGGGATAGGGTCCAAGGGTGAGCACTGCAGACGAGAACCGAGAGATCCCTGACGCCACATGGCCCGAGGTGTTCCGCCGGCTGACGCTGGGGGAGGATCTCGACGACCGCACGGCCGCCTGGGCCATGGGGGAGATGATGTCGGGGGACGCCACCGAGGCCCAGGTGGGGGCGTTCCTGCTGGCCCTGGCCGCGAAGGGCGAGACCGTCGCCGAGCTGCGCGGACTCACCGACGCCATGGTGGCCAAGGCCCGGCCCGTGCATGTGCAGGGGGAGACGCTGGACATCGTGGGCACCGGCGGCGACCGGTTGGGCACCGTGAACCTGTCCACCATGTCCTCGCTTGTGGCCGCCGGCGCCGGCGCCCGCGTGGTCAAGCACGGCAACCGCGGAGCGTCCTCGACCGCGGGCGCCGCAGATGTGATCGAGGCGCTCGGCGTGGACCTGTCGATGCCCACCGCCAAGGCGGAGGAGTGCGCGGAGGCCGTGGGCATCACGTTCCTGTTCGCCCAGAACTACCACCCGTCCATGAAGTACGTGGCACCGGCGCGCAAGCAGCTGGGCGTGCCCACCGTGTTCAACTTCCTGGGTCCGCTGAGCAATCCGGCCCAGGCCTCCGCGCAGGCACTGGGCTGTTCGAGTGCGGCGATGGTGCCGCTCCTGGCCCAGGTCCTGGCGGACCGCGGCGTCCGCGGGTTCGTGTTCCGCGGCTCGGACGGGCGGGACAAGATCACCACGTCCGGGCCCTCCACCGTCATGGAGGTGCGCGGCGGGGTCACGGCCCACGAGCTGGACCCCCGCGACCTCGGCGTGGAGCTGGCCTCGGTCGAGGCCCTCGCGGGCCGGGACGGCGCGCACAACGCCACGATCGTCCGGGCGCTCCTGGCGGGGGAGAAGGGGCCGGTGCGGGATGCCGTGCTGCTCAACGCGGCCGCGGGGCTGACCGCGTGGGACACCGAGGCCGAGGGGCCGCTGATGGACCGCCTCGCCCGCAACATGGACCGCGCCGCCGAGTCGATCGACTCCGGCGCGGCCGCGGACGTCCTGGACCGCTGGGTCCGCTTCAGCCGCAGCTGAGCGCGGCACGGACCATCACGACGACGGCCCCGGCCGAGGATCAGACCTCGGCTGGGGCCGTCGTCGCGTCAGGGCAGGCGGTCAGCCGTCGAACCCCAGGGCCCAGCCCTCGCCGAGGTCCTCGGACGAGTACGTGCGGAACGCGAGCATCGTCTCCGTGTCCTGGATCCCCTCGACCTTGGAGAGCTGGTCCGCGATGACATCGCTGAGGTCGTCGTAGCGCTTCAGGCGGACCATGGCGACGAGGTCCCACGCGCCGGTGACGGAGTACACCGAGCTCACCCCGTCCAGCGCGGCCAACGTCTGCGCCGTCTCCGGGATGGAGGACTTGTCCGTCTTGATCATCACGATGGCCGTGACCATGGGGTTCCTTCCGTCGGGGCCGGGGTCACCTCGATCCTATGACCCGGGAGACCGCCCGACGGCCCAGGAGGACCACCGCGAGCGCACCGGCCGCGACCAGGGCGAAGGACAGCGGCGCGCCGCCCAGGCCCCACCACACCCGCAGGACGAGCCCGAGGACCAGGGCGGTCAGCCACACGACGACCCCGTGGGGCCAGAGCCGATCCCAGGAACGGGGGAAGCGCGTGAGCAGGGAGCCCGCGAGCAGACCCACGAGGAAGGGCGAGGCGGTGACGAGGAGGCCGATCAGACCGTCGGCGGTGCTGTGCTCCTGTCGGCCGACGGCCACGAACCCGACGACGAGCGCGAGGTCCGCCGCGAGCGCGAGCCAGGGGCGTGCCGACGGGTGGGCCGGTGGTCGGCCGTCGCGCGGACGGTCCTCGGGGTGGGGATCTCGGGAGGAGTGAGGCATGGGTCGGGCGGTGTCCATGGGGCAATTCTCGGGCATCACCGCACAGCGCGGCCGGGCATCGTCTACCCTGGACCCCTGAGACAAGGTCCTACCGTTGTCACAGGAGGAGACAGTGTTCCACGTCGCGCTGCGCGGGCCGGAGGGGGAGTCCGTCAGACTGCAGGAGGCGCTGAACTGCAGGGGAGCGACGGGCAGCATGACGGCCCCGTTCCGGACCCTCCCGGCCGAGGGCGTCGGCGGAGGCGTCCTCGTCGGCGGCATGGCGGACGGGGCGGATGCCGTCGGGGTGCTGTTAAGCGCCGTGCGGTCCCGGCGATGGGTCGGCGCCCTCGTGATCGCCGGGCGGACGGACACGGTCGGCGCACCCACGGATGGCATCACGGAGCCGCCCCGCGAGACGGGGCCCGCCGTGGCGCGGGCGGCCCGTCGCAACGGACGCACCGCCGTCGTGCTGGGGGCGGATCTGGAGGGGAGGGCCGCCGCGGACCCCGACCTGGCGGCGGATCTGCGGATGGTGGAGGCCGCCCTGGACCTGGTGGCCGTGCTCGAGGCCCGGCGCTCGGTGCCCCAGCAGGCCGCAGGCCGCCTCGTGGACGCCGGGCTGAGCCAGCGGGAGGTGGCCGCGGAGCTCGGAGTCAGCCAGCAGGCGGTGCATTCGCGCCTGCGCCACGGGTTCTGGAACGAGACCCGCCTCGTCCTGGACGGACTGCTCCCGGTCCTCGCACGGCTGGAGCGCACGGGGCAGTGACCCCCGTGCGCCCCGGTCGGCGTTGTCGACCGGTCACTGGGTGGTCGTGTCAGCCGTGTCATCCTCAGGCACCTGCTCGTGCTGGACCACCTCGTCCTCGGCCGGACGGCCGGCCTCCGCGCGGACCATGATCCGCGTGATCTCGTCGGCGATCTCGCGGCCGGGCACGCCCCAGCCCTCCTCGTAGCCGTACACCTCGCGCAGAGAGACGTGCTTGCGGGTGTGCTCCACGAAGTCCACGTCGTCGGGGCCGAGCAGGCCCGGATGCGGCACTCCGGCCGCCTCGGACACCTTGAGGAGGTCACGGCGGAGGGTCTGGACGTAGCGCGCCAGGCGCGGCGCCTTGTCCTCGGGGACGAGACCGCGGGCGAGCCAGGGGTTCTGCGTGGCGACGCCGGCCGGGCACTTGTCCGTCTGGCACTTCTGCGCCTGGATGCAGCCGATGGCGAGCATGGCCTCGCGCGCCACGTGGATCATGTCCACGCCGAGGGCGAAGGCGACGATCGCGTTGTCCGGCAGGCCGAGCTTGCCGGCGCCGATCCAGGTGACACGGTCCTGGAGGCCGCGCGACGCGAAGATCGAGTAGACCTCGGTGAACGCCACCCGGAACGGGAACGCGACGCTGTCGGAGAAGACCAGGGGAGCGGCGCCGGTGCCGCCCTCGCCGCCGTCGATCGTGATGAAGTCGACGCCGCGCGTGCCGTCCGCCATCAGCTCGGCCAGCTCCACCCAGAAGTCCAGCTCGCCGACGGCGGACTTGATGCCCACCGGCAGGCCGGTGCGGTCCGCGATCATCTCGACGAAGTCGAGCATCTCGTCCACGGAGGAGAACGCCGAGTGCCGGGAGGGGCTGGCCACGTCCTTGCCCTCCTCGACGCCGCGGATGCGGGCGATCTCGGCGGTGACCTTGGCGCCGGGCAGGTGACCGCCCAGGCCAGGCTTGGCGCCCTGGCTCAGCTTGATCTCGATGGCCCGCACGGGGGCGGACTCGACGACGGCGGCCAGGCGCTCGAGGTCGAAGTTGCCCTGCTCGTCGCGGCAGCCGAAGTAGCCGGTGCCGATCTGGAGCATGAGGTCGCCGCCCTGGCGGTGGTGGTCGGACAGGCCGCCCTCGCCGGTGTTGTGCATGAAGCCGGCCTGGGCGGCGCCCTGGTTGATGGCCTTGATGGCCTGCTGGCTGAGCGAGCCGAAGGACATGGCCGAGACGTTGACCACGGACGTCGGACGGAACGCATGGCGGCGACCCCGGGGTCCACCGAGGACCTTGGCGCTGGGTAGGGTCTCGGACGGGTCCAGCGCCAGCGCGGACAGCGGCGCGACATCGGAGAACGTGCGGTGCTTGACCACCGGGTACGTGGTGTTCTCCACGTTGTTGTCCGTGCCGAAGCCGAAGTAGTTGTTGGCGCCCTTGGCGGACGAGTACACCCAGCTGCGCTGGTCGCGGCTGAACGGGCGCTCCTCGTCGTTGCTGGCCACGATGTACTGGCGCAGCTCGGGGCCGATGCGCTCGAGGGCGTACCGGGCTCGGGCGAGCACCGGGAAGTTGCGGCGCAGGGCGTGCCTCTTCTGCACGACGTCGGTGACGGCGACGCCGGTGACACCGGCGGCGAGGGCGGAGGCCGCCGCGGCGGCGAGGGTCTTCGGGTTCATGGGACCACTGTGCGCCACGTCCGGGCGCTCGGCCAGTCACGACGCGCGGGGACGCGCCCCCAGGGGAGCCGTTCCACGGCTGACCTGACATAATGTATATTATCGGCGGTTCCGGGATCGGCGCGGAGATGCCGATCCGGACGTTCACCCCACATCCCACGGTTGATCCCTGCGCACCGTCCGGTGCGTGGTCGGCCGAGCACTCGGCCGCGGGCCGCCGACCAGCTCGTGCAGCCGCTCAGCCCGTGGCCGCCGGGTGCGTCTCATCCTGGAGCCACGCCCGCACCAGCCTCCGGATCCCCCGGACGACCAGAGACGCTCAGGCACCTCCGGTGTGCTGTCGCCCGGACTCGGCGCCGCCGTCGCACGCACATGCGCCTCCTTCGCCGCCACCAGTAACCTGTGAATGGTATGTGTCTCCACAGCACTCGGTCAGCGCCGTGGTCGCCGACGTCCGCGCGCGGGTCAGATCAGGCGTGCGACGGGCAGGGCACTGAAGTCCCGTCCGTCGGCCACCAGGGCCCGGACGCCGTCGACCGTGGCGCGCGGATCGAGCTCGGTGGTCAGGTCGAGCTCTCCCCCGGATCCCTCGCCGACGACCGTGAGGGTCACGTCCGGCTGGCGGGTCTCGAGGTACGAACCGGACTCGTCATGCATCTCCAGGACCGCCTGGGGCAGCTCCCCGGCCACGCCGCGGCGCAGGATGTCCCGCGCCTGCGGGTCCGTGGCGGCGTCGACGATCCAGCGCCGCCCGAGGACGGAGTGCTCGGCGGTGGTCACCACCTGACCCTCGGCCGGCTCGGCGGAGCGATAGGAGAAGGGGATCTGCACCAGGCGCTCCCCCACGCGCACGATCATCACCTCGACGCCGATCTCCCCCTCGGGGTCGTCGAACCGGTAGGAGCCGACCTTCTCGAAGGCGACGTCCGCCGGCTCGCCGCGGCCCACCAGGGCGAGGCGGATCCACTCGTTCTTGTCCGGGTCCAGCTGTGCGGTGTAGATGAGAGCCATGCCGGGAACGCTAGCCCTGGGGAGCGGGCCGGCACCAGGACGAGCCGTCCCTCAGCCGGACACGGCCCGCACGGCGTCGTCCATGGCCCGGTACGCGTCCAGCTCCCGGGCCTCGGCCGCGCCGCCGATCACCCGGACCGCCTCCGCCGGGTACCCGGCGGCCACGAGCTCCTGGGCCAGCTCCGCCACCGGCTCCTGGCCGGCGCACACCACCACGTCGGTCACGTCCAGCACCCGTGACGCGCGCGTCTCGGGGTCGTCCCCGGAGACGGTGATGTGGAGCCCGTCCCCGGAGAGCCGCTCGTACGTCGCCCCGCTGACCCGCTCCACGTCCAGGGCGGCCAGCTCCGCACGGTGCACCCAGCCCGACGTCGGCCGCAGCCGGGCGCCGATCGGCTCGGGCGAGCGCTGCAGCAGCACCACGGACCGGGCCGGCGTGCGCGGTGTGCGGGCGGTCAGGCCGCCGCGCACGGACGGGTCGTCGGTGACGCCCCAGCGGGCGCGCCAGTGCCCGACCGTCTCCGGCTCCCCCGGTCGCTCCCCCTCGGGCGCGGCCAGCAGCTGGGCCACGTCCACGCCCACACCGCCGGCCCCGATCACGGCCACCCGGGGACCGCACACCACGCGCCCGGAGACGACGTCGTCGTACGCGTGCACGGCCGGGACACCGGGCTCCGCCGCACCCGGCAGCTCCACCGGCCGCGGACGCACGCCCGTGGCCACGAAGATCTCGTCGAAGACCGGGGCGCCGTCGGCCGTGAGCAGCGTGCCGGCCGATATCGCCGCGCCGGTGCGCAGCTCCACGCCGGCGGCGAGCGCGCGGGCGCGCAGGTGCTCCAGGGCCGGCTCGAACTCCTCCTTGCCCGGGATGCGACGGGCCAGGCGGAACTGCCCGCCGATCTCCTCGGCGGCCTCGAACAGGGTCACCTCATGGCCGAACCGGGCGGCCCGGTGCGCCGCGGTCAGCCCCGCCGGACCGGCGCCCACGACGGCGATGCGACGACGCCGCTCCAGCGGCACCGGGACAGGGCGGGCGTAGCGCGGGTCGGTCTCCCGACCGGCGCGCGGGTTCATCAGGCAGCTCACCGGCCGGCCGACCATGACGTGGTCCAGGCACGCCTGGTTGCAGGCGATGCACGGGGTGAGGTGCTCGGCGCCGGGCCGCCCGATGGTCCGCACCCACTCCGGGTCGGCCAGCAGCGGGCGGGCCAGGCCCACGAGGTCGGCGGCCCCGCTGGTCAGCGCCTCCTCCGCGTCGGCCGGGGTGGTCAGGCGGTTGGCGGCGATCACGGGGATCCCGACCGCAGCGCGCACTCGGGCCGTGGTCTGCAGGAAGGCGGCCCGAGGCACGGAGGTGAGGATCGTGGGCACGCGCGCCTCGTGCCAGCCGATGCCCGTCATCAGCAGGTCCGCACCGGCGGCCTCGAAGGCGGCGGCCGCGGCGAGGACCTCCTCGCCGTCCTGGCCGTCCGCGACGAGGTCCGTCAGGGAGGTGCGCACGGAGAGCAGCCCGTCCTCCCCCAGCGCCTCGCGCACGGCCGCGACGACCGCCACGGGGAACCGGCGGCGTCCGGCGGCGTCCCCGCCGTACGCGTCCGTGCGGTGGTTCGTGGCCGGCGCGAGGAACTGGTTCAGCAGGTACCCCTCCGAGGCCATGACCTCGACCCCGTCGTAGCCGGCCTCCCGGGCCAGGGCGGCGGACCGTGCGTAGGCGGCCACGAGCTCCTCGATCTGCGCCGCTGTGAGCTCGTGCGCGGTGTGGCGCGAGATCGGCGCGCGGGTGGCCGAGGCGGACACCAGGTCCGCCCCGCGGGCGTAGCGGCCCGTGTGCAGCAGCTGCGCCAGGATCCGGCCGCCGGCGGCGTGGACCGCGTCCGTGACGGCCCGGTGCGCGCGGGCGTCGGCCGCGGTGGCGAGCAGCCCCGCCCCCGGGGACACGGTGCCCTCCGGCGTGACGCCGAGGCCGCCGGTGACGATCAGCCCCACGCCGCCGGCGGCCCGCTCCGCATAGAAGGCGGCGAGGGCGCCCAGGTCCTCCACGCGGTCCTCGAGGCCCAGGTGCATCGAGGCCATCACCACGCGGTTGGGCAGGGTCCTCCCCCGCACCGTGATCGGCTGCAGGAGGGGGGACGCGGTCTCGGTCGGTGATGTCATGCACGTCACATTAGCGCCGTCGACGCGCCGCCCGTCCCCCGTCCCTCCACCGGAAGACCGCCCACGGGTGCGCCCGCGGCCCCCGTGGGGCAGGATGGGGGCACGGGTCCGACCGGGTCCGCCCACGGGCGACGCGCAGGGACCGGGCCCGGCGGCAGTGTCGCGGGCGGCCGGCCCGCAGTGCCCGGACGGACGGGGAGGTCGATCGCGTGGAGTGGTTCGAGGCGAACGCGGGATGGCTGTGGTTCGCGGCCGCCGTCGTGCTGGCCGGCGTGGAGCTGCTGACCCTGGACCTCGTCCTCGTGATGCTCGCCGCCGGCGCCGCCGCGGCCGGGGCGGCCGCGCTCGCGGGTGCGGGGGTCGGCGTGCAGGTGGCGGTGTTCGCCGCCGCGAGCCTGCTCATGCTCGCCGCCGTCCGCCCCGTGGCCCTGCGCCACCTGCGCAAGGACACCGGCGCCTCCGCCTCCTACCTGGACGGCCTCGTGGGCCGCCGCCTCACCGCCGACTCCCCCGTCACCGAGGACTCCGGCGTGCTCACCGTGGACGGCGAGACCTGGTCCGCCCGCATCGAGCCCGGCGCGCGCCCCGCCGCCCCTGGCCAGGAGGTCACCGTCCTCGAGGTCGCCGGCGCCCACCTGGTGGTCCGCGCGGCTCCCGTCATCGACTGGGACGCCCCGCGTCCCTGACCCGTCCGTCCCCGACCAACCCATCGAAGGGAACCCCATGGAGACACTCATCGTGCTGGCGGTGCTGGCCGTCCTGGTCATCGTCGTGCTGGCCTCGTCCGTCAAGATCATCCCCCAGGCCCGGACCGCGAACATCGAGCGCCTGGGCAAGTACCAGCGCACCGCGGGCGCCGGGCTGACCCTGATCATCCCGTTCATCGACCGCATGCTCCCCCAGGTGGACATGCGCGAGCAGGTGGTCTCCTTCCCGCCGCAGCCGGTGATCACCGAGGACAACCTCGTTGTCTCGATCGACACGGTGGTCTACTTCCAGGTGACGGACGCCAAGGCCGCCACCTACGAGATCGCCAACTACATCCAGGCCGTGGAGCAGCTGACCACCACCACCCTGCGCAACGTGGTGGGCGGCATGAACCTCGAGGAGGCGCTGACCTCCCGCGACTCGATCAACTCCCAGCTGCGCGGCGTCCTCGACGACGCCACCACCCGCTGGGGCCTGCGCGTCTCGCGCGTGGAGCTCAAGGCGATCGACCCGCCCATGTCCATCCAGGACTCCATGGAGAAGCAGATGCGCGCCGAGCGCGACCGTCGCGCCGCGATCCTCACCGCCGAGGGCACCAAGCAGGCCGCGATCCTCACCGCCGAGGGCGAGCGCCAGGCGCAGATCCTCGCCGCCGAGGGCGACGCCCAGGCCCGCGTGCTCCGCGCCAACGCCGAGGCCGAGGCGATCCAGGTGGTGTTCGACGCGATCCACGAGGGCGAGGCCGACTCCGAGGTCCTGGCCTACCAGTACCTGCAGCAGCTGCCCCGGATCGCCGAGGGCACCTCCAACACGATGTTCGTGGTCCCGGCCGAGCTCACCCGCGCCCTCGAGGGCCTCGGGGACGCGTTCGGCCCCGGCCGGGACGCCGGGTCCTCCTCGGAGGACGCGGACGACGACGGCGCCCGCCCGGCCCGTCGCGGTGGGCGCGGCTCCTCTCCGCGCGGCACCGAGCGGACCCGCGGCCCGCGGGAGGGCCGGCCCACCACTGCCGAGGCCCTGCGCGCCGCCGGGGTGCCGGAGGCGCTGACCGCGGGGACCGCCGTCCCGGAGGCCCTGCACGACACCACGCTGGACGAGGCCCTGGCCACGCCGGCGGGCCTCGAGGACCCCCTGCCCGCCGTCGACCCCGAGCGCCGCCGGGGCCCGGGAATGGCATGAGAGGATCGGTGGTTGCACCGAGGAAGAAGTGAGCCGCCGCGGCGGCCCGGAAGCGTCCCGCACGGGACCCCGGCGCCGCGGCCCGACGAGGAGGTCAGATGAGCGATCGCAGCCTGCGCGGCATGCGCCTGGGGGCGCAGTCCCTGGAGTCCGAGGCCGGCGTCGAGCCGGCGCCCCGCCAGCGGGTCGAGTACCGCACGGAGGACGGCGAGCAGGTGTTCGTGACCTTCGCCGTCGAGGCGGACGTCCCGGCGACGTGGACCTCCAAGACCGGCAAGGAGGCCCTCCGCGTGGACGGCGAGAAGCCGGAGGAGAACGAGGGCAAGCCGGTGCGCACCCACTGGGACATGCTGCTGGAGCGCCGCTCCATGGAGGACCTCGAGGAGACCTTCCAGATCCAGCTGAAGAAGCTGCGCGCCTCCCGCGGCGAGGACGCCTGAGCATCACCGCATGACCGGCGGCGGCCTCCCCGCCCCCCGCCCACGACGCCGGGGCCCCTGGCAGCAGGTGGGGCCCCGGCGGCCTGCCCCCCCCCGCGTCCCGCGTCCGCGGCCGGGGCCCCCCCGCCCCCCCCCCCCCCCGCGGGGGCCCGACCACCCTGGTGGGCCCCCGTCGTCGTCCGCGCCGCCGCGTCCGGCGTCAGCGGCCGGAGCGGCCGGTCAGGGTCTCCCAGCGGGCCTTCGCGCCCCACTTGGTCACGTTGACGACGGCCTCGCCGATGATGCCGCCGCTCATCTTGGACTCCCCCAGCTCGCGCTCCACGAAGGTGATCGGCACCTCGACGATGCGCAGGCCGAGGCGGGCCACCCGGAAGGTCATGTCCACCTGGAAGCCGTAGCCCTTGGACTGCACGGCGTCGAGGTCGATCTTCCGCAGGGTCTCCGCGCGGTACGCGCGGTAGCCGGCGGTGATGTCCGTCAGCTTCAGGCCGAGCATGATCCGCGGGTACAGGGAGCCGGCCGCGGAGATCAGCTTGCGGGAGGCCGGCCAGTTGACCATCTTGCCGCCGGGCACGCGGCGCGAGCCGATCACGAGGTCGGCGGTGCGCACGGCCTCCAGGAGGCGGGGCAGTTGCTCGGGCTGGTGGGAGCCGTCCGCGTCCATCTCCACGAGCACCTCGTAGCCGCGCTCCAGGCCCCAGCGGAAGCCGGCGATGTACGCCCCGCCGAGGCCGTTCTTCTCCGAGCGGTGCAGCACGTGCACGCTCGGGTCCTGCGCGGCGCGCTCGTCCGCCCACGCGCCGGTGCCGTCCGGGGAGGCGTCGTCCACCACGAGCACGTCGGAGTCCGGCACGGCGTCGCGGAGGCGGCCCAGGGTGAGCGGCAGGGACTCGATCTCGTTGTAGGTGGGGATGATGGTGAGCACGCGCATGCGGTGGTCTCGCCTTCCGGGGGTCGGGGCGGCCCTCAGCACGGTGCGGGGCCCTGGCATCCGTTCGAGTATAGGAAGTCCGGCGGGGACTCGGGGTCAGGCGGAGGTCGGGCCGTCGGCCTCCAGCGGTTCGCCGTCCACCCACGTGGCCAGCCACTCCGGCAGCGGGGTCTGGTCGTCCAGGGAGGGCAGCAGCGGGGTGCCGGCACGGGTATCCGTGCTCCACGCCGCCACGCGTCCGTCCGGGGACTGCACCGCGACGGCGTCCGTGCGCCACACGGCGAACGTCGCCGGGCTGGAGACGGCCAGGCGCGGGGCGGCCTGGACCGCGGCGGTGGGCACGTCCGGCAGGGCGCGCAGCGGGGTGCGGGTGGCGGCGGTGAACGCCGAGCGGGCCGAGATGCGCTCCTGCTCGTCCGGATGGGACAGGGCCGCTCGGACCGCGGCCCACGGGCTGTCCCCGCCGCGGGTCCTCAGGCACACGGGCACGGCGTCCGCCAGCAGGGTGCCCAGCGGGGCCCGCAGGACGCCGTCCGCGTCCGGGGCCACCGTCACGGACACGGCGGCGGAGGCCAGGAACGCCCGGTCCTCGGCGGTGATCGGCCCGGTGAGCGCCAGGCGGTGGCGGACGCGGCCGAGGGCGGCGACGCCCAGCTCGTCGGCGGCGGCGCGCAGGGCGGCCAGGGCGTCCTCCTGGGCGGCGGTCAGGGCGGCCGCGTCGGCCTCGGCGGGCGGGACGAGGTACACCTGCTCCCCCACCCGGGTGGAGGCGGCCACCAGTCCGGCGAGGGCGGCCCGGTCGGTCTCCCCGGCCGTGAGCCACACGCCGGCGGCGTCCGGGTCCACGGTCTCGGCGGCGCGGTACACCACGGTCTGCACGGGGGCGGCGGGGCCCTCCGTCCGAGTCTCCGCCGTCGAGCGGCCCGGCTCGGCGAGGACGGTCACCACGGCCGTCCCCCGCCCGACGGCGGCGCGCGCCTCGGCGGGACGGGCGCACGGCTCCACGAACGCGGGCGCCACCACGGCCCCCTCGAGGTCCTGGCGGGGGACGGCGTCGTCGGCCACCCGGTCCGCCGAGGCGTCCTCCCCGAGCCAGGCGACGACCCCGTCCGCCACGAGCAGGGCGGTGGCGTAGGGGTCGGTGGCGGAGTGGACGACGGCGCTGTGCAGGAGGGTGCTGGTCACCGCTCCACCCTAGCCGCCGCGGGCCTCACTCCTCCGGGTCGGCCGCGGCACCGGGCAGGGAGGTGGCCACCACGCCGCGGGCCACGAGCCCGGCGGCGCGCCGGCAGCTGCGCGAGCGGTGCGCATCTCCGGGCACCTGGGCGATCTGGTCCAGCACGTCGATCACCTGGCGCGCCCACCGCACGAAGTCGCCGGCGGCCAGCTCGGCGCCCTGCAGCGTCTCGCGCAGGGTCCCGCCGCGGACCCAGCGGTGCACCGGCCCCACGAGACCGAGGTCGGTGGGCGGGGTGGGCTCGATCCGCGCGGCCGCCTCGTCCGCGCGCAGCCGCTCCTCCAGCTCCTCCACGGCCTCGGCGACCCGCTGCAGCCGGGCGTTGGGCATGGCCACCGGCAGCCCCTGGGACTCCCCCTTGCCCTGGTACACCAGCAGGGCGGCCACGCACGCCCAGTCCTCGGGGCCCAGGTGCGCGGTGGCGGGGTCGTGCAGCACCAGCGAGGTCAGCAGGTCCCGCTCGCCGTACACGCGGCGCAGGGTCTGGCCGCGCTCCGAGAGCGCCCGGGCGGGCGCGTCCGGGTCCGGTCCGACGTAGCCGTACCGGTCCAGCAGGTCCACCACGCGGTCGAACGTGCGCGCGATGGTGTTGGTCCGTCCGGCGATTCGCTCGCGCAGCAGGCCCACCTCGCGGCGCATGCCCCACCAGCGCTCGCCCCAGCGGGCGTGGTCCTCGCGGTCCGGGCACGCGTGGCAGGGGTGCGCCTGGAGACGGCGGCGCAGCTCCTCCAGACGCGGGGAGTCGGCCTCCTCCCGCAGGCGGAAGCCGGTCCCCCGCCGCGTCCCGCCGGTGGGCGGGCGGTGGGTGCGCACGGCCTCGCGCATGCGCGCGGCCACGTCCTTGCGCTGGGACGGGGTCTTGACCTGGACGGTCTGGCCCAGGTCCGCCCCGGCCACCGGCTCGACGGGCGCGGCGACGTCGTCGAGGGTGATGCGGCGCAGCTGGGCTGAGTCCGTCACGACGCCGACGCGCGGGTTCTGCGGGTTCCCGGCGGGCATCACGACGACGGCGCGGCCGAGGCGGCGGCCGGCGTCGAGCTCGATCACGTCCCCCACGGCGAGGTCCGCGAGGGACTCCTTCACCGCGGCCACGTGCGCGCGGCGGCGCCCCTGCGAGCCGGACTTCTCGGCCGAGGCGACCTCCTTGCGCAGGGCGAGGTACTCGGCGAAGTCGCCGCGCTCGCACGCCATGGCGGCCTCGTACTTCTCCAGCGTGCCCTGCTTGGCCCGCACCTCCCGGGCCAGGCCCACCACCGAGCGGTCCGCCTGGAACTGCGCGAAGGAGGACTCGAGGATCCCCCGGGCGCGCTCGGCGCCCACCTGGGCCAGCAGGTTCACGGACATGTTGTAGGTGGGCCGGAACGAGGACTTCAGCGGATACGTGCGGCGCGAGGCCAGGCCCGCCACGGCCGCCGGGTCCAGACCCGGGCGCCACATGACCACGGCGTGGCCCTCGACGTCGATGCCGCGGCGGCCGGCGCGTCCGGTGAGCTGGGTGTACTCCCCCGGCGTCACGTCCACGTGGGACTCGCCGTTGAACTTCACGAGCTTCTCGAGCACCACGGACCGGGCCGGCATGTTCACGCCCAGCGCGAGGGTCTCTGTGGCGAACACGACCTTGAGCGCCCCGGCCGCGAACAGGTCCTCCACGGCCTCCTTGAACGGCGGCAGCATGCCCGCGTGGTGGGCCGCGAAGCCCCGGGACAGTCCGTCCCGCCACGCCCAGAAGCCGAGCACGTCCAGGTCCTCGGGCGGCAGCAGGCGGGCCGCCTCGTCCACGCGGGCGGCGATCCGGGCCTTCTCCTGGGCGGTGGTGAGGTCCAGGCCCGCCCGCAGGCACTGCTCGACGGCTCCGTCGCAGCCGGCCCGGGAGAAGATGAAGGTGATGCCCGGCAGCAGGCCCTCGCGGTCAAGGGCCCGGATCATGTCCGGGCGCGAGGTTATCAGGCCCGGGCCACGCCCGTCCCGGTGGTCCCGTCCGCCGCCGGAGGAGCCCACCGCGGCGCTCGTGCCGCGGTCCCGGTCCCACCCCGAGGAGCGGTCGGCGCCCCTGCCGCCACGTCCGCCCCGCCCCCTGTCCCGGCCGCCGTGGCGCCCGCCACGGCCTCGGGGGCCGCCGCGTCCGCCGTCGTCCCGACGGCCTCGGGCGGGCCGGCCCCAGTCCGGGCGCTGCCCGCCGCGCTCAGCGTCCCGGGCGAGGCGCTCCAGCTCGGGGTTGAGCAGGGGCGTGCCGTCGGCGTCGGCGGTGTCCTCGAAGGCGACGTCCTCGGCGAAGAGGTCGTAGAGGCGTCCGCCGGCCATGACGTGCTGCCACAGGGGCACCGGGCGGTGCTCCGAGACCACCACGGTGGTGGCCCCGCGCACGGTGTCCAGCCACGAGCCGAACTCCTCGGCGTTGGACACGGTGGCGGACAGGGAGATCAGCTGCACGTGCTCGGGCAGGTGGATGATGACCTCCTCCCACACCGGGCCGCGGAAGCGGTCGGCGAGGTAGTGCACCTCGTCCATGACCACGTACCCCAGGTCCGTGAGGGCTTCGGAGTCCGCGTAGAGCATGTTGCGCAGCACCTCGGTGGTCATCACCACCACGGGGGCGTCCGCGTTGACGGACGTGTCGCCCGTGAGCAGGCCCACGTTCTCGACGCCGTGCACCCGGCCGAGGTCCAGGAACTTCTGGTTCGAGAGCGCCTTGATGGGCGTCGTGTAGAAGGCCTTGCGGCCGCGCGCCAGGGCGAGGTGGACGGCGAACTCCCCTACCACCGTCTTGCCCGCCCCGGTGGGGGCGGCCACCAGGACGCCGTGGCCGTCCTCGACCTCCCGGCAGGCCTCGCGCTGGAAGTCGTCCAGCGGGAAGTCGAGGCGCGCGGCGAACGCGGCCAGCTCGGAGCCGGCGTGGTGGCGCTCGCGGCGGGCCTGCGCGTAGCGCTCGGCGGGGCTCAGGCGCGGCTCCTCGGGAGGGCCGGCGGGGGTGTCGGTCGAGGGGTGCGGGGCCATGTCCCCAGCGTACGGGCGCGGCGGACGGGACGGGGCCCGAACGCGCCGCGCCCCGCTCCGGGCGAACGGAGCGGGGCGCGGGAGGCGTCGTCGGCCGGGGTCAGATCTGGTCCAGCGGCCGGGGGCCGGCGGCGATCTCCGCCTCGAGGTCGGCCTCCCCCTTCACCGCGCGGCGGGCGCGGCGGCGGTCGTTGATCCAGCACAGGGCGATCGAGATGCCGAAGAGCAGGAACAGCGGAGCGGCGAGGTAGAACATCGAGATCGCGTCCGAGCCGGGCGCGGCCAGGGCGGCGATGAGCGCGATCACGAACACCGTGATGCGCCAGTGCTTGAGGAGGGTGGCGGCCGGGAGGACGCCCATCATGTTCAGGCCCACGAGGAACACCGGGAGCACCATGGAGGCCCCGAACGCCAGGAACAGGTTGAGGGAGAACGTGAGGAACTTCTGCGCGGTGGGCAGCGCGGCCGAGCCCTCGAAGGTGAAGCCGATGAAGAACTGCACGGCCTGCGGGTGCACCATCCAGCCGAGCAGGATGCCCAGCAGGAACAGCGGGATCGCGGCGGCGAGGAAGCCGACGGCGTACTTCTTCTCCTGCTTCTTGAGGCCGGGGACGACGAACGCCCAGATCTGGTAGAGCCAGATCGGGCTCGCCACGACGAGTCCGATGAACAGCGCCACCTTGAGCATCATGTCGAACGGCGAGCTGACCGTGTCGAAGGCCAGGGCGGCGTTGACGCCGTGCTCCTGGGCGTCACGCAGGGGCCGCGTGAGCTCCTGCATGAACGGCTTGTAGAGCAGGAACCCCAGCACGGCGCCGAGGACGATGCCCAGGGCGGACTTGACCAGCCGGCTCCGCAGCTCCGCGAGGTGCTCGCGCAGCGGCATCTCCCCGGTGGGGTTCTTGGGCCGCCGCTCCGCACGCCGCCGGCGGCGGCGCGCGGTCTCGTCCACGGTGGTCATGGGCTAGGCCTCCCGGACGTGAGCGGACGTCAGCGGACGTCGCGGTCGTCGCGGTCGACGACGCGGCCCTCCACGGGCTCGACCGGCTCGGCGGGGTGGGAGCCCGCGCCGGAGGCGTCGTCGCCGGCCTTGCGCTCCTTGTCCTCGGTGCGCATCTGCTTCACCTCGGAGGAGAAGATGCGCATGGACTGGCCCAGGTTGCGGGCCATGGAGGGGAGCTTGGGGGCCGCGAAGAGCAGCACCACGAGCACGATGATGATGACGAGCTGCCATCCCTGGAGTCCAGCGAACATGGGGGGTCCTTTCGACGGGGGTCCTGCGATCTAGGCTACCGCGCCGCGGGCCAGACGGGCGGCCCGGCCCAGGCGCGCGGCGACGGCGTCGCGGAGGTCCGAGGGCTCGAGCACCTCGACGCGTCCGCCGTGACGGGCGGCCAGGGCGACGGCGGCCTCCTCGTCCAGCAGCGTCAGCCGGGTCAGGGCGGCGCCGTCCTCGAGCGTGGCGGCGGCCGCCGGGCGGTAGGCCTCGGCGGCGTCGCGCACGGGGTGGTCCCAGCGCACGAGCGCGGACACCCCCTCGCCCTCCGGGTGCAGGCGCCACCGGCCGGGCCGCGCGCGGGGCCGGTACGTCTCCCCCGTCGTCTCCAGCGCGCCGATCCGGTCCACGCGGAACACGCGCAGCCCCGCGGCGCGCCGGCACCAGGCCTGCAGGTACAGCCGGGTGCGCTCCTGCACCACGGCCAGCGGCTCCACGTCCCGCTCCGTCACCTCGTCCGTGCGCACCCCGTGGTAGCGCAGGCGCACCACGGCGCGCTCGGCGATGGCCGCCAGGAGCGTGCGCACGGTCTCCGGGTCCACCGCGACGTCCCAGTGGGCGACGACGGCGCCCCCGTCGTCCGCCCCGGCCCCCTCCGTCCCACCGGGCGCGGGGACGGGGTCGGCGGGCACGTCCTGGCCGGCGTCCACGAGGGAGGCGCGGATGCGCCGCTGCGCCGAGCGGGCGGCGTCGCGCTCGGCGTCGGTCAGGACGGTCATCTCGGCCACCGTCTGCAGGGTGGCCACCAGCGTGTGCGCCTCGGGCAGGGTGAGCCGCACGGGGGCGGCCAGCTCGGACGCCTGGTGGACGCGCACGCGCCCGTCGTCCTCCTCCACATCGAACTGGAACCCGGGGAACTCGCGCTCGGGCATGCCGCAGTAGCGCAGCACCTCGAGGTCCCGGTCCAGGTCGGCCGCGGAGACGCCGAGCCGCTCCTGCAGCTCGGCGCGGTCGATGCCCTCGGCGCGGTTGGCCAGGCCGACGATGTCCAGCAGCCGGCCCACGAGGTCCTCGCTCGAGGTGCGCACGCGGCGGCGGACCGGGGCGCTCAGGCGCACGTCGGCGCACCCGGGGTCGGCGGGCGCGGCGTGCAGGTCCGCGGCCGCGGTGAGGGCGGCGGCCAGGCGCCGGGCCGGCTCGGGCTCGGAGGCGGGGAACAGCACGTGTCCGGCGGCGGTGGCGGCCTCGGCCACCACGCCGTCCTCCGTGGGGCCCGTGGCGGACTCCCACAGCTCCCAGCCCTCGCCGGGGGCGGGTCCGTCGGCGGCGCGGGGGTCCACCCGCCGGCCGGCCACCCGGAAGCCCTGGCCCCGGCCCGGGGACAGCCACACGCGGACCGTCTCGGCCTCGGCCCGGCCGGCCAGGCGGGCGCGCAGGGCGGCGTGGTCGTGGTCGGCAGGACGACGCGGGGCGCGCCGGGCGGCCTCGGAGGGGGCCTGCTCGAGGACCACCGGGTCGGACTCGAGGCGGGAGAGCCGGAACGAGCGCTCCGCCTCCCGGTCCACGTCCCAGCCGGTGAGGTACCAGCGGCCCCGAACCAGGGTCAGCAGCCAGGCCCGCACGGTGCGCTCGGTCAGGGCGCCGGCGGCGTCGCGGTAGGCGAAGCGCACGAGGGCCTGCTCGGCGGCCGCCTCGGTGAGGGCCTCGAGGCGGGGGTCCGCCCGGGGCATCACGGTGTGGTAGCCCTCGAGCTGGTCCTGGCCGGAGAGCTCGCCGGGGTGCAGCAGCACGCCGACGGCCCGGACCACCTCGTCCCGCAGCGGGGAGTCCCCCCACAGCCGGCGGGCGCGGACGAGCGCGCGGCGCTCGTCGACGGTGAGGTCGAGGTCCCTCAGCAGCAGGGAGGTCCGGTCCACGCGGTAGCGGGGGCCGTCGTCGTCCTCGGCGTCCTCGCCCCCGACGACGGCCAGCGGGACCCCCACGGCGCGCAGCGCCCGGCGGTCCCGCTGGAAGAGCTTCTCGAACGCGCCGTCGCCCAGCCCCTCGTACCCGACGACGAGCCGCCGGATCTGCTCCCGGGCGTAGCCGCGCGGCTCGTGGAGCAGCAGCCACAGCAGGGAGATGATCCGTTCGGCGGGCTCATCCGCGGAGCGGGGCCGGGCGACGGTCATGCCGTGTCCGGGGTCAGTCGACCGAGACGAGGTCGCACACGAAGATCAGGGTCTCGTTCGGCCCGATGGCCGAGCCGGCGCCCTGCGCCCCGTAGCCCAGGTGCGGCGGGATCTCGAGGCGACGCCGGCCGCCCACCTTCATGCCGAGCAGGCCCTGGTCCCAGCCGGCGATGACCTGACCCACGCCGACGGTCAGCGGCAGCGGGGTGCCGCGGTTCCACGAGGCGTCGAACTCCTCGCCGGTGGACCAGGCCACGCCCACGTAGTGGACCTGGACGCGGGAGCCGCGCTCCACGGCGGGGCCGGAGCCCTCGATCAGGTCCTCGACGACGAGCTCCTCGGGCGGGGTGTCGCCGGGGAAGTCGATCTCGGGCTTGGTGCGGTCGTAGTCGCGCTGTCCGAAGGACATGGTGTCTCCTCCTGGGGTCGGGGTGGGTGGGTCAGTTCTGGGGGGCGGGGGCCTGGGCGTCCAGGATGTCCACGACGAAGAGCAGGTCCTCGTCCGGGCCGATCTTCGGCGGGGAGCCCTCGGCGCCGTACGCCTGCTCGGCGGGGATGGAGATCAGCACGCGGGAGCCGACCTTCTGGCCCTGCAGGCCCTGGGACCAGCCCTCGATGACGCCCGAGAGGGGGAAGGAGGTGGGCGTGCCGCGCTCCCACGACGAGTCGAACGTGGAGCCCTCGGACCACGTCACGCCCGTGTAGTGCACCGTCACGGTGTCCTCCGCCGTCACCTCGCGGCCCTCCCCCTGGATCAGGGGCTGGACGACGAGCTCGGCGGGGGCCTCGCCCTCGGGCTTGCCGATCACGGGACGGCCGTCCTCGACGGTGACCTCGGGCAGGCGCTCGTCGCGCTCGGCGACCTCCTCGCCCTGGGCCTCCAAGGGCACCCGGCCAGCGATCGAGTAGACGAACAGCTGGGCCGGGACGGTGGTCGACGACGGCGAGGCGCCCTCCGACGCGGACGAGGCGGCCGGGGCCGGGACCTCCTGCGGCGGCACGTAGGCGGCGATCCGCCCGCCCACGCCCACACCGGTCAGCAGCCCGTACATCTCCGGGTTCGCCTGCTTCAGCTGGTCGTCGAGGACCACGGTCTGCGGGTCCTGCGTGAACGTCTCGGCCTGGACGTCACCCGTGGCCGGGTCCGCGGACAGATAGTGCAGCTTCACGATCGAGCCGTGCCCCAGCTTCTGCTCCTCGCCGGCATCCAGGACGCGGGTGGTCAGCTGGTCCGTCTCGATCCCGCCGTCCACGTCCACGCTCGGCGTGCCGTCCTCGGCCACGGACAGGGACAGCCCGGACAGGGCCTCGGGGTCGCCCTGGCCGTCGCCCTCCGCCGCGGGCGAGGTCGAGGACTGCTCCGGCGCGGCCGCGGAGGACGACGACGAGGCCTGGCCCTCCGAGGAGGAGGCGTCCTCGCCGGACTCCCCCGCGCTGCACGCGGTGGCCAGCAGGAGGCCGGCCACGCCGAGGGTCAAGGCGGTCACGGGACGGCGACGGCGGCGCACGGCCGTCGCGGAGGAGGGGAACGAGGTCATGGCGGACACCCTACCGACGCTCTCTGGACGTCGCCTCAGCCGACCCGCGCGAACAGGGCGTCGACGGCGTCGAGCGCCGTGTCGAACGGGTCCTTGAGGCTGATCGTGTGCAGCGGGTGGTCGGTCAGCTTCAGCGTGGTCCAGTCCACCGCGTAGTCCATCCCGCGCTCGCGGGCCCGGGCGATGAAGTCGGCCCGCACCGCCGCGCGCGTGGTGGACGGGGCGGCGTCGACGGCGGCCTCGCCCGCCCCCTCCGGCAGGACCCGGCGCACGGCGCCGCGGTCGCGCAGCATCGCGTAGAGGCCCTGCCCGGGGGCGATATCGTGGAAGGCCAGGTCCAGCTGGGCGATCCGCGGCGAGGACCAGTCGAGGCCGTCGCGCTCGCGGAACCGCTCGAGCAGGCGCAGCTTGATCGCCCAGTCGATCGTGTCCTCGATGGGGCCGAAGTCCTGGGAGCGGACGGCGTCGAGCACCGTGCCCCACAGGTTCAGGACCTCGCCCACGCGCTCGTGGTGGGGGCCCTCGGCATCGACGAACCGGCGGGCACAGTCGAGGTAGTGCTCCTGCAGGTCCAGGGCGCTGGCCTCGCCCTCGCGCAGGGCGATGCGGGCGGTGCCCGTGAGGTCGTGGGAGACCTGCCGCACGGCCAGCGTGGGGTGGGTGACGCGGTGGTCGCCGAGGGGGAAGCCCGCCTCGATCATGCGCAGCATGAGGTCCGTGGCGCCGAAGCGCAGCAGGTGCGTGGGCTCGGAGAGGTTGGTGTCCCCCACGATCACGTGCAGGCGGCGGTACAGGGACGCGTCCGCGTGCGGCTCGTCCCGCGTGTTGATGATGGGGCGGGAGCGCGTGGTGGAGGAGGAGACGCCCTCCTGGACGAAGTCGGCGCGCTGGGAGAAGGCGAAGTGCGCCTCCCCCGTGCCCTCCGGCCACGTCCCCGCCGGCACCACGCGCCCGGCGCCCACCATGATCTGCCGGGAGACCAGGAAGGGGACCAGCGCCTCGGTGAGGCGCCGGTACTCGGTGCGCCGGCGCAACAGGTAGTTCTCGTGCGAGCCGTAGGAGCTCCCCGAGGAGTCGGCGTTGTTGCGGTACAGGTGCAGGGAGCCGCCGATCCCGTCCGCGGCCATGGCGGCCTCCGCCTGACCGATCAGGCCCTGCAGGATCCGGTCGCCCGCGGCGTCCGAGGCGATCAGCTCGTCCAGCGTGGAGCACTCGGCCGTGGCGTACTCCGGGTGGGAGCCCACGTCGAGGTAGAGCCGCGAGCCGTTGGACACGAAGACGTTGGACGAGCGGCCCCACGCGAGGACGGGGCGGAACAGGTACCGCACCACCTCCTCGGCGCTCAGCGGCCGGGCGTCGGGGTTCCAGTGCTGGACCCCGTACTCCGTCTCCAGTCCCATCACCCGGCGGGCCTCGGCGGTCACTGGCCGCCCTTCTGGACGAAGCCCTTGACGAACTCCTCGGCGTTGGTCTCCAGCACCGAGTCGATCTCGTCCAGCAGGCCGTCCAGGCCGGTGTCCTGCGTCTGCGCCTTGACCTGGGCCTGGCCCGCGGCGGGGGCGTCGTCGTCGCCGCCGGCGGGACGGGGGCGGATCTGCTCCTGGGACATGGTGCTCCTCCTGATCAGGGGGTGGTCGGTGCGTCTGCTCCGAGACTACGTCGGCGGGCCGGGGCCGGGCGACCGGCGTCGGCGGGCGTCGGCCGGGGTGCCAGGATGGGCGCATGCGACTGTGGACCCTGCACCCGAGGCACCTGGACCGCCAGGGCCTGACCGGCGCGTGGCGGGAGGCGCTGCTGGCCCAGGCCGCGCTGGCCCGCCGCACGCGCGGCTACCGGAACCACCCCCAGCTCGAGCGCTTCCGCGACCACGGGGACCCGGCGTCGGCGATCGGGGCGTTCCTGACCGGGATCGCCCTGGAGGCGTCCGCGCGCGGGTACCGGTTCGACACCTCGCGCATCGACCGGCCCCTGGAGACCCCGCCCGCCGGCGACGACGGCGCCCCCGGCGAGCTGGTGCTGCCCTTGCGCCTGGCCCCCATCCCGGCGACCACCGGCCAGCGGGACCATGAGTGGGCCCACCTGCGCGCCAAGCTCGCCGCCCGGAGCCCCGAGTGGCTGGCCCGCTGGGAGCACGTGGCGGTCCCGGACCTGCACCCCCTGTTCGAGCTCGAGGAGGGGCCCGTGGCCTCGTGGGAGCGGGTCTGAGCCCGGGTGGGCCCCGACCTGGGCGGACGCGTGCGGCGCGTGCTTGGATGGGCGCATGATCCGTGACGAGAGCATCGAGGGCCTGCTGACCCGCCTGGCCTCCGGGGAGCCCACCCCCGGCGGCGGCGCCACGGGCGCCCTGGCCGTGGCGCAGGGCGCCGGCCTGGTGTCCATGGCCGCCCGCTACGCCGACCGCGAGGAGCTGGCCGCCCGCTGCGGCGACCTCATCCGGGACTGCCTGGCGGTGGCCGACGAGGACGAGCAGGGCTTCGGGGCCGTGGCCGAGGCGTTCGGCCTGCCGAAGGACACCCATCGGCAGCGGGAGGCCCGGTCCGCGGCCGTCCAGGACGCGCTCGCCGAGGCGGTGCGCCCGCCCGAGGCGATCGTCGACGCCGCCGGCCGGCTCCTGGACCTCGCCGAGGAGGCCCTCGACGGCGGCAACCCCAACACCCTCTCCGACGTCGCCACGGCCCTGGGCTGCGCCCGGGCGGGGCTGACGGCCGCCGTCGTCACCCTGCTGACCAACCTCTCCCCGCTCAAGGACGACGAGCTGGGCGCCGAGCTCACGGCCCGCATCGAGCGGGCCGACCGGCTCACGCAGCGCGCCGACGCGCTCATCGGCGACGTGCGCGGGCGCATCTCCGGCTGACGCGCGCCGAGGGGGTCAGTGGGCCCCCTCCTGCAGGGCGCGCCGGACCGTCTCGACCGCTCCGCCGTGCCAGGGGCCGCCGTGCCCGGGCAGCAGCGTCCGGGCCCCCGTCGACGCGATCGCATCCAGCGAGGCCAGGGCCTCGGCGGTGTCGGCGGCGGCCATGCCGCCCAGCACCGGCAGGGACCGCGGATGGGTGAGGGGGTAGGACAGCCGGCTGCGCTCGGGCCGGTACCGGTAGGGGTGCCGGGCCAGCCGGCCGTCCGCCCGGTGGACGTGCACGGGCAGGTCCCACTCGCGCTGGGCGCGGCGTGCGAAGCCCACATGGTCGAAGTGACCGTGTGTCAGCAGGAGCGCGGCGACCTCGTCCGGCCGGCGTCCACGAGGGTGAGGCCGTCCTCATCCTCGATCAGGTAGACGTTCACATGGGCGTGGGTGAGCAGGTGGACGCCGTCGGCGACGTGCGGGATGAACACGGCGGGGTGCCTCTCGGAGCGGGGGTGTCACGCCCCGCCGTCCTCCCCCGCCCCACATGGGTCAACGCCCGCCGGGCGGCGGGGGACGCCCGGCCTGACGACCCCCGCCGGCCGCCGGGTCAGTCCCGGCGCAGCAGCGGCACCAGCACAGCGGCCAGCTGATCCGCCGAGGGGTCCTCACCGTCCCCGGCCCACCACCCGGGCAGATCGGCGGCCGCGCCCTCGAGGGGCTCGCCGAGGTGCAGCCGGTGGATCCGGCCGTCCTCGCCGCCGGCGCGCAGGAGCACGGACTCCCACGCCGCGCCGGCCACGAGCCCGCCGTGGCGGCGCACGAGGTTCCCGCGCGTCCACGCCCGGGTGGTCGCGGGCGGGGCGTCGACGGCGGCCGCCACCTCGTCCTCCGAGGCCAGCACGCGCAGGGCGCCGGCGGCCACGAGGCGGGCGTGCAGCGACTTCGCCGGCCGCAGGTCCGCGTACTGCAGGTCGACCATGGCCAGGCGCGGGTCGTCCCAGCCGAGCCCGGCGCGGGCGCGCATCCCCTCGAGCACGCGCAGCTTCGCGGCCCAGTCGGCCCGGTCCGCCAGGGAGAGCGGGTCCTCGGCGGCGTCCGCCAGGTCCCGTCCCCAGGCCTCGAGCACCTCGGCCGTCTCCGGGTCGGTCACGCCGAACCACGCGCAGTGCTCCGCCGCGGCCCGGTGGTAGGCGCCCAGGATCTGGAGCCCGGACATCTCGACGCGGCGCGTGCCGGCGTCGTCGGTCTCCCACACGGGCACGCGCGCCCGCAGCGTGGGGTCGTGGCTGATGGCCTGGAGCGCGGCCACGGGGTCGTCCAGGCGCAGCCGCGGGGCCGTGCCGGCCTCGGCCAGGGCCAGGACGAGGGCGGTCATGCCCATCCGCAGCCACGTGGCGTGCTGGCTGAGCGTGGCGTCCCCGATGATCACGTGCAGCCGCCGGTACGCGTGGGCGCTGGCGTGCGGCTCGTCCCGCGTGTTCACGATCGGCCGGCGGATCGTGGTCTCCAGGCCCACCTGCTCCTCGAAGTAGTCCGCGCGCTGGGACAGCTGGAACCCGGGGCGCTCCCCCTCGGGCCCCAGGCCCACGCGGCCCGCGCCCACCAGCACCTGACGGGCGGCGAAGAACGGCAGAAGGACGGCGGTCAGCTCCTCGAAGTCCAGGGCGCGGGCCACCAGGTAGTTCTCGTGGGTGCCGTAGGAGCGGCCCTTGCCGTCCGTGTTGTTCTTGTACACCAGCACCTCGGGCGCGCCCTCGGCGGCGCCGATGTGCTCGGCGGCGGCCTGGGCGATCCGGTCCCCCGCCGCGTCCCACACCATGGCCTCGCGCGGGGAGGCGGTCTCCGGGGAGGAGTACTCCGGATGGGCGTGGTCCACGTACCAGCGCGCCCCGTTGGGCAGCACGGTGGACAGCAGCAGGTGCACCGGCTCCCCGTCCGGGCCCACGAGCGCCTGGTCCGTCAGCTGGGAGGGGTGGGCCGCCGAGCGGGGCATGCGCCAGCCGCGGGCGTCCACCAGCGGCGACTCGCCCGTGTAGTCCCATTCCGTGCCCGCCACCGCGCCCCCGCCGTGGGTCACCAGGTCCGCGTAGGCGTTGACCAGCTCCACGGACAGCACGCTGTGGTGGGCGCCCGGGTTGGCCGGGGCGTGGATCCCGAACTCGGTCTCCGTGCCCATCACGCGGTGCACGCCCCAGCCCGCGGCGTCCCGGCCGAGCGGCGGACCGGCCGCGTCCGCCGGGAACAGCCGGCGCTGGCCGTCGAAGGCGGGGGTGCCGGCCGGCGTCGTGCCCGTCCGCCCCGCCTCCCCGGCGCCGATCCCGCCGGGCAGGCGACCTGGCGCGCTCATGCGCCCGCCCCCGCCGTGCCGCCGGGCAGCATGCGCAGCCCGGCCAGGCGCGGGCCACGCCAGCCCGAGGTGCGGGCCCACTCCCCCGGCGCCACCGTGGACAGCAGGTCCGCCTGGTCCGCCAGCACCGCGTCCACGGCGTCCAGCAGGTGGTTCTGCCGCAGCCCGCGGGCGTCGTCGGCCATGTCCGCGGCCAGCAGGTCGCGCACCGCGGAGCGCTTGGCGCGGTCCACCACGTCCGCCACGACGGCGCCCGAGACCAGGTCCGCCAGGTGCAGCGTGTGCGCCGCGCCCGTGACGTCCGTGAGCTCGGCCAGCGCGGTGCGGGGCGAGCGCTCGTACAGGGCCGTCACGGCGGCGGCGATCAGGTCCTCGCGGGCCTGCTCGGCGTCGCCGGCGGCGGCCACCTCGTCCGCGTGCAGCGGGACGTCGTCGGTGAGGTGGCGGGCCATGATGTCCACCGCGCCGCGGGCGTCCGGGCGGTCCACGCGGATCTTCACGTCCAGGCGGCCCGGGCGCAGCACGGCCGGGTCGATCATGTCCTCGCGGTTGGACGCGCCGATCACGATCACGTTGTCCAGGGACTCCACGCCGTCGATCTCGGCGAGCAGCTGCGGGACGATCGTGGTCTCCACGTCCGAGGACACCCCCGAGCCGCGCGTGCGGAACAGGGACTCCATCTCGTCGAAGAACACCACCACGGGGAACCCGGCGGCGGCGCGCTCGCGGGCCCGGTCGAAGATGATCCGGATCTGCCGCTCGGTCTCGCCCACGTACTTGTTCAGCAGCTCGGGGCCCTTGATGTTCAGGAAGAAGGAGCGGGAGCCGTCCGCGGAGCGCGCGGACAGCGCGTTGGCCACGGCCTTGGCGAGCATGGTCTTGCCCGTTCCGGGCGGGCCGTAGAGCATGATGCCCTTCGGCGCGCGCAGCCCGTGCTCGCGGTACACCTCGGGGTGCAGGAACGGGATCTCCACCGCCTCGCGGATGCGCTCGATCTGCGGGCCGAGGCCGCCGATGTCCTCGAACGTGACGTCCGGGACCTCCTCGAGCAGGACGTCGTCCACCTCGGAGAGCTCCACGTGCCGCAGCGCCCACTCGATCCGCGGGTCCACCGTGACGGCGTCCCCGTGGCGCAGCGGCACGCCCTCCAGGGCCGGGGCCCGGCGGACCAGGCGCTCCTCGTCGGCGGTGCCGGCCAGGACGAGGTCCCCCGAGTCCAGCACCTCCTTCACGCGCAGCAGCTGGCCGGCGGGGCTGGCGTCCGCGACGCCGACGACGGTGCTCGACTCGTCCAGCAGCACCTCCGCGCCCGGCGTCAGGCGCTCGGGCTCGAGCAGCGGCGACACGCTGACCCGCAGACGCCGGCCGTTCTGGACGACGTCCGCGCCGCCGCGCACGACGGCGCCCGTCTCCACGCCCTCGACCGGCTCACGCGGCGGCAGGACGGACTCCAGGCGGGCGAAGGTGAAGGGCGGCTTGGTGGTGGCGTCGAGGGCCTCCTTGAGGGTGGTGATCTCCCCGCGGGTCGCCTCGAGCAGGTCCACCATGCGGCGGTTGTTGCGCGCGGCGACGTCCAGCTGGGCCCTCGCCTCGCGGCGCCGCTCCGAGAGCTGGGCCCCGTGGCGCTGGGCCGCGTCCAGCTGGTGCTGCAGGCGCTCGGCGCGCGACTGCTCCTGGCGCAGCAGCTCGCGGGCCTCCTCGAGGCGACGACGCAGGGCCGCCCCGTCCTGTCCGGCGCTGCCGATGGGGTGCTCAGTCATGCTGCTCCTCTCCTGCCGCGCCGGCGGCGGGGCGGCGCTGACCCCGGGCGTCGACGTCGGCCTCGGCCTCGCGCGCGCGGCGCGCCATGAGCCGGGCCTCCTTGGCGGCCTTGCGGGCCTTCTTGTCCGTCACGGGGCGCTCGCCGAGCGCCTGGGGGGTCCACCGGGCCTCGTCGGCCGGGCGCCACGCCTCGACGTCCACGTCCTTGAACTCGGACACCTTGGACCGGCGCTTGAGCCGCAGCGCCTCCTCGCCGGTGGCCAGGCGGCGCGCGGTGAGCAGGAAGCCGGTGTGGGCCACCATGCGGTGGTCCGGGCGCACGGCCAGGCCGTCCAGGTGCCAGCCGCGCACGAGGGTCTCGTTGGCCTCCACCTGGGTGAACTTCCCGGAGTCCCGGATGGCCTCGGCCACGCGGGAGAGCTGGGTGGCGGTGGCCACGTAGTTCAGCCACACGCCGCCGGGGGCGAGGACGGTGGCCACGGCGTCGAGGCACTCCCAGGGGGCGAGCATGTCCAGGACCACGCGGTCCACGGAGTGGGGCTCGTGGACCTCCAGCATCCTCTCCTGGGCGTCGCCGAGGTGGATGGACCACGCCGGGTGCTCGCCGCCGAAGAAGGACTCCACGTTGCCGCGGGCCACCTCGGCGAACTCCTCGCGGCGCTCGTAGGAGTGCAGCTGACCGTGGTCCCCCACGGCGCGCAGCAGGGACATGGACAGCGCGCCCGAGCCCACGCCCGCCTCGACGACGACCGCGCCCGGGAAGACGTCCGCCTGCTGCACGATCTGCCCGGCGTCCTTGGGGTAGACCACCGTGGCGCCGCGCGGCATGGACAGCACGAAGTCGTTGAGCAGGGGGCGCAGCACCTGGTAGTCGTGCCCGGAGGAGTTCTGCACCACCACGCCCTCGGGGCCGCCGATCAGGTCGTCGTGCCGGAGCACGCCCTGATAGCTGTGGAACTCGCCGCCCGGCAGGAGCGTGATGGTGTTCAGCCGGCCCTTCGCGTCCTTGATCTGCACGCGCTGGCCGGCGCGCAGCGGGCCGCGTCGGGCCGTGACGCCCGCCGGAGTGTCCTGCGCGGTGACGCCCGCGGGGACGTTCTGCGGGGCTGCGTCGGCGGGGTGGTGGGGGGTCGGGGACGCGGGGGCGTCGCTCATGCTCGGTGCTCCTGGGGGTCGGCGGGCCGCGCGTCGGTGAGCGCGGTGAGGATGGTCTCGCGGGGCAGCACGCCGCGCACGGCGCCGTGCGCGTCGGTGAGCACCCACACGGGGGTCTCGGTGAGGGCGGAGAGGCCGTCGCGGCGGTCCAGAGCGGCGAGGGCCGTCACGAGGTCGCCGCCGGCGGCGGGCAGGGCGTCGGCGTCGAGGACGGCCTCGGGGGCGACGGCGCGGCACACGGCGGACACGGGCGTGGCGGCGGCGACCTCCGGGGCGAGGGCCTGCACGGCGGTGAGGTCGACGACGCCGCGGGGCCGGCCGGCCTCGTCCACGGCCACCCGGGCGGTGGTCGCGTCCCCGACGGCGAGGGCCTGGGCCACGGTGGCCGTCAGCGGGACGGGGACGGCGGGCAGGCGCAGCGCATCGAGGCGGACCCGCTCCAGGCGGCGGCCCCAGCGGCCGCGCTCGACGGCCTCGGAGGCCCCTCGCCACAGGGTCAGGGCCACCCAGACGAGCAGCACGGTCATCACGAGGCCGGGACGCTCCCCGCGCAGCAGCGGGCCCCCGAGGACGAGCGCGACGAGCCCGACGGCCACCGCCCGCCCGGCCCAGCCGGCGGCCGCCACGCCGCGATCGCGGGAGCCGGTGGCGGCCCACACGGCCGACTCCACCATGCGTCCGCCGTCCAGGGGCGCGCCGGGCAGCGCGTTGAACGCGGCGAGCAGCAGGTTCGCCCACACCGTCACGTCCAGCAGCAGCCCGGCCACCCCGCGGGCCCCGAGGGCCTCCCCCGCGCCCCAGGCCAGGGCGGCGAGGACCAGGTTGGCGGCGGGCCCGGCCAGGGCCGTGGCCACGGAGCCCCCGGGGCCGGCGTGGGGGCCGCGGAACTGCGTGTGCCCGCCCCACAGGGTCAGGACGATCTCGTGGGGCCGCTGCCCGAAGGCGCGCCCCACCACGGCATGGGCGATCTCGTGCACCAGCACGGACAGGGCGAGCAGCACGGCGTACGCGCCCGCCACGAGCCATGCCCCCGCGCCGATCTGCGGCAGGGCGCGGGCCACCTGGGGGCCGAAGGCCAGCACCACGAACGTCGCCACGAGGACCCACGCGGGGGTCAGCACGACGGGAGCGCCGGCCACCCGGCCCAGGCGCACGCCGCGGGAGGCGCTCATCGGCGCCCGCCCGGGCGGACCGCGGCGAGGTCGTCGAGGGTGCGTCCGGCCAGGGTGTCCCACCGGACCGTGGCCGCGCCGTCGTCGAGCGGCAGCACGCTCGGCACCCCGACGGTGGGCAGGCCGGCCGCCATGGCGGCGGCGACGCCCACCGGCGAGTCCTCCACGGCCACGCAGTCCTCGACGGCGAGGCCGGGGACGTGCTGCCCCAGGCGTGTGAGGGCCAGCCGATAGGCCTCGGGATCGGGCTTGCCGGCGGTCACCTCGTCCCCCGTGACGACCACGCGCAGCGCCCCCGCCGGGGCCTGCTCCGCGAGCACGCGCGCCAGGGGGGCATGGGACATGGTCACGAGGGCCCCGGGCACGCCGGCCTCGGCCTGGGCCGTCAGCAGCTCGTGGGCGCCGGGACGCCACGGAGGGGCGTCGGCGACGCCGCGGGCCACCTCGCCCATCGTGAGCGCGATGACCTCCTCGACCGGCAGGTCCAGCCCGGCCTCCTGCAGCCGACGGGCGCCCTCGTCGAGGGGACGGCCGACGAGCGAGGCGGCCAGCTCCTCCGACCAGCGGCCGCCGTGCTCCTCCACCAGCCGGCGCTGGACGGCGTTCCAGAGCGGCTCGGTGTCCACGAGGGTCCCGTCCATGTCCCACAGCACGGCGGCGGGCAGGGCGGGGTGCTCGGAGGGGGCGGACATGCCCGTCATCCTATCGAGCGTACGACGGGGCGCGGCCTCGGGGCTGACCCCGCGACGCGGGCCCGCCTAGGGTGGCGGGCATGACCGATGCACCCGCCCCGGACCCGCGGGAGCCCGCCGAGGGCCTCCCGGCCGACGCCGTCGAGGACCGCCTCGGCGCCCTGCGCGCCCACCTGACGGCCACGGTGCCCGACCTCGAGGCGGGTCGGCGCCCTCCCACGGTCCTGCTGGTGGCCTTCGAGGGCTGGAACGACGCCGGCGAGGCCGCCACGGGGGCCCTGGCCGCCCTGCGCGCCCAGTGGGACGCCGCGGAGGCCGGCCGGGTGTGCGACGGCGACTACTACGACTACCAGGTGACCCGCCCCGTGGTCCGGCGGGACCCGGACGGGCTCGGCGTCCTCCAGTGGCCGGCGCTGGACCTGCACGAGGTGCACCTCGACGCCCGCGGCCGGCCCCTCGTGGACGAGCACGCCCCCGCCGACGGGCTGCGGGTGCTGCTGGCCTCGGGCGTCGAGCCGAACGTGCGCTGGCGGCCGTTCGTGGACGAGCTGCTCACCCTGGCCGCGGGCGAGGACGTGGACGCGGTGATCACCCTGGGCGCGCTGCTGGCGGACGTGCCGCACACCCGTCCGCTGCGGGCGCGGCCCACCTCGCCGCTCGTGGACGTGCGCGTGGCCGTCGACGCCGGCCGGCCGGAGTACGAGGGGCCCACCGGGATCGTGGGGGTCGTGGCGGACGAGTCGGCCCGCCGCGGGTTCGCCTCCATCTCCCTGTGGGGGGCGGTCCCCCACTACGTGGCCCAGGCGCCCTCCCCGAAGACCCTGCTGGGCCTCGTGGAGGCGGTGGAGGACCTGCTGCACGTGCCCGTGATGACCCACGAGCTGGCCGACGACGCCCGGGCCTGGCAGCGGGGTGTGGACGAGCTCGCCCGGGAGGACCCCGAGGTGGCCGCGTACGTGAGACGGCTGGAGCGCAGCCAGGACGCGGAGGGGCTGCCCGAGGCGTCCGGCGAGGAGATCGCCCGGGAGTTCGAGCGGTACCTGCGCGGCCGCGGCGGGCGCTGACCCCCGCGGGTCAGCGCAGCCGCAGGCCCAGGAGCGCGTCGGCCACCACGGCGACGTCGAGGGGCTCGGCCCCGTCGTCGAGGCCGGGCAGCTCGCCTGCGGCCCAGGCATCGAGCACGCGCAGCGCGGCGGGGGCGTCGAGGTCCTCGGAGAGCGCCGTGTGCGCGGCGGCCAGGACGGCGCGTCCGGCGCCTGCGTGGGGCCCCTCCAGGGCGGCACGCCAGCGGGCCAGGCGCTCCTGGGCGCCGGCGAGCAGGTCCTCGGACCACTCCCAGTCGGACCGGTAGTGGCGGTCCAGGAGGGCGGCGCGGATGGCCACCGGCTCGACGCCGCGGGCACGCAGGCGGGACACGAGCTCGAGGTTCCCGAGCGACTTGGACATCTTCTGCCCGTCCAGGGCCACCATCCCGGAGTGCAGGTAGGTGCGGGCCAGCGGGCGGCCGTCCACGGCCGTGGCGTGCGCGGCGGAGAACTCGTGGTGCGGGAAGCGCAGGTCGGAGCCACCGCCCTGCACGGTGAACGGCGCGGGCAGGTGCTCGCGGGCGATCACGGAGCACTCGATGTGCCAGCCGGGCCGGCCCTCGCCGAGGGTCCGGCCGTCCCAGGACGGCTCGCCCTCGCGGCGCACGCGCCACAGCAGCGGGTCGAGGGGGTCGCGCTTGCCCGGGCGGTCCGGGTCGCCGCCGCGCTCGGGGAAGACCTCCGCCATCTCGTCGGCGCTCAGCGCGCCGATCTCCCCCAGACGCCAGCCGCCCCGGGCCTCCGCTGCCCGCACGTCGAAGTAGAGGTCACCGTCGGGCTCGCCCTCCCGGCCGGGGACGCGGTACGCCAGACCGTCGGCCAGCATCGCCTCCACGGCGTCCACCACCAGGTCGATCGCCTCCGTGGCGCCGACGTAGTGGTCCGGTGCCAGGACGTTCAGCGCGGCCATGTCCGTGCGGAACAGCTCGGTCTGGTCCGCGGCGAGCTCGCGCCAGTCCACGCCGGTGGCCTCCGCGCGCTCGAGCAGCGGGTCGTCCACGTCCGTGACGTTCTGCGTGTACGCCACCTCCAGCCCGGCGGCCCGCCAGTAGCGCTGGAGGAGGTCGAAGGAGACGTACGTGGTGGCGTGGCCCAGGTGGGTGGCGTCGTACGGGGTGATGCCGCAGACGTACAGGGAGGAGCGCTCGGCGTCGTTGCCGGGGTGTCGGAGGGACTGCGTGGCCGTGTCGAACACCCGCAGCCGGTCCGGCTGCACGGGCAGGGGGGCGGGCGCGGGGGTGGACCAGGACTTCACGGTGCTCCTGTGGTGGGCGGCGGAGGGGTGGGACGGGCCGGGGTCAGGCGGAGATGAGACCCGCGGCGAGCAGGGCGTAGAGGCCCAGGCCGAGGGCGATCCGGTACCAGACGAACGGCATGTACGAGTTGGTGGTGATGAACTTCATGAGCCAGGCGATGACCGCGAAGCCCACCCCGAACGCGATCACGGTGGCCAGGGCGGTCTCCCCCATGCCGTACGGGCCCTGCTGTCCCGGCTCCGTGAGGACCTGGGCGAGCTTGTACAGCCCCGAGGCGAACACGGCGGGCACGGCCAGCAGGAACGCGTAGCGCGCGGCGGCCTCACGGGTGTAGCCCATGGCCAGGCCGGCGGTGATCGTGCCGCCGGAGCGGGAGACGCCCGGGATCAGGGCGAGGGCCTGGGCCAAGCCGAAGACCAGGCCGTCCTTCACGGTCAGCCGGGTCAGGGGCTTGGTCTGCCGGCCGAGCCGGTCGGCCAGGGCGAGGAGGACGCCGAAGACGATCAGCATGGTGGCGGTGATCCACAGCGAGCGGAACTCGGTGTCGATCCAGTCCTCGAGCAGGAGGCCGAGCACGCCGATCGGGACCGAGCCGATGATGATCAGCCAGCCCATGCGCACGTCCGGATCGGAGTGCGGCACACGGCCGGCGAGGGCCTGGAACCACCGCCCGGCGATCCGGGTGATGTCCTTCCAGAAGTAGATCAGGACCGCCAGCTCGGTGCCCAGCTGGGTGATGGCCGTGAACGCCGCCCCGGGGTCGGCCGCCGACGGGAGGAACTCGCCCACGATGCGCAGATGCGCCGAGGAGGAGACGGGCAGGAACTCGGTCAGGCCCTGCACCAGGCCCAGGATGATTGCTTCGATCCACGTCACGAGGGGTCACTGTACGTCATGGTCCCGGACGTTCCCCGGGGCCGTGACCCAGGGCTCGGACGGCGCCTGTCAGCCGGTGGAGCGCGACGGTCAGTCCTGGTCGGAGAGGTCCTCGTCCTCGTCGTCGAAGAGGTCCAGCGGGGTGACCTCCTCGGTCTCGGCGTAGAGGGCGTCCTCGTAGGCCTCGAACGCGTCGGCGACGGCGAAGAACGCGGCCTCGACGGCCGGATCGTCCTCGCCGCGGCGGTTCTGGGCGGCCACGAGGTGCTCGTTGAGGGCGGAGGTGAGGGCCTCGAGGGCGGTGCGGGCGTCAGAGCTCATGGGTGCACCGTATCCCGCCCACCCCGCTCCGACCAGGGCGGCCGTGCCGGTGCGGCGGCCGGGTCGGTCGTCTGCCAGCATGGTTGCCATGCGTGAGCAGCTCATGTCCTCGACCCTGGACTCCATCACCCGCGGCCAGAAGTGGGAGTACCTCGTCCTCACCGTGGCGCCCCACGAGTCGCTCGGCGACGCCCGCCGCCGCCTCGTGGACCACGCCGAGTACGGCGGCTGGGAGCTCCAGCGCTCCGTGCACTACCGCGGTGGCGCCCGCCGGCACTGGATGCGACGGCGCGTCATGCGGGTGGCGTCCACCCTGGACGCCGGCTGAGCCCGGACGACGACGGCGCGCACCGCCGTCGTCGGCCTCCGCCCTCAGCGCGGCTCGAGCATCCGCTCGAGGACACGGCAGCCGAAGCGCAGGGCGTCCACGGGGACGCGCTCGTCGATGCCATGGAAGAGGGACGTGAACGCCAGGTCCGGGGGCAGGCGCAGGGGGCTGAAGCCGTATCCGGTGATGCCGAGCCGGGCCAGGGACTTGTTGTCCGTGCCGCCGCCGAGCATGAAGGGCAGCACCTCGGCGCCCGGGTCCTCGGCCTGCAGCGCGTCCACCATGAGCTCCACGAGGTCGCCGGAGAAGGGCACCTCGAGACCGATGTCCTGGTGCTCGGGCGTGAAGGCCACGCCCTCCCCCGCGAGCTCTGCGAGCCGCTGCAGGGTCTGCTCCTCCTCGCCGGGGATGAGGCGCACGTCCACGGTGCCGGTGGCCGAGGACGGGATGACGTTGTGCTTGTACCCCGCGCTCATGCCGGTGGGGTTGGAGGAGGTGCGCAGGGTGCCGGCCACCCAGGTGCGGGCGTGGCCGAGGGCCTCGAGCTGCGGCGTCGGGTCGGCCTCGTCGAAGGGGACGCCGGTGATCTCGGCCACCGACTCGAGCAGCTGGCGGGTGGTCTTGGTGTACGTCAGCGGCCACTCGTGCCGACCGATGCGGTCCAGGGCCCCGGCCAGGCGGGTGACGGCGTTGTCCGGGTGCGGCGCGGAGCCGTGACCGGGGGCGCCCTCGGCCCGCAGGTTCAGCCAGACCAGGCCCTTCTCGGCGGTCTGCACGAGGTACGCGCGGGTGCCGGCCACCTCCGTGGAGAAGCCGCCCACCTCGCTGATCGCCTCCGTGCACCCCTCGAAGACCTCGGGGTGGTGGTCCACGATCCAGCGCGCCCCGTACACACCGCCGGCCTCCTCGTCCCCGAAGAAGGCGACGGTGAGCGGTCGCCGGGGGCGCCGTCCCGTGCGTGCCAGGTGCAGAAGGACGGACAGCACCATGGCGTCCATGCCCTTCATGTCCACGGCGCCGCGGCCCCAGACCATCCCGTCCTTCAGCTCGGCGCCGAAGGGATCCACCGACCACTCCTCCGCCTCGGCCGGGACGACGTCCGTGTGCCCGTGCACCACCAGGCCCGGCGCCTCGGGGTCCCAGCCGGACAGGTGCCCGACGACGGAGACGCGGCCGGGCGAGGACTCGAACAGGCGTGGCTCCATGCCCGCCCGGCGCATCAGCTCCGCGCAGAGCTCGGCGGCCTCGGGCTCGCCGACGGACACGTTGCCGCCGCGGTTGGTCGTGTCGATCCGGATCAGGTCGCGGCAGATCTGCACGACGTCGGCGTCGGGGGTGGACGGGGTCTCAGGGGCGTGGTCGACCATGGATTTGAGCCTACCGCCGGGGGCGTGCTACTGTTCTCGAGTTGCCTTCCCGAGGACGCTGAGAGATCAGGGTCGGACGGAGGCGCTCGGATCACCGCTCCGGCGGGGATCCACGGGTGAGCGCGAGTGGCGGAATTGGTAGACGCGCAGCGTTGAGGTCGCTGTGTCCCAAAAGGACGTGGGGGTTCAAGTCCCCCCTCGCGCACTGCTCATCAGCACGACGGCCCCGGTCCCTGCGGACCGGGGCCGTCGTCGTCTGCCCCCCGTGTCGCCGGACGACGGCGGTGCATCCCCACCGCCCCGGCCTGCGGCTCCGCCTAGAGTGGAGACACGTGTGCGCCGCCGGGCCCGGGCCGCGCACACCCGGCGACGGCGACGGAGGACTTCACGGACATGGCTGAGAACGCACGCACGCTCCTGCACAGGCTGGCCCGCGCGCACGGCGTGCAGACCCGGTACACGGGGCAGGACGGCTCGGAGCAGTCCGTCGGGGACGAGACCCTCGTCCGTGTGCTCGCCGCCCTGGGCGTCGAGGTGGACCCACACGGGGTCGTCGGCCTGACCACCGCCCTCGAGGACGCCCAGGACGCCCCCTGGCGCCGCGTGCTGCCGCCCACCGTGGCCGTGCGCCGCGGGCACCGCAAGACCGTGCCGGTGCACCTGGCGCCCGACGCCGGGCTCACGGCCGTGGTCCGCACCGAGGAGGGGCAGGAGCGGGAGCTCGTCGCGACCGCCCCCGTCGGCCAGCCCCGCCTCGTGGACGGCCAGGAGCGCGTGCGCCACGACCTCGAGATCCCGGCCGACCTGCCCCTGGGCTGGCACCGGCTGGAGGTGGTCAGCGGCACCGGCTCCACCCACACCGCCACGCTGATCTGCGCCCCGGACCGGCTCACCACCACGGCCCCGTTCCTGGCCCGCCGGGGCTGGGGCGTCGCCGCCCAGGGCTACTCGGTGACCTCGGCCGACTCGTGGGGCGTGGGCGACGTTGCCGACGCCGCCGCGGTGGCCGAGCACGCCGCCGGCCACGGGGCGGACTTCGTCCTGCTGCACCCCCTGCACGCGATCGAGCCGGGCCCGCACCCCACGGACTCCCCCTACTCCCCCGTGTCCCGGCGGTTCCTCTCCGCCCTCCTGATCCGGGTGACCGATATCCCCGAGTTCGCGGCCCTGCCTGCGGACGAGCAGGCGGAGCTGCGCGCCGCCGGCGCCCGGGCCCAGGCCGCCCTGCTCGAGGGCGGCCGCGTGGACCGCTCCGCGGCCGCGGCCGCCCTGTGGCCGGCGCTGCGCCGGGTCTGGCAGGCGCCCCGCACCCCCGAGCGGGAGGCCGACTACGCGGAGTTCCGCCGTCGGCAGGGCCCGGGCCTGGACGACTTCGCCCTGTGGTCCGTCCTGCGGCTCGACGCCCAGGCCGCTGACCCCTCCTCCCCCGCGCCACGCCCGCAGGACCCCGACTGGGTCCCGGGCGGTGCGGAGGCCGAGCGTGTGCGCGCCGAACGGGCCGACGACGTCGACTTCCACCGCTGGGTGCAGTGGGTCGCCGACGGCCAGCTCGCCTCCGCCCAGGACCGGGCTCGCGCCGCGGGCATGCGCCTGGGCGTGATGCTCGACCTCGCCGTCGGGGCGACGCGCGGCTCCGCCGACGCCTGGATGCTCGGGGACGTGCTCGTGCCCGGCATGTCCGTGGGCGCACCCCCCGAGGTGTTCAACCAGCTGGGCCAGGACTGGTCCCAGCACCCCTGGCACCCCGTGTGCCTGGCCGAGACCGGCTACGCCGCGTTCCGGGACATGGTGCGCACCGTGATCGCCCACGCCGGCGGGCTGCGCATGGACCACGTCCTCGGGCTGTTCCGCCTGTGGTGGATCCCGGACGGCATGGGCGCGCCCGAGGGCGCGTACGTCGAGTACGACCACGAGGTGCTGCTGGCCGTCCTGACGCTGGAGGCCCAGCGGGCCGGCGTCGTGGTGATCGGCGAGGACCTGGGCACCTTCGAGCCGTGGGTGCAGCGCCGCCTGGCCGAGGCCGGGATCCTGGGCACCTCCATCCTGTGGTTCGAGCAGGAGGACGGCGTGCCCACTGCGCCGGAGCGCTACCGGCGCCTGTGCCTGGCCGCCGTCAACACCCACGACCTGCCGCCCACCGCCGGCTACCTCGAGGGCGTGCACCTGGACCTGCGCGAGCGACTGGGCCTGTACACCGTGGACGTTGCCCGGGAGCGGGAGCGCTCCGCCGCGGAGGTGGAGGCGTTCCTCACCGCCGCGCGCGAGCGGGGGGTGCTCGAGGCCACCGGCCCGGACGGCGCCGAGACCCGCGAGGACCGGGTGGTGGGCCTGCACCGCCTGCTGGCACAGGCCCCCTCCGCCCTGCACTGCGTGGCCCTCGTGGACGCCGTGGGCGAGCGGCGCATCCAGAACCAGCCCGGCACCCTGCAGGAGCAGTACCCCAACTGGACCGTGCCCCTGGGCGATCCGGACGGGCGCACGCTCACGGTCGAGGACCTGCCGCGCACCCCCTCGGTGGCCCGGCTCTACGACGCCGTGGACGCCGAGCTGTGCGGGGCGGAGCCGGTCGGCGTGGCCGTCTCCCTGCACACCTCCCCCCTCGCCCAGCCCGGGCGCGGGGACGCGGGCGGCATGAACGTGTACGTCCGCCAGTCGGCCCGCGCCCTGGCCCGCCGGGGGCTGCGCATGCTGCTGCTGACCCGCGCGGAGGAGCCGCTGGGCGGCGCCGCGGCCCGCGTCACCGAGCTGCCCGCCGAGGGCGACGCCCCCGGCGTGACCGTGGTGGAGCTGCCCGTCGGCCCGGACGGACCCGTCGCCAAGGAGGAGCTCGCGGTGCACCGCGCCGCCTTCACCGCCGCGGCCCGCACCTGGCTGGCCTCGGACGCCGTCCCCGGCGGCCCCCTGCTGGGCGCTGACGCCGGAGCCCGGGAACGGGCGCGCCGCGTGGCCTTCGTCCACGGCCACTACTGGCTCTCGGCCGCCACCGCCGCGGCGCTCGCCGAGGACCTCGCCGCCCCGCTGCTGCAGACCATGCACACCACGGGCGCCGTGAAGGTGGTCGAGGACGAGAGCCACACCGAGCCGCCCGAGCGCCTCGAGGCCGAGGCCGAGCTGGTCCACGCCGCGGACCTGCTCGTGGTCAACTCCCCCGCCGAGGCCCGCGAGCTGAACGACCTGTTCGAGGTGGACCGCCGCCGGCTGCGGGTGCTGCCGCCCGGGGTGGACCTCGACGTCTTCACCCCCGAGGGACCCGCCGCCTGGCCCGGCCCGGAGGACGACGCCGGCCACGGCGACGACGCGCCGCTGCGGGTGCTCTTCGCCGGACGCGTGCAGACCCACAAGGGCCCGCACCTGCTCGTGGCGGCCCTCGCCGAGCTGCGGGAACGCGCCGAAGGAAGGGACCCGGGTGTGCGGGTGCACGTCAACGGGGAGGCCTCCGGGCCCGACGCGCCGGACATCCTCGCCCTCGCCGCCGAGCGGGGCGTGGCCGACCTGGTGAGCGTGTCCGCCCCGGTGCCGCCGGAGCGGCTCGCGGAGCAGATGCGGGGCGCCGACGCCGTCGCCATGCCGAGCGCCTCGGAGACCTACGGACTGGTGGCCGTGGAGGCGCAGGCCTGCGGCACCCCGGTGCTGGCGCACCGGGTGGGCGGGCTCGTGCACGCCGTCCAGCACGGCGTCACGGGGCTGCTCGTACGGCCCAACACCGCCGAGGCGTGGGCGGACGCCCTCGCCGGGATCCGGGATGACCGGGCGGCCTGGGCGGCGATGTCCCCGGCGGCGGTCCGGCACGCCCGGGGCCACGCCTGGGACGGCTGGGCCGAGGGGCTGCTGGAGGCACTGCGGGAGCTGCCCCGGCCCTGACGCCCCGAGGACGTCCTCTCACGACCGAGCCCCCGCCGTCGGGCGGGGGCTGGGACGTGCCGGGGCCGCCGGGCGCGGGCCCGGCCGGCGGCGTCAGCCCTGCAGCGGGGCGATCGACCCGGTGAAGTGCCGGCGGCCGCGGCGCGCGTCCCAGCCGGTGACCCGGGTGAGGCCCCCGGCCTCCTCGGCGTAGCGCACGGCCACGCGTCCGGGCAGGACCACGGGCGCCTCGAAGGCGATCTCCCAGCGGAACCCGGCCGCGGCCGGCTCCCGGCGCTCGAGCATGCGGGCGGCCAGCAGCATGCCGTGGGCGATCGCCCCCTTCTGGCCGAAGGCCCTCGCCGACGGCGCGGAGAGGTGGATGGGGTTCCAGTCCCCCGAGACGCGGGCGTAGGAGCGACCCGCTCCGGCGCCGAGGCTCCACTGCGCCGTGAGGGCCGGGGCCGTCCACTCCTCGCGCGCGGGGCGCTCGGGCCGCAGCGGGGAGACGTGCACGCCGCGGGCCAGGTACCGGGAGACGCCCTCCCAGGCCGGGTCGGCGTCATCGGGCGCGTCCGCTTCCCGCACCTGCACCAGCAGGTCCACCGCGGTGCCCGCGTGGTGCGGTACCAGGCCTACGGCCTCGGCCGTGACCGTCAGGGGACGCCCGGCGGCCACGGGGCGGCGGTGCGTCACCGAGTTGGTCAGGTGCACCATGCCCGGCAGGGGCAGGGGGAACTCCGGGTCCGCCATGAGCTCCATCGCCACGCCGAACACCTGGGTGTGCACCAGCACCGAGGGCAGCGCGGCCGGGTCCACGGGGCCCACGCCCTCGCGCCAGCGGCGCACCGCGTCCTCGCCGATCCGGTGGTCGGCCACCACCAGCCGGGTGGCGGGCAGCTCGGCCGGGCGGGAGCGCCGGCGCAGGGCGTCGCGGCCGGCCTGCGCCGCGGCGCGGGCGTACAGCGGCGCCAGCGCCGGCATGGTCGTCAGGGGGCGGGTCTGCACGGTCATGCCCCCATCATCGCCTGGCCGCACACGCGCAGCGTGGTGCCGTTGACGCCGGAGGCGGCGGGCGAGGCGAGGAAGGCCACGGCCTCGGCCACGTCCTCCGGGCGGCCGCCCTGCTGCAGGGAGCTCAGGCGGCGGCCGAGCTCACGGGTGAGCATCGGGATGCGGGCGGTCATCTCGGTCTCGATGAACCCGGGCGCCACCGCGGTGATGCCGCCGCCGCGGGCGGCGAGCACGGGAGCGGTCGCGGCGGTCAGACCCATGACGCCGGCCTTGGAGGCGGCGTAGTTGGTCTGGCCGCGGTTGCCCGCGATGCCGGAGATGGACGCCAGGCCCACGATCCGCAGGTCCGCCGCCACGGTGTCCTTGGCGTCCTCGGACAGCAGGACCTCGTTGATCGCCAGCTGCGAGGCGGTGTTCACCGCGATGACGGCGTCCCACCGGGCCGCGTCCATGTTCGCCAGCATGCGGTCCTTCGTGATGCCCGCGTTGTGCACCACCACGTCCAGGCGGCCGTGGCGGGTGCGGGCGTGCTCGAGCAGGCGCCGGCCGGCGTCGGGGGCGGTGATGTCGAGGGCCAGGGCCGTGCCGCCCACCTCGTTGACCAGGCGCATCAGGTCCTCGCCCGCCGCGGGCAGGTCCACGCCGATCACGGTGGCCCCGTCCCGGGCGAGCGTGCGCAGGATGGCCGCGCCGATGCCCCGGGCCGCGCCCGTGACGACGGCGACGCGTCCCGCCAGCGGGGCCTCGGCCTCCCCGGCCGCCCCCGTGGGTGCCGGGGTGCCCGGGCCGACCGGCAGAGGCTGGCCGGACACGAACGCCGAGCGCGGGGAGAGCAGGAAGGCCAGGGCCCCGGCGGGGCCGGGGTCGGAGAGCGCGGCGTCGTCGCGCAGCAGCAGGACGTTGGACGTGCCGCCGCGGCGCATCTCGTGCGCCAGCGAACGGGTCAGCCCCACCACGCCGGCGCGGGCGGCCCGCTCGGCCGCGTCCTCGGCCTGTTCGGGGTCGCGCACGACGGTGACCACGTGCGCGCTGGGGCCCAGGGAGCGCAGGGCTCCGCCCAGGGCCAGCGCCGTGGCGGAGAGGTCGCCCGGGTGGGCGACCGCGTCGAAGCACGCCACGACGCCGGTCAGGCCGCCCTCGGCGGGCGCCTCGGCCACGGGGCGGGCGCCCGCGGCGCTGACCAGGGCGCGGGCCTGCTCGGCGCCGGGGCCCTCGCCGAGGACGAGGACGTCCCCGCCAAACTCCGGCGTGCCCACCTCAAGGCGACGCAGCTGCGCGGGGCGGGGCAGGCCGAGGGCGCCGGTGAGCCGGCGGCCCAGGGGGCTGCGGACGAGGTCGCCATAGGGGTCGGAGGAGGGCATGGTGGTCCTTTCACGGCCGGCGGCGGACCGCCGGCCAGGGGCGGGAGGAGAGGAGACGGGGCGGGGTCGCTCAGCGCCCGCGGAGCAGGGCGACGATCCCCTGTCCGCCGGCGGCGCAGACCGAGACCAGGCCGAGCGAGCCCTCGCCGGCCTCGTGCAGGGTCTTGGACAGCAGGCCCACGACGCGGCCGCCGGTGGCGGCGAACGGGTGGCCCGCGGCCAGCGAGGAGCCGTGCACGTTGAGCTTGGCGCGGTCCACGGAGCCGAGCGCGCCGGACAGGCCCAGGCGCTCGCGGCAGAAGGACTCGTCCTCCCATGCGGCCAGCGTGGCCAGCACGGTGCCGGCGAAGGCCTCGTGGATCTCGACGAAGTCCAGGTCCTGCAACGTGAGGCCGTGGCGGTCCAGCAGGCGCGGCACGGCGTACACCGGCGCCATGAGCAGGCCGTCCCGGCCGTCCACGAAGTCCACGGCGGCGTTCTCCACGTCCACCACCTCGGCGAGCACGGGCAGGCCGTGCTCGGCCGCCCAGCCCTCGGAGGAGAGCAGCACGGCGGACGCGCCGTCGGTGAGGGGGGTGGAGTTGCCCGCGGTCATGGTGGCCTCGTCCCCGAGGTGGCGGCCGAAGGCGGGCTTGAGCTTCGCCAGCTTCTCCACCGAGGAGTCCGGGCGGAGGTTGTTGTCCCGGGTCAGGCCGCGGAAGGGGGTGACGAGGTCGTCCATGACGCCGGCGTCGTAGGCCGCGGCGAGGCGCTGGTGGCTGGCGGCGGCCAGCTCGTCCTGGGCCTGGCGGGTGATGCCCCACTCGTGGGTGGTGAGGGCCTGGTGGTCGCCCATGGACATGCCGGTACGGGGCTCGCCGGCGCCGGCGGGCTGGGGCACCAGGTGCCCCGGACGCAGCCGGGAGACGGCGCGGACGCGGTCCTTGAGGGTCTTGGCGGCGTTGAGGTCGAAGAGGACCCGGCGGGCGCCGTCGGTGTAGCTCACCGGGGAGTCGGAGATGGAGTCCACGCCGCCACCGATGGCGGAGTCGATCCGGCCCAGGCGGATCTTGTCCGCGAGCGTGCCGATGGCCTCCATGCCGGTGGCGCAGGCCACCTGCACGTCCGCCGCAGGCGTCTCGGAGGACAGGGCGGAACCCATCACGCACTCGCGGGTGAGGTTGAAGTCACGGGGGTGCTTGAGCACGGCACCGGCGGTGACCTGGCCGAGGCGCTCCCCCTGGAGGCCGAAGCGGGCGACGAGGCCGTCGATCGCGGCGGTCAGCATCTCCTGGTTGGTGACCTCGCGGTACGCGGTGTGCGCGCGGGCGAAGGGGATGCGGTTGGAGCCCACCACGACGGCGGGTCGCAGCGCGCCCCCGGCGAGGGCGGGGCGGTCGGTGGCGGGGGTGCGGGGTTCGGTGCTCATGGCGGTCCTTCCGTCGGGCGGCGCCCGGGATCGGCTGGGGCGCATCGTCACGCCCTGATGACTGATACCGAGCGTACCTGATACATTGGGTCTTGTGAAACAAGACACAGTGGACCCCGCGGTCCGCGACGGACGCAGCTCGCGTTGGGACCGGCACCGCGCCCGGCGCCGCCGCGAGCTGGTGCGAGCCGCCCGCGAGGCGGTGCACGAGCTCGGCCCCGGCGTCTCCATGGAGGAGATCGCCGCGCACGCCGGCACGTCCAAGTCCGTGTTCTACCGCTATTTCGGCGACCGCGCCGGCCTGCGCCGGGCCGTCGCCGAGCGGGTCACCGAGCGGGTCGAGCAGCGCCTGCGGGAGGCCGCGGACAGCTCACCGGACGGACCCTCCGCCCTGCACCGCATGGTGGCGGAGTGCCTCACCGTGGCCTCCTCCTCCCCCGCCGTCTACGCCTTCGCCATCACGGAGGCGGAGCCGGACGCGGACGGCGCCCTGGTGCTCGGCCCCTTCTTCGAGCGCGTGTCCCACGTGCTGGCCGACGGCCTCGCCCGGTCCCTGCCGGGCGCGGGCCTGACGCCGGCCTCGCCGCTGTCACTGTGGCCGCGCGGCGCCGTCGGCATGGTGCGCGCCGTCGTCGAGGCCTGGCTCGCCGTCCCCGCGGACGACCGCCCCGGCCGTGACGAGACCGCCGACGCCGTCACGCGCTGGCTGCTGGGCGGCCTGCACGCCCCCGCCCTGATGTCCCCCCTGATCAAGGAGCACTGACATGACCACCACCACCCGCCCCGACACGGACGACACCCGCACCACCGCCCGCTCGGCGGAGACCCTCCCCCGCGATGTGGACGAGATCGCCCCCGAGCACCCCACGCCGGGCGCGCTCGACGCGGCGGCCCTGGAGGACGCCCTCCTGGGCCGCTGGGCCGACGCCCGCCGCGCCGTGCGGGAGACGATCCGGGACCCGCAGATGCACCGCGACCCGCTGCTCGGCATGGACGAGCACCGGGAGCGGGTCCTGAGCCAGCTCCGCGTCCTGGCGGAGAACGGCACCATGCACCGGGCCTTCCCGGCCGAGTTCGGCGGCGCGGACGACCACGGCGGCAACATCGCCGCGTTCGCCGACCTCGTGTTCGCGGACCCCTCACTGCAGATCAAGGCCGGCGTCCAGTGGGGCCTGTTCTCCTCCGCGATCCTGCACCTGGGCACCACGGAGCACCACCGCGCGTGGCTGCCGGGCGCGATGGACCTGAGCATCCCCGGCGCGTTCGCCATGACGGAGATCGGGCACGGCTCCGACGTCGCCTCGATCGGCACGACGGCGACCTACGACAAGGACACGCAGGAGTTCGTCATCCACACGCCGTTCAAGGCGGCGTGGAAGGACTACCTCGGCAACGCCGCCCTGCACGGCCGCGCGGCCACGGTGTTCGCCCAGCTGATCACGGGCGGCGTGAACCACGGCGTGCACTGCTTCTACGTGCCCATCCGTGACGAGGACGGGAACTTCCTGGCCGGTGTCGGCGGCGAGGACGACGGACTCAAGGGCGGCCTCAACGGCATCGACAACGGTCGGCTGCACTTCACCCACGTGCGCGTGCCTCGCACGAACCTGCTGAACCGCTACGGCGACGTCGCCGAGGACGGGACCTACTCGTCCCCGATCGCCTCCCCCGGCCGCCGCTTCTTCACGATGCTCGGCACCCTCGTGCAGGGACGCGTCTCGCTGGCGCAGGCCGCGTCTGGCGCGTCGTTCCTGGGCCTGCAGGGCGCGATCACCTACGCCGAGCAGCGCCGGCAGTTCAACGCGACCGACCCGGAGCGCGAGGAGCTGCTGATGGACTACCAGAACCATCAGCGCCGCCTGATCGACCGCCTGGCGCGGACCTATGCCGACCAGTTCTCCGCCAACGAGCTCCTCGAGAAGTTCGACCAGGTCTTCTCCGGGCATGACGCCTCCGACGAGGACCGGCAGGAGCTGGAGACCCTCGCCGCGGCGATCAAGCCGCTGACCACGTGGCACGCCCTGGACGCCCTCCAGGAGTGCCGCGAGGCCACCGGCGGCATGGGGTTCATGGCGCGCAACCGCCTCACGCAGATGCGCGCCGACCTGGACATCTTCGTCACCTTCGAGGGTGACAACACCGTCCTGCTCCAGCTCGTGGGCAAGCGCCTGCTGACCGACTACTCCAAGGAGTTCGGCCGCCTCAACGTGGGCGCGGTGTCCCGCTACGTGTCCGCCGAGGCCTCGGACGCCCTGCATCGCGTGGGCCTGCACAAGGCCGTGCAGTCCGTGCAGGACCGCGGCGACGAGCGCCGCTCCGCCAACTGGTTCAAGGCCCCCGAGGTGCAGCGCTCCCTGCTGACCGACCGCGTCCGAACCCGCGTGGCGGACATCGCCGGAACCCTCTCCTCCGTGCGCTCCAAGCCGCGGGCCGAGCAGAGCGCCGCGTTCAATGCCCGGCAGCACGAGCTGATCGAGGTGGCCCGCATGCACGCCGAGCTGCTCCAGTGGGAGGCCTTCACCCGCGCGGTCGAGGCGCTGGAGGACACGCAGACCCGCACGGTGCTGACCTGGCTGCGCGATCTCTACGCCCTCCGCCTGATCGAGGACGACCTGGGCTGGTTCGTGGCCCACGGCCGCGTCTCCAGCCAGCGGGGCCGCGCCCTGCGCGGCTACGTCAACCGCCTCGCCGAGCGCCTGCGCCCCTTCGCGCTCGAGCTGACCCAGGCGTACGGCCTCCAGCCCGAGCACCTGCGGATGGAGATCGCCACGGACGCCGAGCGTGAGCGCCAGGACGAAGCGGCCGCCCACTACGCCGCCCTGCGCGCCTCGGGCGAGGCGCCGGTGGACGAGAAGGTCATCCGGGACCGGGAGAAGGCCTCCCGCCGCTGACCCGGGGGCGGCCCGCGCCGACCCACCGGTGCAGGAGGGCCCCCGCCGCATCCCGCGGCGGGGGCCCTCGTCGTCGGGTTGGCCGGAGGATCAGCCGGCCACGGAGCGGTAGACCTCCATGGTGCGGTCCGCGATGGTCTCCCACGAGAAGTGCCCGATCGCGCGCTCGCGGCCGGCCCGGCCCATCTCCTCGGCCCGGGCCGGGTCCTCGAGGACCCGGGTGAGTGCGTCGGCGAGGTCCGCGGCGAACGCGTCCGCGTCCACGGGGGTGCCGGTGCCGTCGTCGACCTGCGCCACGGGCACCAGCAGGCCGGTCACGCCGTCCTCCACGACCTCGGGGATCCCGCCGACCGCCGAGGCGACAACGGCGGTGCCGCACGCCATGGCCTCCAGGTTGACGATGCCGAGGGGCTCGTAGACGGACGGGCACGCGAACACGGTGGCTGCGGAGAGGATCTCCATGACCTCGGCCCGCGGGATCATGCCCTCCACCACCACGACGCCGTCGCGCTCCTCGCGCAGGCGGGCGATCAGGCCGTTGACCTCGTGGGCGAGCTCCTGGGTGTCGGGGGCGCCGACGCACAGCACGAGCTGGACGTCCTCGGGCAGGCGCAGTGCGGCGCGCAGCAGGTGCGGCACGCCCTTCTGGCGCGTGATGCGGCCGACGAAGGCCACGGACGGGCGGGACGGGTCGATCCCGTACTTCTCCAGGGCGGACGACCCGGTCTGCGGGGTCCACAGCTCGGTGTCGATGCCGTTGTGCACGGTGTGGACCTTCGCCGGGTCCACGTCCGGGTAGCAGCGCAGGATGTCCCGGCGCATGCCCTCGGAGACCGCGATCACGGCGGCCGCGCCGTGGTAGGCGGTGGACTCGGCCCAGCCGGAGAGGGCGTACCCGCCGCCGAGCTGCTCGGCCTTCCAGGGCCGCAGCGGCTCCAGGGAGTGGGCGGAGAGCACGTGCGGGATGTCGTGCATGAGCCCGCCCAGGTGGCCGGCCATGTTGGCGTACCAGGTGTGGGAGTGGATCACGTCCGCGCCCTCGAGGTGCTCGAGGATCGACAGGTCCGTGGCCAGGGTCTGCACCGCACCGTTCGCCGACTCGAACCCGGCCGGCTGCTCGTAGGCGTGGACGGTCGCGCCGTGGTAGTCGGCGTCCCGGGGCGCGCCGAAGGCGTGGACGCGGACGTCGGCCCGGGAGGCCAGGACCCGGGTCAGCTCGGCTACGTGGACGCCGGCGCCGCCGTAGACGGACGGGGGGAACTCTTTGGTCACGATGTCGATGCGCACGCCTCCAACCTAGTCCCCGCCCCGGCGTGCCGATAGTCTGGCGGGGCCCGGTCCGGGGGTCACCTGACCGGCCCCGACGACGACGCCCAGTCACGAGGAAGTGGTCCCACGATGGTGCAGAAGAAGGTCCTCTCGGTGGTGCTCGCGGGAGGTGAGGGCAAGCGCCTCATGCCGCTCACCGCGGACCGTGCCAAGCCCGCCGTCCCGTTCGGCGGCGACTACCGGCTCATCGACTTCGCCCTCTCGAACCTGGTCAACTCCCGGTACCGCGAGATCGTGGTGCTCACGCAGTACAAGTCGCACTCCCTCGACCGGCACATCTCCGAGACATGGCGGATGTCCACGATGCTGAACAACTACGTGGCCACCGTCCCTGCGCAGCAGCGCCGCGGCAAGGACTGGTTCACGGGCAGCGCGAACGCCATCTTCCAGTCCATGAACCTCATCTCGGACGCCCGGCCGGACATCGTGGTGGTGATCGGGGCCGACCACGTCTACCACATGGACTTCCAGCAGATGGTGGACCAGCACGTCGCCTCGGGGGCCAAGGCCACGGTGGCCGCGGTGCGCCAGCCGCTCGAGCTCGCCGACCAGTTCGGCGTGATCGAGACCGATCCGTCGGACCCGGGGCGCATCAAGGCGTTCGTGGAGAAGCCGGCGACCACGCCGGGCCTGCCGGACGACCCGGGCCAGTTCCTGGCGTCCATGGGCAACTACGTCTTCGACACGGATGCGCTCGTGGAGGCGCTCAACCAGGACGACGCGAACCCGGAGTCGGACCACGACATGGGCGGGGACATCATCCCGGCCTTCGTGGCCCGCGGCGAGGCCGGCGTGTACGACTTCACCACCAACGAGGTCCCGGGCGGCACCCCGGGCAAGCACTACTGGCGCGACGTCGGCACGCTCGACTCGTACTACGACGCGCACATGGACCTGGTGCAGCCGTGGCCCGAGTTCAACCTCTACAACCGGCAGTGGCCGCTGTACACGCGCCAGTCCGTGTCCCCGCCCGCCAAGCTGGTCCGCTCGGCCTCCCGCCGACCCGGCACGGCCGGCGACTCGATCCTGTCCCAGGGCGTGGTCGTCTCCGGCGGCACCGTGGCGCAGTCCGTGCTCTCGACCGACGTCCGCGTCCAGAACGAGGCGTGGGTGGAGCAGTCCGTGCTGCTGGACTCCGTCGTCGTCGGCGAGGGCGCCCACGTGCGCAACGCCATCCTGGACAAGAACGTGGTGGTCCCGGCGGGCGCCCGCATCGGCTTCGACCGAGCCGAGGACGAGGCCAACGGCTACACCGTCACCGAGTCCGGCCTGACCGTCCTGTCCAAGGGCCAGAGGGTGCCCGACCCGCGCTGACCCCAGCGCGCCGGCCCCGCTCTCGACCCGAGGGCGGGGCCGGTGTGATGTGATGGGCGCCATGTCCGACACCCCGCACACTCCCCCGTCGTCCGCGCCCGCCACCCCCGCCGCCCTCGACGACGCCACGCTCACCCGCGAGGACGCCCGCGCCCGCGCCGCGGCCGTCCGGCTCACCGCCCAGACCGTCCACGTGGACCTCGCAGGGGTCCGCGACGAGGACGCGCTCACCTTCGCCGTGACCACCGAGCTCAGCGTGGACGTCCTCACCGAGGGCGCCGACCTGCGCGTGGACTTCCTCAACGACGCCGTCACGGCCGTGTCCATAGACGGGCGGCACCTGGATCCGGCACGGGTCGCCGGCCGCGCCCGCATCGTGCTGCCGTCCCTCAGCGCCGGCGCCCACAAGGTGCGGATCGCGGGTCGGGCCCTCTACTCCCGCTCCGGCGAGGGCCTGCACCGGTACGTCGATCCCGCGGACGGCGAGGTCTACCTGTACACGCAGTACGAGCCGGCGGACGCGCGCCGGGTGTTCCCCACCCTCGAGCAGCCGGACCTGAAGACCTCGTTCTCCTTCTCCCTCACGGGCCCCGCGGACTGGGTGCTCGCCTCGAACGGCGTGGAGACCTCCCGGCAGGTCCACGACGACGGCTCGGTCACCGTGGCCTTCGCCCCCACCCGGCCGCAGTCCACCTACATCACCGCCCTGCTGGCGGGCCCGTACGCGGTGGTCGAGGACCGCTGGGACGGCCACCCGCCCACCGGGGCGGCGGCCGTCGACCTGCGCCTGCTCTGCCGCCGGACGCTGGCGGAGCACCTGGACGCGGACGCCCTGTTCCGCGTCACGAAGGACGGCCTGGACTTCTTCCACGACCTGTTCGGCGTCCCCTACGAGTGGGGCAAGTACGACCAGGCGTTCGTGCCCGAGTACAACCTGGGCGCCATGGAGAACCCGGGGCTGGTGACGTTCACCGAGCACTACATCCACGACACGGCGCCCACCCGCGCACAGCTCGAGGGCCGGGCGAACACGATCCTCCATGAGATGGCGCACATGTGGTTCGGCGACCTCGTGACGATGCGCTGGTGGGACGACCTGTGGCTGAAGGAGTCCTTCGCCGACTACATGGGCACGCTGGCCTCGGACGAGTCGGCCGGCTTCACCGAGGCGTGGACGTCCTTCGCGTCGCGGCGCAAGGCGTGGGCCTACGTGCAGGACCAGTACCCGACCACCCACCCGATCGTCGCGGACATCGTGGACCTGGAGGCCGCGCGCCAGAACTTCGACGGCATCACCTATGCCAAGGGCGCCTCGGTGCTCAAGCAGCTCGCGGCGTTCGTGGGCCGGGACGCGTTCGAGGCCGCGGCCCGCACGTACTTCCGCCGCCATGCCTGGGGCAACGCGGAGCTCGCGGACTTCCTCGCGGTGCTCTCCGAGGCCTCCGGGCGGGACATGTCCGCGTGGGCGCAGGCCTGGCTCCACACGGCGGGCGTCCCCCACCTGCGCGTCGAGGTCGATCCGGACGGGGCCGCCGCGCTCGTCCAGTCGGGTGAGGACCCGACCACCGGCGAGCCCATCCGCCGCCCCCACGTGGTGCAGGTCGGCCTGTACGAGCCGGACGCCTCCGGCGCCCTCGTGCGCACCTCGAGCCTGCGGGCGGACGTGGCGGCCGGCGTCGAGCGCACCCCGCTCGTGGGGCTCACCGTGCCGAGCGACGGCGTGCGCCTCGTGCTGCCCAACGACGAGGACCTGACCTACGCCGCCGTGGCCCTCGACGAGGCGTCCCTGGACGCGGTGCTGGCCCACCGGGTGGCGGACCCGCTCGCGCAGGCGACCGTGTGGGCCGCCCTGTGGGCCATGGTGCGCGCCGGCGACCTGCCCGTGCGGACGTTCGTGGCCGCCGTCGAGAGGCTCGCGGACACCATCGCGCCCGTGGGCGTGTACACCCAGGTGCTCTCGCAGGCGGCCTCCGCCGTGGGGCTCTACGCGGCGGCCGGGGAGCGGGCGGCCCTGCGCGGACGCCTCGGGGACCTCCTCCTGCGGCACGTGGCCGGGCTCGAGGCCGGGTCGGACCGGCAGCGCGCCGCCGCGCGCGTGCTGGGCCTGGTCGCACGCCGGGACGCGACGCTCGCGGCGCGCGCGGAGCAGGCCCTGCTGACGGACGCCCCGACCGCCGCCCCCGGCCTGGCCGTCGACGACGAGATCCGCTGGCTGGTGCTCCAGGCCCAGGCGGCCACCGGCCGGATCGACCGCGCCGCCCTGGACGCCGCGCTCGCGGAGCGGCGCACGGCCCGGACCGTGGTGGGCCACCGCCTGGCCGTGCACGCCCTCCCGGACCCGGCGGTGAAGGCCGCGGCCTGGGATGCCGTGCTGGCCGGACGGGACGCCGAGGGCGGGGAGCTCTCGAACGACCTGCTCTCCGCCACCGCCGAGGGCTTCGCCGCCGGCGACGCCGCCCTCACCGCCCCGTATGCCGTGCGGCTGTTCCCGGAGCTGGAACGCGTGTGGTCCTCCCGGTCCAACGGGCTGGCCTCACGGGCCATCGCGGGGCTGTTCCCGCTGCACCAGGACGCCGTGGCCGGCGACGCCGACGTCCAGGAGCGGCACCCGGTGCTCGCCGCGGCCCAGGGCTGGCTTGACGGCCATCCCGAGGCCCCGGGGGCGCTGCGCAGGCTCGTCGTGGAGCACACCGACCAGCTGCGGCGGTCCCTACGGGTGCAGGCCGCCCAGCCGCGGGGCTGACGGGCCCGGCCGCGCCCGGCGGCGCACACGGAGGGGCCCGGTCCTGGACGGACCGGGTCCCTCGGCGTCGTCGCGGTGCGGGCCGTCACGGCACCCGGTGGAGCCACTCCTGGGTGCCGAACTTGATGCGGGCCAGCTCGCGGGCCTCCTCGAGGGTGGCCTCGTCGAGCTCCGCACGGCGGGCACCGTGGCGCTCCTCGAAGACGGCCATCAGGGTCTCCCAGATCTCCGGCCGGGAGAGGCCGGTCTGGCGGCGCAGCGGGTCCACGCGCTTCTTCGCGGAGGCGACCCCCTTGCCCTTGAGCTTCTCGCGGCCGATCCGCAGGACCTCGAGCATCTTGTCCGCGTCGATGTCATAGCTCATGGTCACGTGGTGCAGCAGGCCGTCCGCGCCCACCCGCTTCTGCGCGGCGCCGCCGATCTTCCCCTCGGGCGTGGCGATGTCGTTGAGCGGCTGGTAGAACGCCTGCACGCCCATCCGGGAGAGCGCGTCCATCACCCACTCGTCCAGGAACGGGTAGGTCTCCGCGGTCTCGAGGCCGTCCACCAGGGACGCGGGCGCGTGCAGGGAGTAGGTGACGCAGTTGTCCGCCTCCATGAACATGGCCCCGCCGCCGGAGATGCGGCGCACCACGGTGATCCCGTGCCGTTCGGCGCCGGCGGGGTCCACCTCGTTGGCAAGGGACTGGAACGCCCCGATCACCACGGCCGGCTCGGTCCACTGCCACAGGCGCAGGGTGGGGCTGCGGCGCCCCTCGGCCACCTGACGGGTGAGCACCTCGTCCAGGGCCACCGTCAGCGTGATGGGCAGCGGCTGCGGCGGCAGGATCTCCCACGCGTGGTCCTCCCACGTCGTCGCCTTGCCGAGGGCGCGGCGCACGGCGGAGGCGATCGCGAAGGCGTCCACGCCGAACAGCTCGGCCTCGGGCCGCAGGCCCTGCTGGACGGCGTCGCGGATCGCCCGGTGCTCGGCGTCCGCGGACAGGCCGGTGACGGCCGCGTTGAGGTCCTCGAGGGCCTCGTCGGGCTCCAGGAAGAAGTCGCCGTTGACGCTGGCGGAGACGATCCGGCCGTCCTCGATGGTCAGGTCAGCGGCCACCAGCTTGCCGCCGACCACCTTGTACTCGCCGTGGTGTGTGCTCATGGGCCCAGCCTACGGACCCGTGCGCCGGCGGGTCGGGGCCGTGCGCCCGCGGCGGAACCCCGCGGCCCGACCGGGGCGGCGGCGTCGCTTGCGGGTTCTGCCCACGGAGCCGTTCCGTTCGCCGCTTCTGCCCACGGAGCGGTCGGTCGCACGGGTGCGCGCAGGCCTCGCGGACGCGACGAGGGGCCCGCCACCCGGTGCTCCCGGGTGCCGGACCCCTCGTGAGGATCGGGCGGGCGGCGCGACGCCGCCTCAGATCACTTCTTGCCGCCGAAGCCCTTGAAGCGGGCGTTGAAGCGCTCGACGCGGCCGGCGGTGTCCATGATGCGCTGCTTGCCCGTGTAGAACGGGTGCGAGGCGGCCGAGATCTCGACGTCGATGATCGGGTACTCGTTCCCGTCCTCCCACGTGGCGGTCTTCGAGGAGTTCGCGGTGGTGCGGGTGAGGATCTTCTCACCGGAGGCGAGGTCGTTGAAGATGACGTAGCGGTAGTCCGGGTGGATCTCGGTCTTCATGGTGTGTCCTTCGTTCCAGCCGCCTGATTGGGACCAGGGGCGCGAGAGGTGGTCTGGGAGGCGCCGCCGTCGGGCGGGCCAGCGGCCCACTCTACCGCATGGGCCCTGCCCGTCATCGATCGGCGCGGCGTGCCCGCAGCTCCCACAGGGCCACGGCCGCGGCGGCCGCCACGTTGAGGGAGTCCACGCCCTCCGGCATGGGGATCACCACGTGGGCGTCGACGCCGGCCAGCGTCTCCGGCCGCACGCCCGGTCCCTCCTGGCCCAGCACGAGGGCAAGGCGGTCCGCGCTGCGGATCGGCTCCAGCTCGGGGGCGTCCAGGCCCACGGCGCGGTCCGTCACCTCCAGGGCGGCCGTCGCGAACCCGGCCTCCCGCAGGACCGGGACCACGTCCTCGAGCGGACCCGCGGTGCGCGCCCAGGGCAGGCGGAACACGGTCCCCATCGACACGCGGATCGCCCGCCGGTACAGCGGGTCGGCCGCCCGCGGGGTCAGCAGTAGGGCGTCCCAGCCCAGGGCGACGGCGGAGCGCACCACCGCGCCGAGGTTGGTGTGGTCCACGAGGTCCTCCGCGATCAGTACGCGGCGCACGCCCGCCAGGACATCGGTCACGGGGCGCGGGGCCGGGCGGTCCATCGCGGCCAGCGCGCCGCGGTGCAGATGGAACCCGGTCAGGGCGGTGAGCACCTCGTCCGGGCCGGTGAACACGGGCACGGAGGGGTGCGCGGCGAGCACGTCCGCGAAGGACTCGCGGTACCGGTCCCCCAGCAGGAAGGACCGCGGCGTGTGGCCGGCGTCGAGAGCGCGACGCACCACGGGCGAGGACTCGGCGAGGAAGACGCCGTGGGCCGCGTCCGCGTCCCGACGCAGGGCCGCGTCGGTGAGCGTGGTGTAGGGGGCCAGACGCGGGTCGGCGAGGTCCGCCGTCGTGCGCAGCCGCACCTCGCCGGGGAACGGGGCGGGCTCCCCCGCCGGGCCCGGGGCGGTCCCGCTCACGCGCCAACCTGGCGGGCGACCATCACGGCCAGCCCGGCGAGGCCCACGAGCACGATGGTCACGCGCAGCGCGGTCGGGGAGATCCGCCGGCCGATCCGCGCGCCCACCGAGCCGCCCACCAGGGAGGACACGGCGATCAGGGCCACGGCCCGCCAGTCGATCCGGTCGAACGCGAAGAGCAGGTAGAACACGGCGGCGGTCAGGTTCACCACGAGGGAAAGCCAGGTCTTCACCGCGTTGGCGTGCACGAGCGTGCCGCCCACCAGCATCACGCCGAAGATCGCCATGAGCATCACGCCCTGCGCGGCCACGAAGTACCCGCCGTAGATGCCGGTGAGGAACACGAGCGCCCACAGCGCCGGGGACGCCGGCCCCACGGGGACGGGCGAGTCGGCGCCGGGGACCTCGCCGCCGTCGGCCGAGCGACGGCGCACCCAGGCCTGGATGCGCGGCTGCAGCACCACGATGGTCAGGGCCAGCACCAGCAGCACCGGCGCCGCGTACCCGAACACCGCAGGCGGCAGGACGGTGAGCAGGCCCGCCCCGATGACCGCGCCCAGGAAGGAGGCGAGCGTCAGCCGGGGCAGCAGGGCCCGGGACTGGCCGAGCTCGCGGCGGTAGCCGTACGTGCCGGAGAACCCGGAGGCCACCAGGCCCATCGCGTTGGAGACCTGCGCGGTGACCGGCGGGAAGCCCACGGCCACGAGGGTCGGGAAGGTCACCAGCGTGCCGGAGCCGATGATCGAGTTGATCGTCCCCGCCCAGAACCCGGCGATCAGGACCAGCAGGACCTGCCACAGGTCCATGCCCAGGACCTGGGACGTGAGCAGCGTGCTCACGCGGCGACGGCGGTGTAGCGGCCGTCCGTGCGGGTCGCCTTCAGGGCGACGCCGAACGCCTCGGACAGCCGCTCGGAGGTCAGGGTCTCCTCGAGCGGGCCGGCGGAGACCACGGCGCCCTCGCTCAGGAGGAGGGCGTGGGTGAAGCCCGGGGGGACCTCCTCCACGTGGTGGGTGACCAGCACGGTGGCGGGGGCGGCCTCGTCCTCGGCCAGGGCGCTCAGCTGCGCCACGAGCGCCTCGCGGCCGGCCAGGTCCAGGCCTGCGGCGGGCTCGTCCAGCAGCAGCAGCTCGGGGTCCGTCATGAGGGCGCGGGCGATCAGCACGCGCTTGCGCTCGCCCTCGGAGAGGGTCCCGAACCGGCGGTGCGCCAGGCGGGCCAGGCCCCACTCGGAGACCAGGCCGAGCGCGCGGGCACGGTCCTCCAGCTCGTACTCCTCGCGCCAGCGGCCGGTCATGCCGTAGGAGGCGGTGATCACGGCGTCCTGCACGGTCTCCTCCTCGCGCACCTGGTTCGCCAGCAGCGCGGAGGACAGGCCGATGCGCGGGCGCAGCTCGAACACGTCGACGGCGCCGAGCACCTCGTCGAGGATGCCCACCTCGCCGGAGGTCGGGAACATCCGGGAGGCCGCGATCTGCAGGAGCGTGGACTTGCCGGCCCCGTTCGGGCCCATCACGACCCACCGCTCCCCCGCGCGCACCGTCCAGTCGACGCCGGCCAGGATGTCCTTGGCGCCGCGGCGCACCGTCACCCCGTGCAGCTGCAGGACCGCGTCCTCGTCGGGCGTGAAGGGGTCCTCGAACGCGGCGGGCGAGGGGCGGGCGGCATCGTGGGGCGCGGTCATGGCGGCCAGCCTAGTGCGGGGCGGGGACGCGTGCACCCGCGCCATGTGCCCGATCGAGGAGGAGGCCACCCCTACCATCGGGGCATGAGCCAGCCCCGCCGCCTGATCCACCGCGCCCTCTCCCCCGCCGACGCCGCCGCGCCGGGGGCGGACCGTCCCGCCGCCGTCCCGGCCGAGGCCGAGGCCCTGCACGCCGAGGGCCCGGACGGCAGCGTGCTCGAGGGCTGGCGCTGGCGCGGGGCGGAGGAGGTCGCCGCGCCGGAGGGCTGGGCCGCGGCCGTCCTGCCGGGTCCGCTGGCCGACGCGTCCGCGCCCCTCGTGGTCACGGACGTGGACTCGACCCTGATCCGTCAGGAGGTCATCGAGCTGCTGGCCGCCCACGCCGGGCGGGAGGCGGAGGTCGCGGCCGTCACCGAGCGGGCGATGCGCGGCGAGCTCGACTTCGCCCAGTCCCTCCACGCGCGCGTGGAGACCCTGGCGGGCCTGCCGGCGTCGGTGGTGGACGACGTCGTCGCGACGGTGGAGCCGACCCATGGGGCCGTGGAGCTCGTGGCGGCCGTGTCCGGCGCGGGCGGGCGGGTGTGCGCCGTCTCCGGCGGCTTCACCCAGGTGCTGGAGCCCCTGGCCGAGCGGTGGGGCCTGCACGCCTGGGCGGCCAACACGCTCGAGGTGATCGACGGGCGCCTGACGGGGCGGATCGTCGGCCACGTGGTGGACCGGGCGGCCAAGGCGCGGATGCTGCGCCACTGGGCGCAGGAGGCCGGGACCACCCCGGAGCAGGCCGTGGCCCTCGGCGACGGCGCCAACGACATCGACCTGCTGGCCGCGGCCGGCTGCGGCGTGGCCCTGTGCGCCAAGCCGGCGCTGCGCGAGCACGCGGACGTCGAGCTGGACGTGCCGTCCCTGACGCCGGTGCGCTGGCTGCTGGGCCTCTGACCGCCAGGCCACAGACGCCTGTGGTCACGACGCGCCGCGTCGCGGGGCGAGCGTACGGCGCGTCGTGACCACAACCCCCCGGAGAGGGAGCGTACGCGGCGGGCTCAGCCCTGCTGGCGGGCCAGGAAGTCCTGCGCGCCGCCGACCAGCTCGGTGTGCCCGACCTCGAGGTCCGTCCGGCCCACGAGGGCCGCCACCTCGGCGGCGAACTCCTCCACGGTGTACAGCTTCCCCGCGGCCTCGCGGCGGGCCTCGATGGCCCCCGGCTCGGCGCGGTTCAGCAGGGTGGCGGTGATGGTGCCCTCGATCATGTCGCCCGAGACCACGGCGAAGCCCACGCCCTTCTCGGTGAACGCCGGGATGCGCTCGCGCAGGGCGTCCTCGCCGGCGCGCTTGGAGCGCGCCACGGGCTCGTACGAGTCCATCGTGGGGACCTCGTCGATGAAGTGCGCCTGGTGGGAGGTGACGAACACGATCTGCCCGCCAGCGGACATCCGCTCGAGGGCGGCGTCGGCCAGCGCGGCCTGCGCGTCCCGGTTGAGGGTCATGGCGTAGTCCTCGCCGAACTGGGACTCCATGCCGCCGGAGGCGTTGAGCACGAGCACGTCCAGGGAGCCGAAGTGCTCCACGGCGGCGTCGAGCAGCGCGGCGCGGTCCTCCGCCTGCGTCACGTCCCCGCCCACGGCCACCGCACGGCCGCCGGCCGCCTCGATGCCCTGGACCACCCTGTTCGCCCGGGGCGCCTTCTGGCGGTAGTTCACGACGACGCCGGCGCCGCGGGCGGCCAGCAGCGCGGCGGTCTCCGCCCCGATCCCGCGGGACGAGCCGGTGACGACGACGCCCTTGCCGGCGAGGTCCTGGGTGGTGTTCTCGGTCATGGGTGCCTCCTGCGGCAGGGGTGCTGGTCGATGGTGCGGGGTGCGGGGTCAGTGGCCCATGCCGAGGCCGCCGTCCACGGGGATCACGGCCCCGGAGACGTATGCGGCCTCGTCCGAGGCGAGCCAGCGCACGACGCCGGCCACCTCCGCCGGATCGGCGAAGCGGCCGGCCGGGATGGACTTCTTGTACTGCTTCTTCAGGTCCTCGTCCAGGGCCCGGGTCATCTCGGTGTCGATGTAGCCGGGGGCCACCACGTTGGCGGTCACCCCGCGCGCCCCGAGCTCGCGGGTGATGGAGCGGGCCATGCCCACGAGGCCGGACTTCGACGCGGCGTAGTTCACCTGGCCCGGCGAGCCCAGCAGGCCCACCACGGAGGAGACCAGCACGATCCGCCCGCGCTTGAGGCGCATCATGCCCTTGGTGGCGCGCTGCACCACGCGGAAGGAGCCCGTGAGGTTGGTGTCCACCACCGAGGTGAAGTCCTCCTCGGTCATGCGCAGCAGCAGCTGGTCGTGGGTGATGCCCGCGTTGGCCACGAGCACCTCCACCGGGCCGTGCGCCTCCTCCACCTGACGGAACGCGGCGTCCACGGAGGCGGCGTCGGTCACATCGGCCGCCACGGTCAGCGCACCCTCGGGGCCGCCCTCCCCGGAGCGCGAGGTCACGGCCACCCGGTCGCCCGCGGCGAGGAAGGCCTCGGCGACGGCCAGCCCGATGCCCCGGTTGCCTCCCGTGACGAGGACGCTGCGGCCCTGGGACTCGGACGCGGACTGCTCGGCCATGACGACCACCTTCGCTGCTCGGGACTAGACTGGAGGGTCAACGGGCGACGACGGCGATCCTCACCGGATCTCCTCTCGTGCGTCCGCCGATGCAGCACACTCTACGCACGGCGCACCGCCGTGGAGGGCACCCGACACCCCCGGTGAGGAGCAGTCCGATGACCACCGCCGACCCCGGGACGCCCACGGGCCGCGGCGCGCGCCGCGCCCCGGACGTCCAGGGCGTGACCACCGCGGCCGCACCGCGCAGCGAGGACCGCCAGGCCCGCATGCGCGTCTACGTCGTGCAGATGGCCGTCCGCACGGCCTGCTTCATCGCCGCCCTGTTCACCCACGGGTGGTGGCAGCTGGTGTTCATCGCCGGCGCCGTGATCCTGCCCTACGTCGCCGTGGTGCGCGTGAACAACGCCGGCCCCCACGCCGCCGGGCAGATCCGCCCCACCGCGCCGGCCCGCCCCGCGCTCGCGGCGGAGCCGTCCCGTGCGGCCGCCGCCCCCGCCGAGCCTGTGGTGCTGGTGGGCGAGGTGGTGGACGAGGACGACCCCGCCGCGCGTCGTGCCCTGCCCGCCGCCCGGCCCGGGGGCGTCGCGTGACCGGCCCCGACCTGCTGGGCGCCCTGGCCGCCGGCCACGACCCGGCCTCCCCCTCCGTGCCCGCCGCCCGCCCCTCCGCGGAGGCCGCCACGCCGGACGGCGCCCCCGTCTGCTCCCGCCGCGGCTGCACCGCCCCGGCGGTGTGGGCCCTGCACTGGAACAACCCGCGCGTGCACGCCCCGGACCGGGTGAAGACCTGGACCGCGTGCGAGGAGCACCGCGCGCACCTGGACGACTTCCTCGCCTCGCGCGGCTTCCTGCGGGACGTCGCCGCGCTGGGCGCCCCGACCCCCCGGGAGGACCCCGCATGAGCCCCGCCCCCACGCCCGTCGTCGAGGAGGCCCCGACGGACCTGCCGCCGCTGCGCTTCGGCTTCGTGCTCAGCCCGGGCTGGATCTTCGGGTTCGTGGTGTGCATCCTCTTCGCCCTCCTGTGCCATGGGCTGGCCCAGTGGCAGTGGGACCGGCGAGTGGAGGTCATGCACCAGGTCAACCGGGTCCTGGAGAACTACGACGACGAGCCGGTCCCCTTCGCGCAGGCGTCCGGGATGTTCACCGCCGTCGACAGCGACGACGAGTGGACCCCCGTGACGCTGAGGGGCGAGTACGTCGAGGAGCAGACCCTCGTGGTGCGCAACCGGCCGCGCGCCGGGCGCCCCGGCTACGAGGTGCTCGTGCCGTTCCGCACCCAGGAGGGGCCGGTGGTGGTCGTGGACCGCGGCTGGCTGCCCATCGGCTCCCAGCCGGGCCGGCCCGACACGATCCCCGCCCCGCACCCAGACGCCCGCGAGGTGGTGGTGCGCGTCAAGCCCGGCGAGCCCGCCCTGGACCGGGACGCCCCGGACGGGCAGGTGCCCTCGATCGACCTGGCCCAGATCGGCGGTCTCGTGGACGGGCCGGTGGCGGGCACCGCGTACGGCCTGATGGTCGAGGAGACCCCCGCCGCGGACACCACGCCGAGCGCGCTCGTGGAGCCCACCCTCGACGAGGGCCCGCACCTGTCCTACGCGATCCAGTGGTACATCTTCGCGGCCATGG